>JBDSRN010000067.1:0-69033 GCA_039929265.1 Steroidobacteraceae bacterium | reverse complement strand
GCCGATCGACGGTCTCCATTGACCAGAACAGCTTTTCGTATTCATCGCTGGCCGGCTCGGCAAGCTGCAGCTCTATCCAGGCGTTGACGAGAAAATCTGCTGACATCACGCCGCGCCGATATCTTCGTCCCAGATCTCCGGGTGCTCGTGGATGAACGCCCCTAACATCTGCTCGCATTCCTGCGACTGCAGATCGATCACCTCGACACCGCGCTCGCGCAGCCAGTCAATACCGCCCTGGAAGGTCTTTGATTCACCCACGATCACTTTGCCGATCTGGAATTGCACGATGAGGCCGCTGCAATACCAGCATGGCGCGAGCGTGGTGACCATGATCGTGTCCTGATAGCGACGCTGGCGGCCCGCCTTGCGAAACGCGTCCGTCTCGCCGTGTACGGAGGGATCGTCTTCCTGTACGCGACGGTTGTGTCCGCGACCGAGGAGCGCACCACTCTGGTGGAACAACGCAGCGCCGATGGGAATGCCGCCCTCGGCGATGCCGGTACGCGCCTCCGCGATGGCGACCGCGAGCATCGCCTGATGGTCGGTCGTCAATGTCGTCATCTCAAGGCCTTCCATCTGTGCTGAACGATCCGGACCCCCAGAGCGGCAGCGAGAAGCAAGCGCTGTTCGGATCCTCGGTGTAGTCGGCGAACGCAGCGCATGAGGTCGAGCGCGTGCACGCTGTCCGGTGGCGACCACTGGTGCATGTTGCGCACGCGCGCGGCGCGCAGTGCACGATGCGCAGGGCCGGATAGATCGTCGCGACGGATCTGCATCGGTCAGGGTGTGGTAGCGACGATTGCTTTGGACGTATTCGTCAGCTTGTCGATGAAAGCCGCCAGTGCGGTCATCTGCGCCTGACCCTTGACCGTGAGACAGGTATTCATCTCGTACTGCGTGTTGCCCTTCGGCGCTTCCACGATGATGTCGAATCCGGATACATCCGGGAAGCGCGGGCAACCGCTGCGATTGGTTTTCGATACGTCCGCTTCGCTGATGTCGGCTTGCTCGACCTTCTCCATGATCATCTGCGTATTGCGTTCGCCCACTTTCCATTGTGCAGAAGCGTACGTCACGTTCTTCCTGCCGATGAACGCCACTTGGCCGGCCCGATTGATGTGCACAGTGTAGTCCGGACAATTTGCCGCGCAGTCCGTACGTGTCAACGTCACGGATGTGATCCGGTCGGTGACGGGTGACGGCGGCGTGCACGCACCGACCAATAGTGCGATTGCCGCGAGCGATCCGTTGGTCTTGGGCATGCGGCTATTATCGTTGAAATTCATTCGACACTGACATTCACCGATCCGTCGGATTTACACACTTCAGCCAGCGGCGAGCCGGTCCTCGAGCCAGCCCGAGTGCTGGAAACGATCCACACGCCGTTCACCAGAAGCGCGTTGTACGGCTGATGCAAGGCAACGACCTGCGGCGCAAAGCGGTTGCTGCCAGCCGTGCCTGTCTCCACATGAACGACTGCCCACGCACTCTGCGCAACTTTGACTGCCGCTTTGGCATCCGCCACCGCATCGGAGACGCCAGGCCTTGACGGCGGGCAGGCAGCTTCGGTGATACCCGTCATCAGCACGAGTAGCGCACACGCAAGCTGCGCCGCTACTTTGCCGGCCATACCAGCTTCAACGAGCGAGGCGGCAGGCTTGAAACCGCAACCCGTCGCACCCCGTCGACAAGCTGACGCTCTTCGCACTTGACGATGCTGCCGCTCGGAAACTGCCAGTTCGCGTCTTCAGGATCCTCGGTGCGCGAAATGATTTCAAACGTGCCATCGGCGCGGGTAATCGCCTGAACGGGTATCCACTGGTCGTTCAGTCCGACGAGTGCAATGTAAATCGTGGCTATCTCGCTCATTCAGAGCATCTAGTCGGGCACATGTCGAATGGGCAGTTTGTCGAGTTGCAGCAGCATGGCGACCCTCCTTTCCCCACTACGATCTCGCAGTACGGGTCTTGACGCAATGCGGCCGCTTGGCTCACGTCCATGACTTTCTCCTTGCCTTGAAGTTCCCCGCTGATATTCCCATGAGTCGACGAAAGGTAGGGCATTGCAGGTGATCGCGTGCAGGGCATACCGCGGCGTGGCGCAGACCGTCGCGAACCGTGGCCATCCTGCGAATCCTGCCACCGAGTTCATCGGCTTTGGCAGTGAGTGCGTGCCGGTTGATCCGCAGCTTGCCATCAAGTGCGAACATGCGCGCAATCTCGCTCAGGGTGAATCCCGCTGATCTCCCGAGTGCAATGAGCGCCAGTTTCTCGAGCACGTTCGGGTCGAACAGCCGTCGCAGGCCGCGCCGGCCGACAGACGCGATCAAGCCCCTTTCTTCGTAAAAGCGCAGCGCCGAAGCGGGAACCCCGGATCGCTGCGCCACTTCGGCGATGTCGAGATCACCCACGTCTTGACCTCAAGTGCACTTGAAGTGGCACTGTACTCCGGCCTCGACCGAACGCAATGGAATTGGAGACGAACATGCTGTACCTGCCGTGCATTCTCATCATCGGCATCGGAGCCACCGCCACCACGGATCTATGGGCGATCGTGCGCAGGTTCTTGCTGGGCGTTCCCGCGCCCGACTATGCGATGGTGGGTCGCTGGCTCGCTCATATGCCGGCCGGCAGGTTTCGACACGAACGGATCGCCGCCGCGCGAGCGGCCCCGGGTGAACGGCTGATCGGGTGGGTCGCGCACTATCTCATCGGCATCGCATTCGCAGCGACGCTGATCGGCGTGACGGGCCCTGCGCGGATCCTTCGGCCTGAGCTCATTCCAGCTCTGTGCGTCGGCATTGCCACGGTGGCGGCGCCCTTGCTGGTGATGCAGCCGGGCATGGGCGCAGGCATCGCCGCCAGTCGGACGCCACAGCCCGTCATCACGGTGATGCAGAGTCTCGCCAATCACGCAGTATTCGGAGTGGGTCTGTACCTGGGCGGGCTGGTGGCAAATGCGCTGCTAACTTGAACCGAGTGACTCATTCGCGCGCAACCCATGAGTGCTTCGCGCCAGCCCCTGGTGTGAAAGGCTCGAGCAACGACGATTCGCGCCTTGCCCCGCTGCGTTGATCGCGGGGATTCACACGGAGCATGCCGGTGTTCCGTGGCCGTACTTGATCGAATCCTTCACGTCGGTGTAGACATCACCCGGCGCTGCAATCGCGCAGGCACGTGCTTGATCGGCATCTCCATGACTTCACGCAGCAGCGCGACGTCGATGTGTAGCGCGGCGTATTGCATCTTCAGGGCGCGCCCGAGCTCCAGCAACACCTGCGCGGTGACATTGGCGTCCGCCATCGCACGATGCGCGCTACCGACATACTGGATATCCAGCACACGGGCAATCGCACTCAATGCATGGCTCTCGAATTGCGGGTACACGCGGCGCGCCAGCCGCAATGAACAAAGGAAGCGGCCGAGGGGCGCTCGCGCGCCGACGTTCAGACACTCGCGCCCGAGAAAGCGGCGGTCGAAACATGCGTTGTGCGCGACCAGCGGCTCATTGCCGATGAAGTCGAGCATCTCCTGGATCACCTGCTGCACACGCGGCGCGTGATCCACCATCTGCTGTGTGATCCCGGTATACGCAGTGATGAAGGTGGGGACACGCACGCCACAGTTCACGAGCGACTCATACCGGCCCGTGACGCAGCCACCTTCCAGACGCACGAGACCGACTTCCGTGATGCGGTCGCCCCGCTCCGGACTCATCCCGGTGGTTTCGAAGTCTATGACGACGGCGGTATCGAGGAACATTTGGACGCAGCGTACCGCAAACCGCGGATGCGCTTCGGTCGAGCGCAACCGCGATTCGCGCTGTGCCACCGTATTCTGTTCACCCCCGCGCTCGTCAGCGCTGCTGAGTCAGCATCATCATCACCCCAGCGAGCGCGAGTCCGAGCGCTGCGACGATGAGAAAGAAGAGCGTCGACAATGCAAGCGCATGCTGCAGGCCGATCCTCTCGCCACGTTGCGTGAACGCGCGGTCCTTCAGAAACCAGCCGCCGATTGCCAGGATCACCACGAGCCCGGAGGCGAAACCCACGTAGAGATTGCCGACGACTTTCAGTCTCGCGAGCCCGAACTGCAGTCCGAATACCACGACGAACAGCAGCAGCGCGAACTGCAGCGCATGCTTCCAGCTCAGATTGGTATGTCGGTAGATACGCGCCGCCAGCTTGATGATCAGCGCCCAGAAGGCTGCCGAAACGATCAGCGAGACCAGGAGCCGCAGCGGCGTGGTCATGTCTTACTTGCTTTCAGGCCGAGATGTCCGTGAGCCATAGCCACCGCAACGGACTACCATCGCCGCGCTTCGCATCCGGCTTGCGTTCGAATATCCCCGTTCCCCAGCCCTGCCCGAGTCCACATCGGCGAAGTAGTGCTCGGCTTCTGTGACCTTGCGATCGGGTGACGCGCACGCATAGCGACACAATCGCTCTGCCACCTGCCTCCTCGATCGTCCCGAAGTAGCCGGCCTGCTGGCTGACCGGGTCGGCGTACTGGCGCTGGACCTTGCCGAGAGCCGTCACGCTGTGCCACGTGCCCGAACCGAATTTCACTTCCGCGGCATTCGCGCTGCCCGCGCAATCAGAGGCGCGGCACTCAGTACAACGGATGCATACTTCATCGGCTCCCCCGTTTTTTCCGGTTGGCTCAGCGGCGAGCGACTACAGCATGCCGCCATTGAATGGTCAACGCGCTCGCCGCATGATCGAACCCTGACAGGAGTAGTCAATGAATGGTGCTGAAGCAGCATTGTCGGTCGCACTCGGGATCGCGCTCGCGGCGTCCGTCGGGCTGCGCGTGTTCGCCCCGCTGCTCGTGACCGGCATCGCGGTGAAGCTCGGCTATCTGGACGTGAGCCCCGGATTCGCGTGGCTCGCCACTGTGCCGGCAATCACGATGCTCGCGGTTGCAACCGTTGCCGAAGTGCTGGCGTACAGCATCCCTGCGGTGGACAACCTGCTCGATGCCGTCGCAGCGCCCGCAGCACTGGTGGCCGGGGTCGCGCTGTCGGCCGCGGTGATGGTGGATCTACCACCCCCCTTGAAATGGCCGATCGCCGTGATTGCCGGAGGCGGCGCGGCGGGCATTGCACAGGGCATCACATCGCTGCTGCGAGCCAAGTCGACAGTGCTGACAGGTGGTATCGCCAATCCGGTGCTTGCGACGTTCGAACTGATCGGCGCGCTGTTCGTGCCGGTGCTGGCCTTGCTCGCGCCGTTGATAGCCGTGGCGCTGATGGTGCTGTTCTGCATCGTGGTTCTGCGCCTCATCGCGCGGCGCAGGAAATCTACGCCGGTCTGACCAGGTCGAAGCGGCGGCTCGCCTCGATCATCGCGCGCGCGATTTCTTCGGACGAACGCTGCTCGTTGACCGGCTCGAGAAAAACGCCGTACGCTTTCAGCGCGAGCACGGCGATTCCCGTGGGTGACGTCGGCGCGCGCCCGCCTGGAAACGCCTCACGTTGACTGCGGATGAAAGTTGCCGCGGCACGAACCGCCGCCTGAGTCTCCAGCGCATGCACCGTCTCGTGCTCGAACCGCCAGGAGCGCACGCGCGCGTTGATCACGGTTTTGTCGGCACCGCCCGCATCGATGTCCGCCGCAGCGAACACGCGACAGTCGTAGTCGCGGCACGTGACAGGACGCCGCGCATAAATCGAGCAACCGGTCGGCTCGAGCGCGGGACAATGTCCGTTCGCGTGAAAGCCGAGCAGTGACTCACCCGGCTGCAGTCCGGGTGCTTCGAGCAACCAGCGCTCACCGAGCGCAGCCACTGCAGCGCGATCCGATTGGCGGATCAGCAGGTGATAGGACGATGTGCAGCATCCCGTGCAGGTACCACAGGGTACATCTGCCGCAGCGCTTCCGCGCAGAACATCGAGCATGCGCTCGAGCCACGCGCCGAACTCTCCCGCGGGGTGTGTGGGCGGTTCGGAATCGGCTGCATCATTGTCTGCAGGGATATCTCTCAACACGCTAAGCGCCGTTGGCATTCACTGGTTCAAGACTGAACGCATAGTACAAAACGGGCTTCTCATCGTAGGTGCACGACACCGCAATCTGCTGCTTCGCGGAATCCGCCGAGTTCACGGCATAGCTCGCGTGACGCACGTGCCCGTGTACCGTTGGGAGTGCAATCTTGTACTGAATCGCCGTTGCCTGTCTCGCGCTGCCCCTGGAAGGAGTGACCACCTGCGAAGGCTCGCTCAATCGCGCCGTGCAATCGAGCGATGCACCCGCTTTTGCGCCGGAGTAATCGAACTCGATACCGAACCACGTGCACTGCTGCGTGACCGTGTTCGCGACACATTCACCGTTGGGCAAGAGCTTGATCGTGCTGGTCTGCTCGTAGACCTCGGGTTGGCCGGATTTGTCGCTACGCACGAGCCCCTGCTTCAAGCCTTCGATTCGTATCGGTTGCTTCGAGCAACCCCCCGCCGCCAGCAATGCAGCGCTGCTGCAGGCCACTGCCCATGTTGCAAATTTCGGGTTGGTCATGCGATGCCCTCGAGCAAACTTGATCAAACTTGCGGCACGCGTCGGGCTCCCGGTATCGAGCAGCGAGCCTTCGGCAACCATGGTATCGAAGACGGGCGAGATGTTCATGTTCCGTCGTATCAGCCGTGTAAGGCTACCGTATCCGCGATGGTAATGCGCCGGATCGACTGTAGAGCGCGAGGCGCAGTTACTGTTTACCGCGTCGCGCGTACAAGATGAAACCGGCGAACGCGCACAGCAGGCCGGCGAATATCAGCGGGCTCCACGTTTCGTTCTGTATGTTATCTTTCCGCGTCCGCTCGAACGATTTGATAGACGGCAGCACGGCGCCGAAGCTCGCCTTTCAGCGGCTCCGGCGCTGAAAGAATCTCTACACCCTGGAGTTTCCCCGACGCATCGACATCTACATCAGCCGACAGCAATCCGTTCAAGGTAACCGTTTCGCCATGAGGCATATCGCCGGGACCAATATGGACATAGCTGGCGCCAATTGAATCGTCGAATGTCACTCGACCGACCTCACCGGATGGGAACTGATTCGCGAGATCAACCCGCCCTTCCTTGAGCAATGCTGCCACAAGGGCATCACAAAGCACCGGGAAGCTTTTCGCAAACAGTTCCATGCCGCCGTCTCTAACTATCAAGTAGGCCGTCAAACGACGTGACGTATCTTGTGGTTCTGGTCATAAACGCTGCTTGCCCCTGCGCGGACCCGTTATTTGCTGAGTATATGCCGAGAGCAGTCGACAAACGAAGCTGTGGTGTCATGCATCGTGGCGGACAAGCCTCGCCTGCTCGATCAGATGTGCGAGTCAATCTGCGTGCGGCATTACAGTTACTGTACCGAAAGACCATATGTCCGATGGATGCGCCGCTCCATCCTGTTTCATGGCAAACACCATCCTGAGCAGATGGATGGAATGGCTACGCAACGACGTTGCTGCTCGCAACCTCATCTGCGTGATGTTCCGTCGCGGAAGCCTCACTCGTCCCGAGCAACCGCGGCGATTCCCGCTGCAACATGAAGCGTCTCGCGGGTTATGCTCGCGTCCGCATGAATTACCGCATCGTTCTGGGCAGCACGGCCCTGATAGCCATCGTGATGCTGGCCATCGTCGTCATTCCGCAGACCTTGTCCCGAAGCGCAAGGCTCGAAGTAATGCGCGAACGCGTCGGGGAGGTGTCGCGCCTCGCAGCCTCCGTCATCGATGGCGATCTGCACCGCCGTCTCGTGGAGGAGCCGCCCGCGCCTCCTGAGCTGCGCGCAGCGGCGCTAGCGCCGCTGCTCAAGCTGCACCGCGCCTGGCCGGCTGCGAAGTATCTGTACACGATGGGCGTTCGCGATAGTCAGCCGTTCTTCGTGCTGGATACCGCCCAGGATTCCGCCTTTGCAAGCGAACGCGCGTTACGCCCCTCGCAGTATCTCGAGCCATTCACCTTGCGTCAGGAATACGCGAGCAACTGGCTGGACGAGCTTGCCGAGGGTCGGACGTTCGTCAACCCACAGTTCCAGATGGATGACTACGGCAGCTTCATGACCGGGCATGCACCGATACTCGACAGCAATGGCAAGGTCGCGGGGTTCGTGGGAGTCGACTTCACGACTGATTATGAAATCGCGGAAGAAAGCCGGTTCCGTCACATCGAAGCCGCGAGCATCGCGGGTGCGCTGCTGCTGTCACTGGTGCTGGGCGTGGTGTACGCGCGCCATCATGCCAACCAACAGGCGGAACTCCTGCTGCACTACGAGTCAGCGATGCGGGATTCGCTCACGGGCCTGCTCAATCGGCGCGGCGCCAATGCAGCGATCCTCGCCGCCGTTTCCAACAGCACATCGGACGCGGACACTCGGACGCACGCTTGCCTGCTCGTCGACATCGATCTGTTCAAGACCATCAACGATACGCGTGGCCACGCAGAGGGCGATGCCGTGATCCGGCGCCTTGCGGGCGTATTGCGCAGCGGCCTGCGCGATGGCGATGTGACCGCACGGCTCGGCGGCGACGAGTTTCTCGTGTTCCTGCCGGACTGCGAGATCGATGCTGCGGAACGGATCGCCGCGCAACTGCTTGGCGCCGTGCGTGAGGAAAGTCGCGGCAGCTCGTCACCGTTCGAAGTCACGGTGGGCGTGGGAGTGGCGCGTGCCACCGAGGGGGGATTCGATCTGCTGTATCACCGTGCAGACCATGCGCTCTACGAAGCGAAGGCTTCTGGCAGAAACCGCTACGCGGTTTACTCAGCCGCCTAGTCGACCACGTCGTCAGCAGATGCGCGAAGCATCGTGCTGCGCGATGTGACGAGCCAGTCGAATCGCTGTGCTACTCCAGGCTCAGTCCGGTTATCGGAGTCGGCCTACGTCGTGCCGGGTGTACGGCTGATCCTGGACCGCTGACGGGTTGTTATAGTTGCAGTGAAACAGACACAGGGAACTGGAGAATTCGCCATGTCATTCGCATTGTATCTCGTTGGTCTCGCACTGCTCATTGGTGGCATTGCGTGGGGACTGGTGATCGCTGGCGTTTCGTCCCCGTACATTCTCATCACGTGCCTGGTGGTCGCAGGGATCGGCGTCATGATGGCGGTGTCCCGCACCCGCGTGAAAGATCCCCCGACCTGATCAGCCGCGACCCTTGCGCAGCCGCTCGAGCATCCTCAACTGCGCAGCAACGCGTGACAGCTCGGCCAGCGCTTCGGCCTGCTGCATCTTGTCGATATTGCCCCTGAGCATTTCCTCGGCGCGCTGCTTGGCGGCCATTGCCGATGCCTCGTCCAGATCCCTCGCGCGCGCTGCGGTATCCGCGAGGATCGTCACTTTCTTCGGCTGCACTTCCAGCGCCCCGCCGCCCACGTAGAACGACAACTCTTCGCCTTCGACCGTCCGCACGCGCACTTCACCGGCCTTCACCAGGGACAGCAGCGGAGCGTGGCGCGGCGCGATCCCGAGTTCACCCTCTTTCGCCGGCACGAACACCATCGTCGCCTCGCCGGAGAAGATCTCGCCCTCGGCGCTGACGATGTCGACGTGAATGGTGTGCCTGGTTTCGGCCATGTTCCGCCCTTACTGCAGCGTCTTCGCTTTTTCGACAACTTCTTCAATACCGCCGACCATGTAGAACGCCTGTTCGGGCAAGTGATCGTACTCGCCGGACAGAATACCCTGGAAACCGCGGATCGTGTCCTTCAGCGGCACGATCTTGCCGTCCTGGCCCGTGAACACCTTCGCGACGTTGAACGGCTGCGAAAGGAAGCGCTGGATCTTGCGTGCGCGGAACACCGACAGCTTGTCCTCTTGTGACAGCTCGTCCATGCCGAGGATCGCGATGATGTCCTGCAATTCCTTGTAACGTTGCAGCACGGCCTGCACGCCGCGCGCCGTGTTGTAGTGTTCTTCGCCGATGACCAGCGGATCGAGCTGACGACTCGTGGAATCGAGCGGATCCACCGCAGGATAAATGCCCAGCGAAGCGATCTGGCGCGACAGCACGACAGTCGCGTCGAGATGCGCGAACGTCGTTGCGGGTGATGGATCGGTCAAGTCGTCGGCCGGAACGTACACGGCCTGGATCGAGGTGATCGAACCCGTCTTCGTGGAGGTGATCCGCTCCTGCAGCACGCCCATTTCCTCGGCGAGTGTCGGCTGGTAACCCACCGCCGACGGCATGCGGCCGAGCAGCGCCGACACTTCGGTGCCGGCGAGCGTGTAACGATAGATGTTGTCGACGAAGAACAGCACGTCGCGACCCTTGCCGCCATCTTCGCGCACTTCGTCGCGGAACGATTCGGCCATGGTGAGACCCGTGAGCGCGACGCGCAGGCGGTTGCCCGGTGGCTCGTTCATCTGGCCGTACACCATCGCGACTTTGGAGTTCTCGAGATTCTTCAGGTCGATGACGCCCGACTCTGCCATCTCGTGGTAGAAGTCGTTGCCCTCGCGGGTACGCTCACCGACACCCGCGAACACGGACAGACCCGAGTACTGCTTGGCGATGTTGTTGATGAGCTCAAGCATATTCACGGTCTTGCCAACACCGGCGCCGCCGAACAAGCCGACCTTGCCGCCCTTTGCGAACGGCACCAGCAGGTCGATGACCTTGATGCCCGTGACGAGCAGATCCTGTCCACCGGCCTGTTCGTCGAACGCCGGGGCGGGACGATGGATCGGCAGCTTTTCCGTCGCCGCGACGGGACCACGGTTGTCCTGCGGCGCGCCGAGCACGTCCATGATGCGACCCAGTGTCGCCTTGCCTACCGGCACCAGGATGAACTCACCCGTCGCCTTCACGAGCAGACCGCGCTTAAGGCCTTCGGAGGCACCCATCGCGATGGTGCGCACGACGCCGTCGCCGAGCTGCTGCTGTACTTCGAGCGTGAGGTCGACGTCGACCAGCTTCAACGCTTCATAGACCTTCGGAATCGAATCGCGCGGAAATTCCACGTCGATGACCGCGCCGATGATCTGGGTGATTTTGCCTTGGGCCATGCTTAGTTCCTCGAGAATTCTTTTAAACCGCAGCCGCTCCACCGACGATCTCGGCGAGCTCCTTGGTGATCGCGGCCTGCCGCGCCTTGTTGTAGACCAGCTGCAGATCGCCGATGAGCTTGCCGGCGTTGTCCGTCGCGGCCTTCATCGCGACCATGCGCGCAGCCATTTCCGATGCGACGTTTTCCACCGCGCCGCGATACACCTGCGATTCGATGTAGCGCATGAGCAGGCCGTCGAGAATTTCGCTCGCGTCCGGCTCGTAAATGTAGTCCCAGTGCTCCTGCAGGTCGGCGACATCCACTGCCTCGACCGGGAGCAACTGCTCGACGTTCGGCTTCTGCGTCATCGTGTTCACGAACTTCGCGTTCACGAGAAACAGGCGATCGATCTTGCCGTCCTTGTACGCATCGAGCATCACCTTGACGCTGCCGATGAGCTCGGACACGTGCGGGCGATCACCCATGCCGGAGACGCTCGCGAGAATCGGCAGACCCAGGCGGCGGAAGAACGCCGAACCCTTGCTGCCGATGAGCGCGAGACTGATCGTCGCGCCCTTGCCCTGCCACTCTTTCAGCAGCAGCAGCGTCTGCTTGAACAGGTTCGCATTCAAACCGCCGGCCAGACCACGATCCGTCGAAATCACGATGACGCCAACGTTCTTCGTCTCGCGCTCGATCAGGAACGGATGCCGGTAATCCGGGTTGGCCTGCGACAGATGCCCGATCACGCTGCGGATCTTGTCGGCATAGGGCCGCGCCAGCTTCATGCGTTCCTGGGCGCGACGCATCTTGCTCGTCGCGACCATCTGCATGGCCTTGGTGATCTTCTGAGTGCTTTTGACACTCACGATCTTGGTGCGGATTTCCTTTGTACCCGGCATGACTAGCTGGTGATCCTGGTGTTCATGTCGACGCTGGCAACTGTGACCATTTATGCGAGCTCTTGAGCTTAGTAGCTGCCCGTCGCGCCGAAGTCTTCGATGATCTTCTTCAGCGTCGCCTCGAACTTTTTCAGCACGGGCTCCGCGTTGATCGCATCGATATCGGCCTTGTATTTGGATTTCGCGAACGCCTGCATGCCGGCTTCCCACGCGACGACCTTCGTGAGCTCGACCTTGTCGAGATAACCGCTGTTCACCGCGTAAATCGACAGCGCCATTTCCGCAACAGACATCGGCGCGAACTGCTTCTGCTTCATCAGCTCGGTGGTGCGCTGGCCTCGCTCCAGCTGCTTGCGGGTCGACTCGTCGAGGTCCGAAGCGAACTGCGAGAATGCGGCGAGCTCACGATACTGCGCGAGGGCCAGACGAATGCCGCCGCCCAGACGCTTGATGATGTCGGTCTGTGCGGCGCCACCGACACGCGATACCGAGATGCCGGCGTTCATCGCGGGACGGATGCCGGCGTTGAACAGATCCGATTCCACGAAGATCTGGCCGTCGGTGATCGAGATGACATTCGTCGGAACGAACGCGGTCACATCACCGGCCTGCGTCTCGATGATCGGCAGACCCGTGAGCGACCCCGTCTTGCCTTTGACGGCACCCTTGGTCACCATCTCGACGTACTCTTCGTTCACGCGCGCGCTGCGCTCGAGCAGACGGCTGTGGAGATAGAACACGTCGCCGGGATACGCCTCGCGACCCGGCGGGCGGCGCAACAGCAACGAAATCTGGCGATAGGCAACGGCCTGTTTGGACAGATCGTCGTACACGATCAACGCGTCCATGCCGTTGTCCATGAAGTACTCGCCCATCGTCACGCCGGAGTACGCGCTGATGTACTGCAGCGCTGCGGGAGTGGAGGCGGAAGCCGCAACGACGATCGTGTGCTTCAGCGCATCGTGCTCTTCGAGCTTGCGCACCACGTTGGCAATCGTCGACTGCTTCTGACCGATGGCGACGTACACGCACTTAATGCCGGAGGACTTCTGGTTGATGATCGCGTCGATGGCCATCGCGGTCTTGCCAGTCTGGCGATCGCCGATGATCAGCTCGCGCTGGCCGCGACCAATCGGCACCATCGAGTCGACGGCCTTGTAGCCCGTCTGCACCGGCTGCGAAACGCTCTTGCGATAGATCACGCCAGGGGCGACGCGCTCGATCGGCGCCGTGAGCTTCGCGTTGATCGGGCCCTTGCCGTCGATCGGGTTACCCAGCGCATCGACCACGCGGCCGAGCAGCTCAGGGCCCACAGGCACTTCGAGGATGCGGCCGGTGGTCTTCACCGTGTCGCCTTCGGAAATGCCCTTGTAGTCGCCGAGCACCACGCAACCGACCGAGTCCTGCTCCAGATTCAGCGCGAGACCGAACAGGTTGCCGTTGAACTCGAGCATTTCGCCGTAGCGCGCATCGGCCAGGCCATGGATGCGGCAGATGCCATCCATGACCGACACGACCGTGCCGACGTTGCGCGCCTCGGTAGCCCCTTCGAATTTTGCAATTCGCTGGCCGATGAGATCGCTGATTTCCGATGCCTTGATGGACATGTTCTCGTCCTCGTAAAACTTTAAGCGGTCAGCTCGTACGCCAGGCGTTCGAGTCTCGATTTGACTGAGCCGTCGATGACCAGATCACCGGCGCGCACCACTGCGCCTCCCATGAGCTGCGCATCGACGTTTGCGTGCACGCGCACCTTGCGGCCGAAGCGCTTCGCGAGCGCATCGGCGAGCTTGTCCTGCTCCGCCTGCGCCAGCGGCGCAGCGGAGGTGACAGTGACATCGACAGTGCCTTCGGCTTCATCCTTCAACCTGCCGAACAACAGCGCGATCTCGGGGAGGTGTCCGAGACGGCGGTTGTCCGCCAGCGTCCTGATGAAATTGCGACCGGAATCATCAATGCTTGCGCCCGACAGCTCGATGAGCAGATCGGCGAGCTGAGTTGGCGTGACCTTGGGCGAGCCGATGAGCCCGCTGACCCGCGCATCGCCCACGGCAATCGCCGCACGCTCGAGCGCTGCCGACCATTCGCCCAGACGCCCGGCCACCTTCGCCGCAGCGAATGCCGCCTTGGCATACGGTCGCGCGATTGTGATCCGGTCTGCCATCAGATATCCGAAGCCAGCTTGCCGATGATGTCCGCGTGCGCGTTCGCATCGATCTCGCGACCCAGCACCTTGGAGGCCGAGGCGACGGTGAGTCGCGCGACTTCCTTGCGCAGCTCTTCGCGTGCCTTGGTGGTGGCGAGGTCGATCTGGCCCTTGGCCGAAGCCAGGAGCCGCTCGCCTTCCTTCACCGCCTGCACCTTCGCCGCCTCGATCATCTCGTTTGCGCGGCGGTTGGCCTGATCGACGATCTCGTTGGCGCGATCACGCGCTTCCTTGATCGCGACGTCGGCCTTGGCATGCGCCTGGGCGAAATCCTGCTGGCCCTTCTCGGCTGCAGCAAGACCCGCAGCGATCTTCTTCGACCGCTCTTCCATGGCACCGAGAATGATCGGCCACACGAACTTCATCGTGAACCAGGTGAGCAGTGCGAACACGATCATCTGGACGACAAGTGTGAGATTGATATTCACGCGCTAGCCCTCGCGGTGCCGGATGAGATCAGGGAGCCGCCGTCGTGAGGGGCGCCAGGAACGGATTCGCGAACGTGAAGAACAGCGCGAAGCCGATACCGATCATCGCGACCGCGTCGAGCAGGCCGGCGACGATGAACATCTTCACCTGCAGCGCGGGCGTGAGTTCCGGCTGGCGTGCGGCGCCTTCCAGGAACTTGCCGCCCAGCAGGCCGAAGCCGATGGCGGTACCGAGCGCGCCCATGCCGAAGATGATGCCGACAGCCAGCGCAGTCAGACCTTGAATGTGTGCAATGTTTTCCATGTGACCTCCAGAAAAAACGTCGAATCGAAATTAAACGGAAAAAGCCAAATCAGTGATGTTCGTGCGCCATGCTCAGGTACACGATCGTCAGCACCATGAAAATGAACGCCTGCAGCGTGATGATGAGAATGTGGAAGATGGCCCACAGCAGGCCGAGTACCACGTGCGCGAACGTGCCCACGATGCCGCCCACGCTGAGGAAGTGGTCGAACCCGATCGACAGCGTGAACAGGGCGATGAGCAGGAAGATCATCTCGCCGGCATACAGGTTGCCGTACAGGCGCAGCGCCAGTGACACCGGGCGCGCGAACAGCGTGATGAGCTCCAGCAGCAGGTTGATGGGAATCAGTACGGCCTGAACCAGCTTGTTGCTGCTGCTGAACGGCTGCAGCGTGAGCTCGGCGATGAAGCCGCCGATCCCCTTCATCTTGATGCTGTAGAAAATCACCAGGAAAAACACCGTCAGCGACATGCCGAAAGTGACGTTGAGGTCGGTGCTGGGCACCACCTTCATGTAAGGGATGCCGGCGCCGGCGGCGAGCGTGGGGAACAGGTCCACCGGAACCACGTCCATCGCATTGAACAGGAACACCCAGCAGAAGATCGTCAACGCCAAAGGAGCGATGAGCTTGCTGTTGCCGTGGAAGGAATCGCGCACCTGCGTGTCCACGAACTCGACCACCAGCTCGACGAAATTCTGGAATTTGCCGGGCACGCCAGATGTCGCCTTGCGCGCAGCAAGATAAAACGAGCCGCCGAACACGACGGCCAATGCCACGGAAAAGAACAGGCTGTCCAGATGCAGGGCCATGAAGCCCTCACCGTGACGAAGATTGGTCAGGTGATGGACGATGTAATCAGTGGCGCTCGGCGCTTCAGCATGCGGCGTCATTTCGAACCCGATCTCCCGAAAGCCGGCAGCGCACGTGCAAGCGCCGCCCAGTACACAAAAAACGTTGCCACATAGGCGCCAAATAACGCAGCCGGCACTACTTCCATGGCGGTGAGGACCACCACGAACAAGGCCACTACGACGGCAACCTTCGCTGCCTCTCCCACGAAAAACGCCCGCGCGATCCGTTGCGGACTCTGTTGACCACCGCGGAATGCGATCAGGGCGAGCGCGAGGCTCGCCGCCGTGCCTATTCCGCCGCCCAGCGCAGCCGACAAGCCGGCACGTGGACCAAAGAGCAGGTAGCAGACCGCCGCGACGATCGCGGTGAGCGTTGCCTGACCGACCACGATCCCGAGGGCGACTCGTCGCGCATCGGGGATCTCCACGCCGGCCACGCAGCTCCTTGCCAGTTCCCTGAACTCAATAAAAAGCCACTTCTCTACTCGAGGGGAAGTGGCTCGCATTAGCCGCGGAAGTATAGGGGGAAGATTATTTCAGTTCAAGGCGCGGCGCGGACGCAAGCTACTGAATATGCGCGAGGATTCCATCAAGTTCGTCAAGGCTGTTGTAACTCACGACCAGCTTCCCTTTGCCGCCCGTGCCTTGCTGGATCAGTACCTTGGCGCCGAGCTTGTCGGCCAGCTCATCCTGCAGCCGGCGCACGTTCGGATTGAGCCCGTCATCGGACTCGCGCGGCGGTTTGCCCGCCGGGGCCGTCATGCGTCGCACCAATGCCTCGGTTTCGCGCACCGACAAACCGTTGCGCGCCACCAGTGAGGCCACTTCCACCTGCTGGCGGCGATTCGTGAGCCCGAGGAGCGCGCGCGCATGCCCCATCTCGATCGAGCGCTTTTCGACCAGGTCACCTACCTCGTCGGCGAGCTCAAGCAGTCGCAGCAGATTGCTGACCGCGGCGCGCGAACGGCCCACGGCATCGGCCGCCTGCTGATGGGTCACGCCGAATTCGGCGATCAGGCGCTCCAGGGCGCGAGCCTCTTCCAGCGGATTCAGGTCCTCGCGCTGGATGTTCTCGATGAGCGCCATCGCGATGGCCGCTTCGTCGCGCACGCGACGGATGACCGCGGGAATGTCCTTCAGACCGGCGATCTGCGCGGCGCGCCAGCGGCGTTCGCCGGCGATGATCTCGTAGCGCAGCGACTCGCCGGGCAGCTGCTCGAGCGGGCGCACGACGATGGGCTGGATCACTCCTTGCGCCTTGATCGAGTTCGCGAGTTCTTGCAGCGACTCGGGGCGCATGTCGACGCGCGGCTGGTAGCGACCGCGGCTCAGGAGATCCAGCGGCAGGCGCGCCAGCTCCTCGTCTTTCGGCGCGGTGGGCAAGGGCTGGGCGGCACCCTGGCGCGGGGCGGCCTGGCCCAGCAGATCGGCGAGGCCGCGGCCGAGGATGGGTTTTTTCTGTTGTGTCATGGTTGCTCCTGCGCCGCTTCTTCTTCGCGGCGGGTCATCTCGCCGGCGAGCGCGAGATACGCGAGCGCGCCGCGCGAATCCTTGTCGTGCATCAGCACGGGCTTGCCGAATGACGGGGCCTCGGCGAGGCGCACGTTGCGCGGGATCACCGTGCGGAACACCGAATCGCCGAAGTGCGTGAGCAGCTGTGCGCTCACTTCGTTCGACAGGTTGTTACGCGGATCGAACATCGTGCGCAGGATGCCTTCGAGCGCGAGGGCCGGATTCGCGGTTGCGCGGATCTGCTCGACGGTGTTGAGCAACGCGGACAGGCCCTCGAGCGCGTAGTACTCGCACTGCATCGGGATCAGGACGCTGTCGGCGGCGACCAGCGCATTGACGGTGAGCATGTTCAGCGCGGGCGGGCCATCGATGAAGATGACGTCGTAGTCGCCGCGCACTCGATCGAGCGCCTCGCGCAGGCGCATATCGCGTGCGCCTTCGGAGGCGAGCAGGCGCACTTCGGCGGAGGTGAGGTCCTGGTTGGCGGGCATCAGGCTGAAGCCGATCGCGTCGAGGCGGAGGATGGCATCCTGCGCGACACACTCGCCCAGCAGCACTTCGCAGGAGCCGAGCGTCACGCCGGATTTCTCGACGCCGCAGCCCATCGTCGCGTTGCCCTGCGGATCCAGATCGATCAGCAGCACACGACGCTTCATCGCCGCGAGCGAGGCAGCGAGATTCACGGCCGTGGTCGTCTTGCCCACGCCGCCCTTCTGATTGGCGACTGCGATGACGCGCTTCATGACGGCTGAAGTCTATCGCGTTGCAGGATGAGGATGTGGCGCTCGGCGTCGAGCCTTGGCACCGTCACACGTCGCATCTCCAGCAGGCGCCAGCCGCGTGGAATCTCCTCGCTGCCGCCCTTCTCTGGCCAGCGACCCTTCATCGCGACAACCCGCGTCGCGAGCGCGACCACCGGGCTCAGCAGTTTCAGCTGCACTGACAGCGGCGCGAACGCGCGCGTGATCACGGTGTCGTAGGGCTGCAGCGGGCGTAGCTTCTCGACGCGGTCGTGCTCGGTGCGCACGTTGGTGAGGCCGAGCTCGTGCGCCGCGTGTGCGACGAAGCTCAGCTTCTTCGCATTCGAATCAATCAGCGTGAACTGGCGCGACGGATTCGCAAGCGCGAGCGGCAGGCCCGGGAAGCCACCGCCCGTGCCGACGTCCGCGATGCGCGCGCCCGCGAGGTCCGCGTGCGCGGACAGGCTGTCGAGAATGTGATGCGTGACGATCGCGTCGGGATCCGTCAGCGAGGTGAGGTTGTGGGCGCGGTTCCAATGCAGCAGCTCATCGATGAGTCGCGACAGTCTTGCCGCATCGCCCGCGACCAGCGGCACGTGCAGTAGCGTCGCGCCCTGCGCGATCGCATCGATGCGTTGCGGCGTCGCCATCAATTGCGCACGAAACGCGCGAGGAATTCGCCGACGCGCAGATCCTCGGCAGGCAGTACGAGTGTTGCGTTGATTTTCGTGACCTGGCGTGGCGGAAAGGTTGCAGTGATCGCGGCATTCAGGCGCTCGCGCGCGCCCGCATGATCGGCCTGCGCGGGCGGCGTCGCCGCGCGCAGTGTATGCGCAATCGCCTCGTCACCGGCGCCGCGCATCGCCATCAGCGCATGCCACACGCCGCGGCTGCCCGCATTGGCAACGCGCCAGCGGCGCGCGGGTTCGACGCCGTCGCGCAGGCTGTCGTTCAATGCCGCATGCAGTTGCGCGGCGCTGCCACCCAGCGCTGCGGTGCCGAGCAATGCGCACGCCGCGCGCAGGCGCGTGCCGGCATCGTCGCTGTCGATGCGGTTCTGCAGCGCCTGGGCGGTGATGCTCGCGCGCAGCAAGGCGCTCATCAGCGGCGCCGGCTCACCCGAGTGCACCGCCTGTCGCGCACGATAGTCGAACACCGCCAGCAGCGGACCGAGCGTATCGGCGCAGTGGTCGCCTTCGTGCGCATGCCAGCGCAGCAGCAGGCCGAGACTGAATGCCGCCTGCACCGGATCGAGCTCGAGCGACGTGCCGGGGATCCGCGCCCCGCCGGGCATCGTCATGCCCTGCAACGGCGGTCCGAACAGGTGCGCGCACTGCCCACTGAGCAAGGCATTCAGCGCGGCAGCGAGTGCATCGAATAGAACACTGCGCGCGCCGTCGAGCGCGGCGGCATCCGCCGCCGGCGGTGCGAGCGTGAAGTCGACCGGATGCGTCAGCCGACCTCCACGACGGTGCGGCCCGTTACGGTGCCTTTGATGTAGGCATCGAATGCCTGAGGCAGCGCTTCGAGCTTGATGCGCTGCGTGACAATGCGATCGAGATGCCGCGGCTTGAGATCGGTGGCGATGCGCTTCCAGATGTCCAGGCGCGGCTCGCGTCGCGTCGCCGAAGAGTTGATGCCGAGAAGATTGACGCCGCGCAGGATGAAAGGCAGCACGGTGGTGTTGAGGTTCGACCCGCCGGCCATTCCGATGCTGGCGATGTTGCCCCAGTTCTCCATCGTGCGCGTGAACCAGGTGAGCATGTCGCCGCCGACGCTGTCGATCGCGCCGGCCCAGCGCGCGCGCTCGAGCGGCTTGCTGCCGTAGTCGATGTCTTTCCTCAGCAGCACGTGCTTCGCACCGAGGCTCATCAGGTAATCGCTCGATTCCTCTTTACCGGTGATCGCGGTGACGTCGTAGCCGCGACCCGCGAGCATGTCGATCGCGATGCTGCCGACACCGCCGGTCGCGCCGTTCACGACCACGGGACCGTTGGCCGGCTTCTGCCCGTTCAGCTCCATCTTTTGGATCGCATACGCCGCCGTGAATCCCGCGGTCCCGAGCGACATCGCGGTGATCGAATCGAGGCCCGGCGGCATCGCGATGACGCATTCTCCGGGCACGCGCGCGAACTGCGCATAACCCCCGTCGTGCGTTTCGGAGAGGCCGCAGCCGGTGACCAGCACGGCGTCGCCCTTCTTGAAGCGCGCATCACTGGAGGACTCGACCGTGCCCGCGAGATCGATGCCGCCGACGAGCGGGTACTTGCGCAGGATCCTGCCGGCACCGGTCGCGGCGAGCGCGTCCTTGTAGTTGATGTCCGAGTACTCGACGCGGATCACCACGTCGCCCGCAGACAGATGATCGAGCGTGAGCTGCTCGAATCGAGCGACGATTTTCTTCTCTTCCTCGTGGATGCGAAAGGCGCGGAATGCGGTCATGACGCTGTGCTCGCGGCGGGAGGAGGCGCAGGGTCACGCTTCGAGGCCGTGGGTGTCAACCGGCGAGCAGCGGCACCTTCTGTGCGGATTCGCGCTTCAGCCAATAA
Source organism: Steroidobacteraceae bacterium (assembly GCA_039929265.1). Taxonomy (GTDB): domain Bacteria; phylum Pseudomonadota; class Gammaproteobacteria; order Steroidobacterales; family Steroidobacteraceae; genus ZC4RG30. Next base: position 48,564 of record JBDSRN010000067.1, on the reverse strand, counting down.
TCGAGGCCCTGAGCATTGAGGTCGAGATCCAGCTCCAGCAACGCGTCGAATCGCGCCTCGTTCATGTCGCAGCCATGCTCGACCATGAGCCGCAGCCACAGACCGCGCAGGTCGGCGCGGATGCCATCATAAGGAGCGGCGTCGGCTGCATGCGAACGCGCGATGCGCACGAACTGGCGGATCTGCGCCTTCAGGTCGCGGCCCAGGCGCGGGATGTCGGTCACCCGGCTGTAGTGTGTGAGATAGATGCACTCGGGCTGCAGCGCGAGCAGCCGGTCGATCGAATTCTCGAGCTGCGCGGGATCGAACTGCGTCGGCGTGGTGGCCGGCAGGATCAGCGCGCCGCGCGCAGTGTCGAACTCGCGATACGACAGGCCGAAGGTGTCGCCGGAGAACACGCAGCGCGAAGTCGGATCCCAGATGCAGTAGTGATGCAGCGCATGGCCGGGCGTGTGCAGGAACGTGAGCTCGCGGCTCTGCAGCGACAGTGTCATGCCGTCCTGGGTCTGGAGGATGCGCGCCGCGGGGATCGGCACGATCTCCCCGTACAGCGAGCGATACGCCTTCTCGCCATACACCGCGATGGTGGCGGCAATCAGCTTGCCCGGCTCGTTCATGTGCGCGGCGCCGTGCGGATGCACGACCACACGCGCGTTCGGCAGGTAGCGCAGCAACGCACCGGCGCCGCCTGCATGATCCAGATGGATGTGCGTGAGCAGCACGTAATCCACGTTTTCCGGCAGCACTTCGAGCTCGCGCAGTGCCTTGACCAGTTCTGGCACGGAGTGACTGGTGCCCGTGTCGATGATTGCGGCGTGGTCTTCATGCACGAGCACGTGCGCGGCGTCGAGGTTCGGCCGCACGTACAAAGTGTCGATGGCCGTGATGCCGTGCGGATGACGTAGCAGTGCTGGCATGTTATTCAGACTACATGAAGCATTCCACAGCCTTCGCCTTGATCACGCTACTCGTGACGGGCATCGCGGGCGCCGCGCGCGTGGACCAGGGCAACCTCATCCTCGACGGCATCCCGGCACAGGATCCCGTGCTCAGCGAGCGTCTGGGCAATTATCTCGCAGGTCGCCAGGCCACATTCGTGGACTGGCTCGCCGACGGCAGCCTGCTCGTGAGCACGCGCTTCGGCGACTCGGAGCAGCTGCATCGTCTGAAGGCCCCGCTCGATCAGCGCGAGCAGGTCACCTTTTACAAGGACCCGGTGCGAAGCGCCGTCGCAATGCCGTTCGCTCCCGACGGATTCGTGTTCCTGAAGGACAGCGGTGGCAACGAGAACACGCAGATCTACCTGCGCAAGCTGCTCGACAACTCCACCCGCCAGCTCAGCGACGGCAAGTCCCTGAACGGCAAGCCGGTGTGGGCGCACGACGGCAAGCGCATCGCCTACCAGAGCAATGTGCGCGACCCGCGCGGCTACGATCTGTACGTGCTCGACACCACGCTCGCCGCGCCGCCGCGCCTGGTGCTCGGTGGCCAGAGCGATGCCTGGTATGTGCAGGACTGGTCGCTCGATGATCAGAAGCTGCTCGCGCTTCGCTACACCTCGCTCACCGAAAGCTCTCTGTACAGCGTGGATGTCGCCACCGGCGAGCTGACGGCGATCGAGCCAGTCGAAGCCGCCCCGCCGAAGAAGGGCGCGAAGCCGGCGGGCAAGCGCGTCAACGTGATCGCCGCCCGCTTCTCACCGGATGGCCGCAGCGTGCTGGCGATCACGGACAGCGGCGGCGAGTTTGAGCGTCTGCGCAGCTTCGACCTGTTCACCGGCGCGAGCAGTGATGTCTCAGCGGAAGCGCGCGGCGACGTCGAGCAGTTCGACGTGAGCCGCGACGGTCGCTTCCTCGCGTGGACGACGAACGTCGACGGCATCAGCAAGCTCACCGTCTCGGATCAGCAGAAGAAGCTCGAGCTCTCGCCCGCAGGCCTGCCCGCCGGTGCAATCATCGCCTCGCTGGGAATCGATCGCACCGGCAGGCGCCTCGCCCTTTCGGTCGAGACCGCGCAGGCCCCGCGTGACATTTACGTGTACGAGCTTGAAGCCGGCACGCTCGCGCGCTGGACGCAGAGCGAGCCGGGCCCGGTCGAACTCAACACTTTCGTGCCGGCCGAGGCCGTGAAGTTTCCGACCTGGGATTCGCGGCAGATACCCGCCTTCTTGTATCGCCCGCAGGCCACCAGCGCGCCGCTTCCCGTGATCATCGACATCCATGGCGGGCCCGAGTCGCAGTTCCGCCCCGCCTACGACGCGTTCCGGCAATTTCTCGTGAACGAGCTCGGCTACGTGGTAATAGCGCCCAACGTGCGCGGCTCGAGCGGCTACGGCAAGTCGTTCATGGCGCTCGATGACGGTCGATTGCGCGAGGACGCGGTGCGCGACATCGGCTCACTGCTGGTGTGGATTGGCCTGCAGCCCGGCCTCGATCGCAATCGCGTGATCGTGATGGGTGGCTCGTACGGGGGCTACATGACGTTGGCGTCGCTCGTGCAGTACAGCGATCGCCTCGCCGGCGGCATCGACACCGTGGGCATCTCCAACTTCGTCAGCTTTCTCGAGAACACCTCGCCATACCGACAGGATCTGCGTCGCGCCGAGTACGGCAACGAGCGCGATGCCTCGATGCGCGCGTTCCTGCAACGCATCTCGCCGCTCACCAATGCGACCGCGATCCGTCGTCCGCTGCTGATCGTGCAGGGACTGAACGATCCGCGTGTGCCCGCGAGCGAATCCGAGCAGATGCTGCTGCGGATCCGCGCGAACAAGGGTGAGGTCTGGTATCTCGCCGCGAAAGACGAAGGTCACGGGTTCCGCAAGAAAACCAACCGCGACGTCTACCTGGAAACCGTGGTGACGTTTCTGTCGAAGCTGGCGAAGTAAACTACTTCCTGGAAAGGATCGAGGTGCGACGCGGCAGCGTCTCGAGCTGCGGGCGCTGCTTCGCGTAGTACTCGCCGAGCGCCTTCATTTCTTCGGGCTTCAGCGTGCTGGCGAAGCCCAGCATGATCGGATTGCGGCGTGCGCCCTTCTTGTATTCCTCGAGCGCGCGCTCGAGGTAGTCGGCGTACTGGCCCGACAGGGTCGGGTAGTCGGGGGTAAGGCCGACGCCATCCTTGCCGTGGCAGGACACGCAGGTGGCGAGCGCGGCAGGCGCGGTGCCCGTGCCGCCAGTGGTCGGCTTCAGCGCCGTGCCGGCGAAATAGGCGGCTACATCTTCGATGTCCTGATCGGACATGGAGGCAGCCTGTGCGTGCATCGTGGCGTGCGAGCGCTGGCTCGTCTTGTAGCCTTTCAGCGCGGCGGCGAGGTATTCGGGATGCTGGCCGGCGAGCTTGGGCACGCTGTAGGTTGGATAGACGTTCTTGTACGCGACCACGCCGTGACAACCGAGGCAGGTGTAGCCAATCGTCTTGCCGCGGGCCGGATCCCCGGCAGCGTGGACCGCTGTGGTGGCCGCAGACAGGGTCAAGGCCAGCACGGCGAGTGAACGAACCGACATCCGCATACCGAAAGCTCCGCAGGAAAGAGATGCGCGACGGTCCTGAGGATCAGGACGGCAGCGGCGCCGAAATCTTACGTACCGAAGCTGCAAAATGCCACCATTACGCCAACTTACGATGGGTTAGTAGCCATGATCGCGCTGCTGCAACGAGTCTCGCGCGCCAGCGTCAGCGTCGACGGACAGCTCATCGGTGCAATCGATGCCGGCATCCTTGCGCTCATCGGCGTGAGCGCGGATGACAATGCGCCAGAAGCCAGGCGACTGGTGGAGCGGATGCTGGGTTATCGCTTGTTCGAGGAGGTAGGACCAGACGGCCACCCCCGCATGAACCTCAGCCTGGCGCAGACCGGCGGCGGACTCCTGCTTGTGCCGCAGTTCACCCTGGCCGCCGACACCCGCAGCGGCACACGCGCAAGCTTCACCACGGCCGCCGCGCCGGAGCGGGCCGGCGCCCTGTTCGGGCAGGTCGTCGCACAAGCCGAGATGCTGCATCCGGGGGGCCCCGGGCGGGTGGCGCAGGGGCGTTTCGGCGCCCATATGGAGCTCGCCCTGGTGAATGACGGCCCTGTCACGTTCTGGCTGGAAACCTGAACAAAATCCCGGATTAACGAGCCTCCCGGACCCATTTGACCTATGATTCCTTCCCTCAACCGTTTCGGAACAGGAGCGCGCGATCATGGGCATCGGCATGCGCGAATTGATCATCATCCTGCTGGTGGTCCTGGTGATTTTCGGTACCAAGAAACTGCGCACGATCGGCAGCGATCTCGGCTCTGCAGTGCGTGGCTTCAAGAAGTCCATGGGCGACGGAGAGAACGACGCCGAGGAAGCTGCCAAGCAGCTCAAGGCCTCGGTATCGGAAGCCGACGCTGAATTCCCGGAGTCCAGGAAGACCGCGGACACCAGCAAAGACAGCAACCGCGCTGCCTGAGGCAGCGCTCCCGTAACACGCGATGTTCGAGATCGGGTTCTCCGAAGTACTGCTGATTTTCGTCATCGCCCTGGTCGTACTGGGTCCTGAGCGCCTGCCCAAGTTTGCCGCCCAGGTGGGGCGGTGGGCCGGACGAGCCAAGTCGATGGCGCGCCAGTTCCGCGAGCAGCTCGAAAGCGAAGTGGACCTGGAGGCGGCGCTGACGCCCAAGGCGCCTCCCAAAACGCAAACCGAAACCCCTGCGCCGGATCCGGTCGGCGCCGAACCGGAACTGCCAGCGGAGCCGAGCGCCCCGGTGACGGCCGATGATTACTCGGCAGCGCACGATCCGACTTCCCCCGAGTACTACTCGCCGGCCCACGTGCCGGTGGTCGATGCGCAACCCGCCGAGGCAATGGCCCTGGCCGAGCAGGCCTCCACGCCGCAAGAGCCGCCGAACAAGGTCGATGCCTTCAAGCCCGAAACCCGGACGGGTGAGCGCCCGTGAGCGATCCGGAGAAACTTGTCGAAGGCACCCTGCTCTCGCACCTGCTCGAGTTGCGTCAGCGCCTGGTGCGTGCGGCCATCGTGGTTGCCATCGCATTCGTACCCTGCGCGTTCTTCGCTAACGACATCTTCACGCTGCTCGCCGAACCGTTGCTCAAGCAGCTGCCGAAGGATGGCGCCCTGATCGCCACCAGCGTGATGTCGCCGTTCACCACGCCGTTCAAACTCGCGTTCGTCGCGGCGGTGTTCATCGGTATGCCGTACGTGCTTTACGAGGCGTGGGGCTTCGTCGCACCCGGCCTGTACCGGCACGAAAAGCGCTTCGCAATCCCGCTGCTCGGATCCTCGATCGTGCTGTTCTATGCGGGTGCGGCGTTCGCATACTTCCTCGTGTTCCCGCTGATGTTCCAGTTCTTCGCCTCCACCACACCGGCCGGCGTGCAGATGATGACGGACATCAACAACTATCTGGATTTCGCGCTCACGATGTTCTTCGCATTCGGCGTGGCATTCGAGGTGCCGATCGCGGTGGTGCTGATGGCGATCACCGGAATGGTCAGCGTCGAGAAGCTGGCGTCGAGTCGCGGTTACGTGATCATCGGCATCTTCGTCATCGCTGCGGTCCTCACGCCTCCGGATGCGTTGTCGCAGACGTTCATGGCCCTCCCGATGTGGCTGCTGTACGAGGCAGGCATCATCTTCGCGCGCATAACCGTGAAGTCCCGGCGTGATCGATTGAAGCAAGAAGAGAACAAGGCCGCCTGATGGCCGCACCCGCGCAGCGTGGTTTCTTCGGCCACCCACGCGCACTCTCGACGCTGTTCTTTACCGAGATGTGGGAGCGTCTGAGCTACTACGGCATGCGGGCGCTGCTCGTGCTGTTCCTCGTAGATTCGGTGAACGAGGGCGGTTTCGGGCTCGACGATCGCACGGCCACGGCCATCTACGGCCTCTATACCGCGGGCGTGTATCTCGCGGGATTGCCCGGCGGGTGGATCGCGGACCGGCTACTGGGCTCCCAGACTGCGGTACTCATCGGCGGACTCGTGATCGCGCTCGGTCACGTGCTGCTGGGTCTGTCCGGCACGCCAGCGGTGTTCTACTTCGGCTTGCTGGTGATCGTGCTCGGCACCGGACTGCTAAAGCCCAATATCAGCGCGCTCGTCGGAACATTGTATCCGGAAGGCGGCGCGCGCTGCGATGCCGGCTACACGATCTTTTATCTCGGCGTGAATCTCGGTGGTCTGTTTGGGCCACTCATGACCGCGACGCTCGCGCAGCGGTACGGATGGCACATCGGCTTCCTCGCCGCCGCGGTGGGCATGGCGTTGGGTGTGGGACAGTTCGTGCGCACGCGCCGGCATCTCGGCACCGCGGGACTGCATCCGCACTCGCGTTCCGGGGTTACCGGCAGCTCGCGCGGCGACTGGCTCATCTTCACCTTGACCGCAACGATGCTGCTGGTCGTGATCTTGCTCGTGTGGGCAGGCATCGTTCCCATCTCGCCGGTGGCACTGCAGGGCGGCGCCATCAACGTGATCGTCGCCATGGCGGCGGCGTACTTCCTCTATCTGCTGTGCTTCGCAGGGCTCGACGGGGTTGAACGCAGGCGCGTGCTCGTGCTGCTCGTGCTGTTCATCGCGAGCAGCGTGTTCTGGGCAGGCTTCGAGCAGGCAGGTTCGTCGCTGAACCTGTTTGCCGAGCGCCATACGGACAGATTGATCGGCAGCTTCGAGATTCCGAGCGGCTGGTTCCAGTCGCTCAATTCGACATTCATCATCCTGTGCGCCCCGTTGCTGTCCGCGCTATGGGTGTTGCTCGCGCGCCGCGGTCGCAACGTGCCAGTGGCGATCAAGTTCGTGTGCGGCCTGCTCGGTATGGCGGTGGGTTTTCTGGTGATGGCCGCCGCCTCGAAGATCGTCGCGGACGGGGAAATGGCAGGGCCCGTCTGGCTCACCCTCACTTATTTCTTCCACACGCTCGGTGAACTCTGCCTCAGCCCCGTCGGCATGAGCGCGACGACCAAACTCGCGCCGCAGCGCTTCGTTGGGCAGAGCATGGGCGTGTGGTTCGTCAGCCTGTCGCTCGGCAATCTCATCGCGAGCCGCATCGCCGGTGACTTCGATGCCAGCAATGTCGCGGCGATGCCGGGTCAGTACATGGCCATCTTCTGGTTCGGCGCGGTGGCGGCGCTCACGCTGCTGCTGCTGTCACCGCTGGTGAAGCGGTGGACTGGCGGAGTGGAGTGAGCTGGCCTCACGTCGGACGCGTGGAGCCTTACTTGAAGATCAGCGAGCCAACCCAGCCGATGAAGCCCACGAGCAGTGCGCCGAGGAATGCGGCGCCGAACGATTCGATGTGAAATCCGGGCAGCAGCGCGGCCACGAGACCGAGTACTGCCGCGTTAACCACCAGCAGGAACAATCCGAGCGTGAGCAGCGTGATGGGCAGCGTCAGCAGGACCAGCAGCGGACGCACGATGGCGTTGCACACGCCGAGGAGCACGGCGGCGAGAACCAGCGTGCCGGCGGAGTCGATGCGGAAACCCGGCAGCAGTTCGGTGGCGGCCCACAGGCCCAGCGCAACGACCACGGCGCGCAGCAGAAATTTAGTCATGGCGTGTTTTCGTCCTTGCGGGGCTTCATTTCGAGCAACACCTTGAGTCGGGCGAGACTGCGCTCCCAGCCGAAGCGCAGCTTCATATAGTACTGATCCCAAGGCTTGCCTTCCGGGATTCCCGAGCCGAGCAGCCGCACGATGGTGGTCTCGCCCTCCTGCTCGAGCAGGAAATCCTCGACGATGGCACCATCGAACTCCGGCAGGCCGGCCGGGTGCTGGTAGATAAGCCGCAGACGGCGACCGCGGTCGAACACGTCGATATGCGCCTCGCGCTCGAAGCCCCCTTCCGGCGCAACGTAATAGCTGCCACCGAGCTTCGCCTTCACGCGGGCGCCGGGACCCATCCAGCGTGCAATGAGCGCGGGATCGAGCAGTCCTGCCCAGACGCTGGCGGGTGGCGCGACGATGTCTATACGGTGAGCGTAGCCGCGGGTTTTTCCAGCCATAGGGTCATTGTGTCATGCGTGCAGCGGTTCGCGCGGCGGCGCGATCCTTCAGCACCATGATCACCATCGGCATCACCGACACGATGACGATCGCGATCGTGACCAGGCCGAAGTTGTTCTTGATGGGCGGCCAGTTGCCGATCAGGTAACCGCCCCAGATGAAGATGGTCACCCAGGCCACGCCGCCGATGACGTTCATCGTCTGGAAACGCATGTAGGGCATGTGACCGACGCCCGCCACAAACGGCGCGAATGTACGGATGATCGGTGCGAAACGCGACAGGATCATCGTCGCGGCACCGTGCTTGACGAAGTATTCCTCCGTACGCCGCAGGTACTCCACCTTGATGAAGCGATAGCGCCCGCTGAACGCGTGCTGTCCGAGCGCGCGTCCGATGGAATAGTTCACCGTGTTGCCCAGCACCGCGGCGAAACACAACAGTGCCCACATCAGCGTCGCGCTGAGCTCGCCGGTCGACGCCATCAGCGCACCGAGGGCGAACAGCAGCGAATCGCCCGGCAGGAACGGCGTCACTACCAGCCCGGTTTCCGCGAAGATCACCACGAACAGGATTGCGTAAACCCAGACATCGTAGGCGGCCATCAGTTCGCCGAGGTGTCTGTCGAGGTGCAGGACGATGTCGATGAAGGCGTGCAGGAATTCCAAGCGTGCTCCGGATCAGCGATTCGAGGTCGCGCCGCCAGCGGCGAGGCGCGGTACGCGCTTGAGCGTGTCGAGCGCCAGGCTCACCTGCGGATCGCGCCCGACCGGGAGGGTCGCTGATTCATCGGCACTGCCCTGATAGATGATGTCGGGGCGGATGCCGATCTCGTTGATCGACGCACCTGATGGCGTGAAATAGCGTGAGGTCGTGATCTTGATCGCACGCCCTTCGGAGAGCGGAATGACAGTCTGCACGGAGCCCTTGCCGTATGTCGTTTTGCCGATGAGTGTCGCGCGATCGTTGTCGCGCAGCGCTCCGGCGAGGATCTCCGCCGCGGAAGCGGAGCCGGCATTCACGAGCACGGCGATCGGTGCCTTCGCGATGATGTCGCCGGGCTCGGCATCCATCCGGAAGCGCGCATCATCCGCGCGACCCGCGGCGGACACGATGTTGCCACTGCCGAGAAAATCATCGGCGATCTGCACGGCGGAATCGAGCAGCCCCCCTGGATTGTTGCGCAGGTCGAGCACGAGTCCCGAAAGACGCGCGCTTTTCTTCTTCAGGTCGCGCACGGCGCGATGCACGTCTTCGGCGGTGGTCTCGCTGAAATGCGTGATGCGCACGTAGCCATAGCCGGGCTCGAGCATCTGCGAGCTCACGCTGTGCACTTCCACCTGCGTGCGCTTCACCACGAACTGCAGTTCGTTTGCGACACCGCTGCGCTTCACCGTGAGCCCGACGCTGGTTCCGGCCTTGCCGCGCATGCGCACAATGGCGTCATCGACATTCGCATCGACTGCCACACCATCGATCTTCACGATCAGATCGCCGGCGCGGATGCCCGCGCGTTCGGCCGGAGCGCTCTGGATGGGCCGCAGCACTTTGACGCCGTGATCGCCCGTCGCAACTTCGATTCCGATACCGGGATACGAGCCGGCCGTGCTCGCCTGCATCTCATCGTATTCTTCGCTGTCGAGGAAGGCGGAGTGCGAGTCGAGCCCCGCCACCATGCCGCGCACGGCATTCTCCATCAGCTCGTGATCGTCGACCGAATCGACGTATTCGTTTTCGATCCGGCCAAGTACTTCGGCGAACAGGCGCGCGTCTTCCCAGGGCAGATTGCCTGATTCGATCCGGGGAGCGGCTTCGGGATGACGGGCGGCGAGCACATTGGCGGTGAGCGACAGGGAAACCCCGATCAACACACCTACCGCCAGCACCAGCACCATGCGCGAACGCAGCGTCATGGCTGGAATACTACAGTCAATTGATCCCGATGGCGCGGTGCAGGGGTTCCTCATCCTCGAGCAGCTGCACTTCGATGAGCGGGTCGAGCAGGTCGGCGTCCGGCAATGCCTGTTCCTGCACCGTGACGGACTGGGCATTCATGTACATCGGCAGTTCACCGAGCAGATCGATGAAGGATGTGGGGCGACCGATTGCGAAGCCCTGGGCGTAATCCACGCCCAATGCTGCGACGCGCATGCGGATCTCATCGGTTTCCACGTATTCGGCGACGGTGACCAGGTTCATCGAGCGCGCCAGGTGCGCGATCGCCTTCACCATCGATTCGGCGCGCGGATCCTTCAGGATATCGCGCACGAAGCTGCCGTCGATCTTCAGCATGCCCACCGGCAGCGAACGCAGATACGCGAGCGATGAAAGGCCCGTGCCGAAATCGTCCAGAGCCACGTCGCAGCCGAGTTTCTTCAGGCGGCGGATGAGCTCTTCGGCGTTGTGCAGATTCGCGATCGCAGCGCTCTCGGTGAGCTCGAAGCAGAAGATGGCCGGGTTCAGTCCGCTCCCTTCGATGAGGCGGATCACCGAATCGGCGAATTCCGGATCGATCAGCGACTGACCGGAAAAATTGATCGTGAACACAACGCCGCGTGCCGCGAGCAGAGCCGCGTGCGGCTTCAGCAGCGTCACGGCCTGCTGGATCACCCAGCGGTCGATCGTCGGCATGAGCTGGTAGCGCACCGCGGCCGAGAGGAAGCGGTCCGGGCCAACCGTGTTGCCGTCATCGTCGAGCATGCGCAGCAGCAACTCGAAGTGCGGCGGCGAACTGCTGCCACCCGCTAGCGGCAGGATGAGCTGCGCGTGCAGACGCAGGCGATTCTCTTCGATTGCCTGGCGCAAGCGCAGCGCGATGTTGATGTCCTCGTAGCGATGCATGATGCTGAGGTCGCTGTCCTGGTACAGCTCGACGCGACTGCGACCACGATCCTTGGCCGCCTTGCATGCCGTCTCGGCAGCGGCGAAGGCGTGCGCGAATTCAATCTTCGGACCATCGATGGCCGCCACGCCGATGCTCACGGAAGTGCTCAGACGCACTTCGGTACCGAACGAGCCTAGATCCGTGGCGCCCAGGCGCAACGCCTCGGCGAAATCGCAGGCGTCTTGCGCAGAGGTCGGCAACAGTATCGCGAAACGATCCCCGGAGATGCGCGCGGCGAAGGCGCCGGGCGGCATGCGCGTGCGGATGAGCTCACCAAGCTGCGATATGACGCGATCGCCGACATGCATGCCGAAGTTGTCGTTGATGGCGTGCAGCTGATCGGTATCAATGTACAGCGCACTCCAGCGTCGCTCACGCTTCATTTCCGCGAAGATGCCGCGCGCACGCTGCTCGAAAGCCGGTCGCGTGAGCAACCCCGTTAGCGCGTCGTAACAGCCTTCGATGATCGCCGCCGCACGTCGCGACAGCAGATCGGCCAGACGCGCCTCGCGCTCGACGAACTCCGGATCGTCCTGCGAGCGGAACAGCGCGAGCACGCCCATTGAACGTCCACTCGGGTGACGTATCGGGCACGAGAGAATCCGGTAGCGTGGCGAACCCGGCACGGCGCTCGGCGCGAACTTGTCGATGATGACCGGCTCGCGACGCATCTGCGCCAGCGACATGAGATGACGATGCGTCTTCGCGAGCACTGAGCGATCGGGCGCCTGGTCGCCCGACGTGCGCATCACGACGAGGCTCTTCTCCGGCACGATCAGCGCGGTCAGGCTGCAGCGCAGGTGATCCGTCGCGTTCTGCAGGATGCTTTTTAGATCATCCGTGGTGTCGACCGAATCCCTGCCGTCATCGCCCGAGGCGGACAGCAGCACTTCGAGATCACGGTCGCGTGATTCGAGGTCGCGATCCCGCGAGAAAAGTGTGCTGTTGAGACTGTCGATGCTGGCACGGGAGACGATCTCGCGACGCAGAACTTCCAGCGCCGGCTTCGCCATCGTGTACACGAACTCGAACTGGCGCTGCTCGGTTTCGCCGCTGCGCCACACGATCGCAAGGATCGCGATGAGCAAGCCGGCATCGTTGCGCAGCCAGAAAGTGTACACCGGCGTATCGCCATGCAGGACCGTGAGCTCGCCGTTGCCGTGGGGCTGCGCTGCGGCATTCCGCCGCGAGGTGTGGATCAGTTGCGGAAACTCGGCATCACTCGCAAACACCTCGCTGGTCCAGCGCAGTTCGCCTTCCGCATCGAATGCCGCGATACCCGTGGCTCGCGGCAGCAGCGTCGTGATGAGCTGTGCATACGGATCCAGCGAGGTCCATAGGTTCGGGCGTTTCGGCGCGACTTCTTTGAGCGTCATATTCTGCAAAATCCGTAAGATCGCAGCCTCGCGAAATCCCGGACGCAGCGCGTTGACCGAGTTGGCGTTTTTTAGCTGTCTACGAGGACCGGGTACGGGGCGCCCAACCACCGGGGCACCTCTTAGCCCATGATTTGTCTGGAATTCAGGGCGCCTGGGCCTTGAACCAAGGTAGCGGATCCACAGGTTTGCCCGCGCGCCGGATCTCGAAATACAGCTCCGGCCGGGAACGCCCGCCGCTGTCCCCCGCGCTGGCGAGCTGCTCGCCCACCCGCACCTGCTCGCCTATGCCCTTGAACAGCCGTTCGTTGTGCCCATACAGGCTCAGATAACCGTCGCCGTGATCCACGATGATCAGCAAGCCAAGGCCCGGGAGCCAGTCGGCATACACGACACGCCCGCCGTACACCGCGCGCACCGGATTGCCGCGCTCAGTTGCAACCATCACGCCATTCCACTTCACGCCGCCCGCTCGCGTCTGCCCGAAACGCGCGCTGAGCTTGCCGTCGACAGGCCAGGCGAGCCGACCGCGCACTTTTGCGAATGCATCGTTCGCGTCGATCGGATACTTGTCCAGCGTGCGCTTGAGATCCTTCAGCAGTTTCTCGAGCCCCGCCTGCTGACGCCGCATGCGCTCGAGATTCTGGCTGCGATTGCGCGATTCGTGCTGCAGGCTCGCCAGCGCCTTGCCACGATCACGCCGCGCGACATCGAGTTTCGCGAGCTCGCCGGACTGCTGTTTTTCCAATGCCGCGAGCGCTTCGTCCTGCGCGACCAGCTTCGCGTCGAGGGCGTCGATCTCGCGCACCTGCCCTTCGATCGAGGCAATCTGGGTAGCGCGCAGCCTGCCAAAATACCCGAAGTACGCGAACATGCGGCCCGCGCGCGCCGGGTCCTGTTGATTGAGCAGCAGCTTCAGCGGTTCTTCACGGCCGATGCGGTACGCGGCGCGGATCTGCGCCGCGAGGCCGGCGCGCGTCGTGTCGAGCGCCTCCTGCTGCCGCTTGCGTCGCTGCCCGAGCTCGGCGCGGCTCGTGGCTCGGGTGACACGTTCGCGACGTAGCCGGTCAAGCTCCCCGCGCGCCTGCGCGACCGTCACCTCGGCGCTGCGCAGGTCCCGGCTGAGCCGGTCGCGCTCGATGGAATCGCGCCCCACCTGCTGGCGGACCTTCTCGATCTGCTCGCCGAGGGCGCGCAGTTGCGCCTCGGTCTGGCCGCGATCCGCGGCACTCGAATACGGCGCCGGGAGACAGCAACAAATTGTCACTAACAGGGGCAGCAGAGGGCGGAGACTGCGCATCGGCGCGCAGTCTATAATGCGCGCCCTTTCGTCGCCCGCCCACGCATGAACCGACTGCTTGAATACCTCTCGAACCACCCGTTTCTCGGCGGTGGCGCACTGTTGCTCGCGGTGGTGGTCGCAGTGTTCGAGACGCGCGCACGCAAGGCGGAGTTCGCCGCGGTGAGCCCGCAGGATGCGATTCGCCTCGTGAACTCCGGCGCGCAGCTGCTGGACGTGCGCAATGCCGATCGGTTCGCACAGGGCCACATCGCGGGGGCGCGCAGCCTGCCGGGCGACCAGGTGCTCAAGGCCGGCGACACCTTCAAGAAGAAGGACAGGACCTTCGTCGTGTACTGCGACACCGGATCGCTCGGCGCCGCGGCCGTGCGCCAGCTGAACCTGCAGGGCTTCGCCAAGGTCTTCAATCTGCGCGGCGGCCTCGCCGGCTGGCGCGCGGAGAGCCTGCCACTCGAGCGCGGCTGAGATGCCCGAGGCCACGGCGTCGCACGCCACGATGTACTGCACAGATTGGTGCGGTTACTGTGCCCGTGCACGGCGACTGCTCGAGAACAAGGGTGTGAGCATCGAGCGCATCGACATCGAAGCGGAGCCGCAGCGTCGTGCGGAGATGCGACAGCGCAGCGGCCGCACTTCGGTGCCGCAGATTTTCATCGGCACCGTTCACGTCGGCGGTTACGACGATCTCAAGACACTCGACGACGCCGGCAAGCTCGATCCGCTGTTGCGGGGCGAGAATAATCAATGAAAGAGGATCACGATGGCGGAAGATAATTCACAGGGCGCGGATGCCCAGAACGACGCACCGACGCTGTCGCTGCAGAGCGTGTACCTCAAGGACTGCTCATTCGAATCGCCGGAAGGTCCACGCGTCGAGGGTAACTGGAATCCGCAGATCTCGCTCGACCTGCAGACCGGCGTCACGCCGATCTCGGGGGATGTGCGCGAAGTGCTGCTTACCGTCACCGTGTCCGCAAAGATGGGCGAGCGCACGCTGTTCCTCGTCGAAGTGAAACAGGCCGGCGCATTCCTCATGGCGAACCTTGCGCCCGATGATATCAAGCGCGCGATCGGCAGCATCTGCCCGAGCGTGCTGTTCCCGTACGCACGCGCCGCGGTATCCTTTCTGGTGACGCAGGGCGGATTCCCGCAACTGCTGCTGCCGCCCGTGAATTTCGACGCGCTGTATGCGAACTCCGCCGCGGAAACGGCTGGCGCCACCAAGAACTGACCGGTGAGCGACGTCGCCACGCCACTGGCTCCCAGCGTTGTTCTTGGCAGCCGGTCGTGGGGACGCCGGTGACGCCCGCACCCATCGCAGTGCTGGGAAGTGGTTCGTGGGGAACGGCGCTGGCAATCCAGTTCGCGCGCGCGGGCAAGCCCACGCGCCTGTGGGGCCGTGATCCCGGCCTCGTCGCCACGATGCTGCGCGAGCGCGCCAATCCGCACTACCTGCCCGATGCCCCGTTTCCCGAAGCGCTCACCGTCGTCGGCGATCTGTCCGCGGCGCTCGATGGCGTGCTCGACGTACTCATCGCCGTGCCGAGCAAGGGCTTTCGCTCACTGCTCACGCAGCTCGTCCCGCTGATTGGCGCCGTCGGGCCGGGCGTGCGCGTCGCATGGGCGACCAAGGGCTTCGAACTCGCGACGGGCAAGCTGCCGCACCAGGTCGCGCACGAAGTGCTCGGCACCGGAATGCCGATGGCGGTGCTGTCGGGTCCGACGTTCGCGCGCGAGGTCGGCATGGGCCTGCCCACCGCGATGACGGTCGCCTCGCCCGACCCGCAGTTCGCGGCCGCGCTCGCGCACGATCTGTCCTCGCGCAGTTTCCGCGCCTACATCTCCACCGACATCATCGGCGTCGAGACCGGCGGGGCGGTGAAGAACGTACTCGCCGTCGGCGCTGGGCTGTCCGATGGTCTCGGCTTCGGCTCGAATACCCGTATCGCGCTCATCACGCGCGGCCTCGTCGAGATGACGCGCCTCGGCGTGGCGCTCGGCGCGCAGCGCGAAACGTTCATGGGCCTCGCCGGATTCGGCGATCTGGTGCTGACCTGCACGGACGATCAGTCACGCAATCGTCGCTTCGGCCTGGCACTGGCATCGGGCGTAGCGCCGGCAGAAGCGCTGGAGCGCATCGGGCAAGTCGTCGAGGGCTATCACGCGGCCGAAGCCGTGCGCGGCGTCGCGGTGCGCGAAGGGGTGGAGATGCCGATTTGCGAGGGCATCTACCGGATCCTGTACGAGAAGGTGCCGGCCGAAGAAGTGGTGCGCGATCTCATGAGTCGGCCCATCCGCGCGGAGATTGGCTAACTGAATCCGTCCTGACGCCACGCCTCGTACAACACGAGCGACACTGCGTTCGACAGGTTCAGGCTGCGATTCCCGCTGCGCATCGGAATGCTCACGCGCCGCGCGACGGGCACGCCCTGCAGCACATCGTCGGACAGGCCGCGCGATTCGGGCCCGAACAGCAGCGCATCGCCGGGACGAAACCGCGCCTCGCTGTACACCGTGGTCGAGCCGGTCTCCACCGCGAACAGACGCGGGCCGCCCAGCACGGCGAGGCACTCGGCGAGCGAGGTGTGCTGCCGCACGTTGGCCATGTCCGCGTAGTCGAGCCCCGCGCGGCGCACCGCGGCCGCATCGATGTCAAAACCCAGCGGTCCCAGCAGGTGCAGGGCGGCCCCGGCATTGGCGCAGAGCCGGATGATATTGCCCGTATTGGGCGGGATCTCCGGTTCGAACAGCAGAATGTGGAACATTGGGCGATAATTTCACCATGAACGCCGCCAGCGATCAGCCCCCTTCCCTGCACCTGTCCTTCTGCGGCATGCGCTTCGACTCGCCCATCGTGCTGCTGTCGGGCTGCGTTGGCTTCGGCGAGGAATACACGCGCGTCGCCGGATTCTCGAACCGCCATGCCGGCGCGGTGGTGCTCAAGGGCACGACCCTCAACCCGCGGCTGGGCAATCCGCCGCATCGCATCTACGAAACCCCGATGGGTATGTTGAATGCGATCGGTCTGCAGAATCCTGGGGTCGATCACGTCGTACGCAACATCCTGCCGACGCTGGATTTCAGCGAGACGCGCTTCATCGCCAATGTCTCCGGCTCCACGGTCGAGGAATACGTCGAGGTGTCGCGGCGCTTCGACGATTCACCGATCGACGCGCTCGAGATCAACATCTCCTGCCCGAACGTGAAGGAAGGCGGCGTGCAGTTCGGCAACTCGCCCGAAATGTCGGCGCGCGTCGTCGAAGCATGCAGGCGCGTGACGAAGAAACCCCTCATCACCAAGCTTTCGCCGAACCAGACCGACATCCAGGAGAACGCACGGCGCTGCATCGAGGCCGGCACGGACGCGTTCGCAGTGATCAATACGATGATGGGCATGGCGATCGACGCACGCACGCGCAAGGCCGTCATCGGCAACACGCAGGGGGGGCTGTCGGGCCCGGCCATCAAGCCCATCGCCCTGCTCAAGGTGCATCAGGTGAATCAGGTGGCGAAGCAGCATCGCATCCCGATCATCGGCCAGGGCGGGATCACCACCGCGACCGATGCGATTGAATTCCTGATCGCCGGGGCCAGTGCGGTTGGCATCGGTACGGCGCTGTTCTACGACCCGCTGGTGTGCACGAAAATCAACGCGGGGATCGCCGCGTATCTCGCCGAACAGAAACTGCAGTCGGTCATCGAACTCACCGGCTCCCTGCAACCGGCAGTAGCGCCGCTGCCCGACATCAGGTTGCCAATGGCGAGATCCGGAACGCTCTGACGTCCGGCAACGCTCGCAGGCTTGCCGCGAGGGTTGCGACATTCTTCCTGCGTAGCGTGCGCACGATGGCGCGGTATTCGAACCACCCGCCTTCTTCGGACCGCTCGTAGCCAAGCGACACTGCCTCGAACCCCCGCTGCGCGAACAGCGCGCGCAGCGCCGCCTCGTCCGGTGCCGTGGCGGCCTCGAAGCGCAACGCGCAATCCAGATGGATACGCACGGGGAGATGGTCCTCCAGCGCACCGAACAGCGACAACGTCCCCAGCGTGATGACGGTCGCGGCGAGCGCCGGCACGAAGAAGCCGACGCCGACCAGGATGCCGATCGTCGCGGTCATCCAGATGGAGGCTGCGGTGGTAAGCCCCCGCACGGATGGCCCGTCCTTCATGATGGCGCCGGCGCCGATAAAGCCGATGCCGGTCATGATGCCCTGTGCCATGCGCGTCGGGTCGAGCACCAGGCGCCCGTTGGCGAGCTGTGCCAGCCACGCAGGCTCGTACGCGGGGAGGAACATGAGCAACGCCGTCGACACGCATACCAGGGCGTGGGTGCGGAAACCCGCGGGCCGTTCGTGGAAACTGCGCTCCAGCCCGATGGCGCTGCCCATCGCGAGCGCGACCAGCAACCGCAGGCACATTTCCAGCTCGATGGCGTTCATCACGTGATTCTGCCAGATCGCAGAACCGGTAGAATCGCCCCCGCCCCATACGACAGGAACAGAACTTGAGCGAACTGCCGGTCATCAATTTCACCCGTGGCGTGCCCGCCAACGAGTCTTTTCCGCTGGCGGATTTCTCCGCCGCCGCCACCGCGGTGCTCGCACAGGACGGCGCCGCCATCCTGCAGTACGGGCCTGCGCAAGGCCTCGCGCAATTGCGCGAATGGCTCGCGGGATGGCAGAAAGTGAAAATCGAGCAGGTGCTCACCGGCAACGGTTCGCTCGAGCTCGTCGAGTTCCTGCTGCGACACCTGATCAGGCCTGGCGATGTGGTGTTCACCGAGTCGCCCACCTACGATCGCACCATCACGCTGCTGCGACGGCACGGCGCCGTGGTGAAGGGCATCGCGCTGCAAGCCGACGGCCCGGACATTGACGCACTCGAAGCCGCGCTCAAGGTATCGGTACCGAAATTCTTCTACGTGATCCCGGATTTCCAGAATCCCTCCGGCGCTACCTGCTCGCTCGAGAAGCGCAGGAAACTCGTCGAGCTCGCCGCGCGCTACAACTTCCTGTTGCTCGAAGACGCACCGTATCGCCTGCTGCGTTACCGCGGCAGGCAGCTGCCCAGCCTGTTCGATCTCGCGCCCGCGCGGGTGTTGCACATGACCTCTTTCACCAAGCTGATCGCCCCCGGCGTGCGCGTCGGCATGATGCTCGGCGATCCGGCGATCCTGACGAAGGTCGCCAAGATCGCGGAAGACACTTACATCTCACCCGGCTACTTCGCGCATGGCGTGACATACGAATGGTGCCGTCGCGGCAATCTCGGACTGCAGATCGAGAAGCTGAAGGCGCTGTACGCACCGCGCTTGCAGGCCTGCCTCGATGCGATCGACAAGTACATGCCCGATGCGACGGCGACGCGTCCGGATGGCGGATTCTTTCTGTCGATCACGCTGCCCGAAGGCAGCTCGACCACGGCGGTGCGCACGGCGGCCGCGAAGCGCAATCTGAATCTCGCGGATGGTCTCGCGTTTTTTCCGGAAAGCGGCGGCGAGCGGTTCCTGCGTCTGCCGTTCTGCGCGCTCACGCCGGCGCAGATCGATGATGGCGTGCAGCGGCTCGGCGCATCGGTGCGCGATCTGCGCAGTTAGAGCCGACCGGATTCAGCGCGCGCCGGACCAGATGGTCCTCGCCTAATTCACACCTCAGAACGTAGTGGTTCATGGCGCCGGATTCTCGCGCAACATCGTGATGCGCTGCGTGGGCGCGGCGGGTGTGAGACCCGCGAGAGCGAGTTCCTTCACGATTGTACGGTTCACCGCATCGACGATCGCATTGCCGACGTCGCCCACGCGATTCGCGACGAACCAGATCGTCTCGAACTCCGGTCCGTAAGGCCCGAGGTTCGTGAGGATGCATTGCACGAAGCGTGTGTTCTGCTGTGAGGTCACCGCGGCGCGGATCACTTTTTCGATCAGGTCGAATTTCTCCGGCGGCGTGTCGTATGGGAACGCGAGCTTGAACTGCAGGCGCCGCTCCGGCATGCGGCCCATGTTGCGCACTCGGCTCTTCAGCACATCGGCATTCGAGATGATGATCTGCTCGCCAGTGATACTGCGCAGGCGCGTGCTCTTGAGGCCGATGTGCTCTACCGCACCCTCGAACTCGTCAATCTTCAGCCTCTCGCCAACGACAAACGGTTTGTCGAACGCGATCGACAGCGAAGCGAACAGATCGCTCAGCACCGCCTGCACCGCGAGCGCCACCGCGACACCGCCGATGCCGAGCCCAGCCACCAGCGCCGTGATGTTTACGCCGAGATTGTCGAGCGCCAGCAGGATCAGCAACGCCCAGATGATTACCTGCGCGCCGAACATCAGGATCGCGACCGAGGTCTCCGCGGCGCCGTCGTGCGTGCCACCCTTGCTCTGATGACGCATGAGGAAGAAGCGCAGCGTCGCCGTCGCCCACAGTCCGACCTGCAGCCACACGCCCACTACAATGACGACGTCGAACAGCGTGTCGACCTTCGGCGGCAGCACGAGGATCTTCTCGGCGAAATACAGCGCGAGGATGATCAGCACGATCTTGCTCGTGCGAGCGATCAGCAACGCGAGCAGCTCGAGCGCGGGCGTGGGCGGGTGCGTGGTGGAACGCGCCAGCCATTTCGCGCGGCGCGCGCCGACCCAGCCTCGCAGGATGGGTAGCACCGTAAAGGTGAACAGGAATACCAGCGCCGCGAACCCCCATTTCAGGAGGCTGTTGTTCAGGAACTGGTAGTCGAGGACTTCGAGAAGGTCGGCCATAGGCGCCGATTATCAATCAATCGCCGATATCGTCCATGCCAAGTTCCTTGAGCTTGCGGGTGAGGGTATTGCGTCCCCAGCCCAGGAGTTTCGCGGCGGCCTGCCGATGTCCCCGCGTGCGCGTCAATGCGACGCGGATCAGCGTGCGTTCGAAGGCCGGTAGTGCATCGTCGAGCAGCGGCTTGGTGCCCGCCACCGAGGCGCGCTCAGCCCATTTCACCAGTGCATCGGTCCAGTCCTGTTCCTGGGGAGCGCCGCTGCCCGTCGCGCTGACCTCCGAGGGCAGGTCCTCGGGAAGGATCTCGCTGCCTGGGGCGAGGACCGTCATGCGCCGGCACAGGTTCACCAGCTCACGCACGTTGCCCGGCCAGTTGTAGGCCGCAAGGAGTTCCTTTGCGGCATCGCTGATCGTCTTCGGGTCGACGCCCAGTTCCTGCGCCGCCAGATACAGATAGTGCTCCAGCAGGTCCGGAATGTCCTCGCGACGCGAACGCAGCGGCGGCAGCTCGATGCGAATCACGTTCAGACGATGGAACAGATCCTCGCGGAACAGATTCTTCTGCACCCGCGATTCGAGGTCCTGGTGAGTGGCCGCGATCACACGCACGTCCACGCGGATCGGCGTCTGGCCACCCACGCGATAGAACTCACCCTCGGCAAGCACGCGCAGCAGTCGCGTCTGCAGCGAGGTGGTCATGTCGCCGATCTCGTCGAGGAACAGCGTGCCGCCATCGGCCTGTTCGAATCGTCCGCGACGCAGCGCATCCGCACCGGTGAACGAACCCTTCTCGTGGCCGAACAGCTCGGACTCGAGCAGCTCGGATGGAATGGCGGAAGTATTGAGCGCGATGAAGGCCTTGCCCAGTCGCGGGCTGTGCTCGTGCAACGCACGCGCGGCGAGCTCCTTGCCGGTACCGGACTCACCGGTGACCAGCACGTTCACACTCGAGCGCGACAGGCGACCGATGGCGCGAAACACCTGCTGCATCGCCGGCGCGCGACCGAGCAACTCGGGAATGCGCGGCACTCCAGTCGAGCTCTCGCTGCTGCGTGCGCCGGCCTGCGCCGCGCGCTTCACGAGATCCACGGCCTGATCGATGTCGAATGGCTTGGGCAGATATTCGAACGCGCCGCTCTCGTACGCGGACACGGCGCTGCCGAGATCCGAATGCGCCGTCATCACGATCACCGGCAAGTCCGGGTGCACGTCGTGGATGCGCTTGAGCAGGTCGAGCCCGGAGAGCCCCGTCATGCGAATGTCGGTGATGAGCACGTCCGGCGAATCGCTCTTCAACGCGATGAGCGCGGGCTCCGCGGAATCGAACGCCTTCGGCAGCATGCCGCCGTTTTTCAGCGCCCGCTCGAGCACCCAGCGGATGGAAGCGTCGTCATCGACCAGCCAGACTCGTAATTGTGTCGTACTCATTCTGTGGCCTCCAGGGGTAGCAGCAGTGAAAACACCGTGCGGCCCGGTTCACTTTCAAATTCGACTATGCCGGCGTGACGCGTGATCAGATCCTGCGCGACGGCTAGTCCGAGACCGGTACCGGTACCGGTTGGACGTCCCGTTACCAGCGGATAGAACAATGTCTTCAACAACGCGGGTGGCACGCCCGGGCCGTTGTCTTCGACCTGCACGTTGGCGACCAGCTTGTGCCGAACGGAGCCGATGCTCACGTTCGACTGCGCACGGGTGCGCAGGACGATGCGACCGCGCTCGCCTACCGCCTGCATCGCATTGCGGGCGACATTGAGCAGCGCCTGAATCACCTGGTTGCGATCCATCAGGCTGGTCGGCAGGCTCGGGTCGTAGTCGCGCTCGATCAGCACGCCCGGCAGCGCTTCCGCGCGCAGCAGGTGGAACACGTGCTCGCACAGTTCGTGGATGTTCGCTGGCGCCATCTTCGGCGGGCGACTCGGACCGATCATCGAATCCACCAGCGCAGTGAGGCGATCCGCCTCACTGATGATCACCGCGGTGTATTCGCGCCGGCCATCGTCCAGCTCGCGATCGAGCAGTTGCGCAGCGCCGCGCAATCCGCCGAGCGGATTCTTTATCTCGTGCGCGAGCTGCCGAATCATGAGCCGGCTGCCATCGAGGCGCGACAGCAGTTCGTTCTCGCGTGAAATGCGCTGTCGCTGCTTCGCATCCGAGATCTCGAGCAGAAGATGCGTGCCGGTCACCTGGCCCTCGAGCGGCGTGACGATGAGATCCAGCACCTGCGGTTCACGCGGCGAGGGCGAGCCATTGGGCTTGAGCGCGAGCTCGTGCTCGGCACACGCCTCGTTGCGCTCGAGCGCGCGCCGCAGCGTTGCCACGAGCTGCTGCGCACCGTAGAACAGTTCGTTGATCGGCCTGCCGCGCGCCTGGTTCAGACTGACCGCGAGCAATTCCTGCGCCCCAGCGTTCGCGTAGATGACGCACAGTTGCGAATCGAGCAGCAGGATGCCCGTGGACAGCGCATCGAGCAGATCCGTCGGATCGATGTGGGACAGCGCCGAGGTGAAATACTGTTCAACTGCCATGCGACACCCCGCCCCATCGAGCCAAGGTCGCCGTGCCAGCGATCAGCCGCGTGCGGGAGCGAGCACCGAGGGTTGCGTCACGTGGAAATTGATCACGGGGCTGGTGCATAGCGCGCGCCCGGTCGAATCGCGCACCACAGCGACGATGCCATGCGAGCCGCGAAACACATTGTTCAGGAAATAACTTGTGGATGTAGCTGGCCACGCGGTCACGGGCACACCGTCGAGTTGCACCTCGATGCGATCGCCCTCGCGCAGACCCGGTGACAGGTTCACCGAGACGCCCACCGAATTCACATTGTTGTAGACCTGATCGACCATCGGCGTCGTCACCGCGCATTGCGAGTAGCGGAACTCCGAGGGTGTGTCGGCAGACGCGGCGGGTGCAATGGGTGTCGGCACCACGGTCCCGGGCATCGGCGCACTGCGCAGCTGCACTTCCTGTGCACCGGCGACCGGACGATCCGAGTAGTGCACGACGCCATCCTTGTCGACCCAGCGATAGGTGGCCGCCACGCAGACGCTGCTGAGCAGCAGCATTGCGACGAACCCCGTCTGGACGGAAACCAGTCTGTGCATCTAGCGTCAGCATAGCCTCAATTCCATGCCGAAAACAAAAGGCGGGTGGCCGCACGGCTGTGCCGCCACCCGCCCCCGTTTTGCGGCTATGAAACGCCTCACAAGCTGTAATACAGCTCCAACTCGGCCGGATGGGTCGTCATGCGCAGCTTGGTCACTTCGTCCATCTTCAACTTGATGTACGAGTCAATGACGTCATCGGTGAACACGCCGCCGACCTTCAGGAAGCTGCGATCCTTGTCCAGGTGCTCGAGCGCCATGTCGAGCGAATGGCAGACCTGCGGGATCAGCTTCTCTTCCTCGGGCTCCAGGTCGTACAGATCCTTGTCGCCCGGCTCCCCCGGGTGGATCTTGTTCTGGATGCCATCGAGGCCGGCCAGCATCATCGCGGAGAACGCCAGGTACGGATTCGCGCTCGAATCCGGGAAGCGCACTTCGATGCGACGCGCCTTCGGGTTCGAGACCCACGGGATGCGGATCGACGCCGAACGGTTGCGGGCGGAGTACGCCAGCATCACCGGTGCCTCGAAGCCAGGGACCAGGCGCTTGTAGCTGTTGGTGCCCGGGTTCGTGAACGCGTTGATCGCCTTGGCGTGCTTGATGATGCCGCCGATGTAGTACAGCGCCGTCTCGGACAGACCGCCGTACTTGTCGCCCGCGAACAGGGCCTTGCCGTCCTTCTGCAACGACTGATGCACGTGCATTCCCGATCCGTTGTCGCCGACGATCGGCTTCGGCATGAAGGTGACCGTCTTGCCGTAACTGTGCGCGACCTGTGCGATCGCGTACTTGAGGATCAGGACCTCATCGGCCTTCTTGGTGAGCGAGCCGGCGCCAACACCAATTTCGCACTGGCCTGCCGTCGCCACTTCATGGTGATGCACTTCGACCACGAGACCCATCTCGGTGAGCGCGTTGCACATTGCCGAGCGAATGTCCTGCAGCGCATCAACCGGAGGAACCGGGAAGTAGCCACCCTTGATGCCGGGACGGTGACCCTTGTTCAGGTCCGGATAGTCCTGGCTCGAATTCCATGCGCCTTCGTACGAGTCGACCTTGTACGAACAGCCGTTCATCGCGAGGTTCCACCTCACGTCGTCGAAGATGAAGAACTCGTTCTCGGGACCGAACAGGGCGCCATCGGCAATGCCGGTGGACTTGAGGTAGGCCTCGGCGCGCAGCGCGAGCGAGCGCGGGCAGCGCTCGTAGCCCTGCATCGTGGCTGGCTCGATAATCGTGCAACGCAGGTTGAGCGTTGTTTCTTCGAAGAACGGATCAAGAACAGCCGTACTCGCATCCGGCAGCAGGATCATGTCCGACTCGTTGATGCCCTTCCAGCCAGCGATCGAGGAACCGTCGAACATCTTGCCTTCGGTGAAGATGTCTTCCGTGATCTGGTGGTACGGCACGCTGACGTGGTGCTCTTTGCCGCGCGTATCGCAGAACCGGAAGTCGATGTACTTGACCTCCTTTTCCTTGATCAGCTTCATCACGTCGCTCGGTGTCGTCATAGCTCCTCCGCTTAATGAATGGGTGCGCCGGCCGTGGGACGATGCAGGCCTCATGCCAAGGCCTGATGCGCGCAGACAGGGGATGGTTGGTCGAAAAGTGGCAGGCTAACCTGCTCGCCGCACCAGTATAGGGCGGGCCTTTGCGGCACGCATCACCATGGTGCGTCACGATTTTTGCGAAGCCCAGCGGCTATACTGCGACGCTTCCTGATCGCTCAACGCGCGCAAGTCTCCATGCCCACACAGAAAATCGGCGCAGCGCCACGCACCTTCCAGGACCTGATCCTCGCACTGCAGCGCTATTGGGCAAGCCAGGGCTGCGCCCTGCTGCAGCCCTACGACATGGAAGTGGGTGCCGGCACCTTTCACACGGCAACCTTCCTGCGCTCGATTGGGCCCGAGCCTTGGAGCGCCGCCTACGTGCAACCCTCGCGTCGCCCGACCGACGGGCGCTATGGCGACAATCCCTTTCGTCTGCAGCACTACTACCAGTTCCAGGTGGCGATCAAACCCTCGCCGCTGGACATCCAGGAGCTGTACGTAGACAGCCTGCGCATGCTGGGCATCGATCCGAAGGTGCACGATCTGCGCTTCGTCGAGGACAACTGGGAATCCCCGACGCTCGGCGCCTGGGGCCTCGGCTGGGAGGTGTGGCTCAACGGCATGGAAGTATCGCAGTTCACCTACTTCCAGCAGGTGGGCGGGCTCGACTGCCGGCCGGTCACGGGCGAGATCACCTACGGGCTCGAGCGCCTCGCCATGTACCTGCAGGGCGTGGAGAGCGTGTTCGATATCGTGTGGACGGATGGTCCGCTCGGGCGGGTGACGTATCGCGATGTCTATCACCAGAATGAAGTGGAGATGTCGGCGTACAACTTCGAGCACGCCGATATTGCCGTGCTGCTGCGACACTTCGATGAACACGAGTTCGCCTGCAAGGCGCTGCTCGAGGCGCAGCTGACGTTGCCGGCCTATGAGCAGGTACTCAAGGCCTCGCACACGTTCAACCTGCTGGATGCGCGCAAGGCGATTTCGGTCACCGAGCGTCAACGCTACATCCTGCGCGTGCGCACGCTGGCGCGCGCGGTGGCGCAGAGCTACTTCGCCAGTCGCGAAGCGCTCGGTTTTCCGATGCTTGGCAGGCCGATGCCGGTGAAGTCATGACTGCCGATCTGCTGATCGAGATCGGCACCGAAGAACTGCCACCCAAAGCGCTGCGCGGCCTCGAGCTCGCGTTCGCCGAAGGCATCCGCACGCGGCTCGCCGAGGCGAATCTGCAGCACGGATTGCTCGAGTCGTTCGCGACTCCGCGCCGGCTCGCAGTGCGCGTGAAGAAGCTCGCGACGCGACAGGCGGATCAGTGCGTCACGCGTCGTGGCCCGCCAGTGAGCGTCGCGATCGACGCGGCTGGCGCGGCGACCCGCGCCGGTGAGAATTTTGCGCAGGGGTGCGGCGTCGCGGTCGCAGCGCTCGGGCGCGAGAAGGCGCAGGATGCGAAGAAAGGCGAGATCGAATATCTCAGCTACACCGGTGTAAAGGCAGGATCGGACACCGCAGCGCTGCTGCCGGACATGGTGCGCGCCTCGCTGGATTCGCTGCCCGTGCCCAAGCGCATGCGCTGGGGCAGCGGCGAGGCGCAGTTCGTTCGGCCGGTGCACTGGGTACTGCTGCTGCTCGGGCGCGAAGTGATCGCGACGAGCATCCTTGGCATCGCCTCAGGCGATCGTACGCACGGTCATCGCTTCATGACGCCGAGGGCGCTGCGCGTCGCATCACCCGCGAGCTACGTCAGTACGCTCGAGAAGCGGGGCAAGGTGCTGGTGGATTTCACGGCACGCAGCGAACGCATCCGCGTGGGCGTCGAGGCGCTCGCTACGCAGTTGCACGGCCGTGCGCTCATCACCCCGGCGCTGCTGGAAGAGGTGACTGCGTTGGTCGAATGGCCGGTGCCCTTAGCTGGACAGTTCGAGGCGCGGTTCCTCGAATTGCCGCGCGAAGTGCTGATCGCGACGCTGCAGGAACATCAACGGTATTTCCCCGTCGAGGGCAGCGACGGCAATCTGCTGCCGTGGTTCATCACGGTGAGCAACATCGAGAGCAGCGCTCCCGAGCTCGTGCGCGCGGGCAACGAGCGAGTGGTGGGGCCGCGGCTGTCCGATGCCGCGTTCTTCTGGGAGCTTGACCGGCGCACACCGCTGGCTGCGGGACTGCCGCTGCTTGACGCAGTGACGTTCCAGGCGAAGCTCGGGTCCATCGGCGCCAAGGTTCGGCGCGTCGAGGCGTTGAGCGTTGCAGTGGCCGAAGCGATCGGTGCGGACGCACTGCTCGCGCAGCGCGCGGCGCAGCTTGCCAAATGCGATCTCGTGAGCTCGCTGGTCGGCGAGTTCCCCGAGCTGCAAGGCGTGATGGGTGCGTACCATGCGAAAGCAGACGGCGAAGCGGATGAAGTCGTCCGCGCGATCCGCGAGCACTATCTGCCACGCGGCGCCGGCGACGCGCTGCCCGCAACACCTGTCGGCATGGCCGTGGCGATCGCGGACAAGCTCGATACGCTCGCCGGAATTTTCTCGATCGACCTGAAGCCTAGTGGCGCGCGGGACCCGTTCGGTCTGCGTCGCGCGACCATCGGCGTGCTGCGCATAATCCTGCAGCAGCGCTTGTCGCTCGATCTCAATGCGCTGATCGAAAAGGCGGTGCTCGCGCAGCCACTGGATGCTGCCGGGCTGGAGCGTGCCCCAAGGCTGATCGCGGAGATCCAAGGCTATGTCATGGAGCGTCTGCGCGCGATGTATCAGGAGAATGCGGCGCTTGGCGTAACGCCGGAGATCTTCGACGCGGTGCTTGCGACGCAGCCCCGCTCGCCGCTGGATTTCGATGCGCGCCTGCGTGCACTGCTCGGCTTCCTGCAGCTGCCCGAGGCCGCGAGCCTCACCGCAGCGAACAAGCGCATCGCCAATCTACTGCGCAAATCCGCGGGTGGCGAGACCAGCGCGAACCAACTGCAGCCGGAGCTGTTGCGCCTGATGCAGGAACGTGACCTGTACGACGGCCTGCTGGCTGCCGATGCCGCGGTTTCGCCGGCAGTGGCGCGGGGGGAATACGCCTCGGCGCTGGCTCAGCTCGCGCGCCTCAGGCCTGCGGTGGACGCGTTCTTCGATGGCGTGATGGTGATGGACGAGGATCCGGCCCTGCGCGCCAATCGCCTCGCACTCTTGGAACGACTGCGCAAACTGTTCGTGAGGATCGCGGACCTATCGCGCCTGCCCGGCTGACTCCGTCGCAGCCTTTGGGAATCGGCGCAGCTCAGTGCATCATGGCGTAGGCGACTATGTTCACGCCGAGCATGTAGGCCTTGGTGGAGAAGGTCTCGAAGTACCACTCTCCGTAGGCTTCGCGCTCGAAACCATCGCCCAGATCCGTGTTGTGCGTGGCCACGACCATCACGCGACCGGACTCATCCGCCCAGGCGCGCATCTGCGCGACGTTGGTGGATCCGGCCGGATACTTGTGCGCGCGCGGCGGCTCCGCCGTCGCGCCGGTGCGCATCGCGAACGTCAACGCGGGAATCTGCGGCATGGTCTGCATGTCGAACACCGTGTGGAAAATCGGATGCGCGACGGGCAACGCGCGCCATTGAATTTTCGGCAGCACCGCGCGCATCGCATCCGCGAACTGCTCGAACTCGGCGTCACCCCAGAAGTCGTCGACCCAGAGAAACCCGCCGTTGGCGAGATAGCGTGCGAGGCCCGCTTCCTCTTCGTGCGTGAGTCGCATCCAGCCCGGATCGGCGACATACAGCAGCGGAAAATCGCCGATGTCCGGCGCACTGAAGGGTCGATGCGCTGCGACCGGATTCGTGTTGATCCGCGTGAGCTGTGAGAGTCGACGCGCGAAATTCTGATCGGCCTCAGGATAATCCGTTTCCCAGCGCGCCCATACGCGACCGTCGTAGGCGTAGTACGCCTCGCCCATGCCACCCTCGCTGTCGTAGCTGCCGCGCGCAAAAGTGAACTGCGACAGGTCGGTGAATTTCTGCGGGCCAGATGCCGCGCGCGAAGGCAGGTCGGTGTCCGCGCGTGCGAGTACGGCCCCGAACAGCAGCAACACGAGCAAGCGCAGCAACATCAGCTGCCCCCGAGACGACGGTAATACTCCTCAGACGCTTCGCGCTGCGCGGGTGCTTCGTGCACAGCCGGTGATGCATTGGCCGGCGTGTCACGCCTGCCCTGCCTGGCAGCCGCGAGCGCGGCGAGCTCGACGCGCTCCACCAGGCGACGCACCGCATCGGCCCGCGCGGCAAGCTCGCCCGCCTGCAGATTGCGCACGCCGCGATTGAGCCTGCGCAGCGCGTCGATTTCCGCGCGACTGAGATTGCCCGCGCGCAGTTTTGACTCGAGCTGTTCGAGCTGATTCGACAGCTGCGACAGCTCGCGCGACGGCGGGGCGAGCGGGCCCGCGAACTCCTGCGGAGTGCTGGAACCTTCGTGCGGTCCACCTTGTCGGCCGATCGCATTCCAGGCACCGAGTCCGCCCGCACCCGGCATGCCGCCGCCCTGCCCCGGGGACGCGCCGGGTTGTCCGCCCTGTTGCTCGCCTTGTGCGTTGCCCTGCGCACCGCGTTGAGATTGCGACTGCCCCTGGCCCGCTGACTGGCGCTGGCCTTGGCCCTGCTGCTGCCGCGATTGCGCATCGGCCAGCGCAGTGCGCAACTCCGCGATCTCTGCGAGCAACTGTTCGGGTGACGCGGACTGATCGCCCTGCGCTGCTTCGCGCGCCGCGCTGCGCGAGGCGTCGTGCAGATCCTTGGCGAGTCTTTCCAGCGCCTCGGTGATGAGGCCCTCGCGCGGCGCGACTTCGCGCGCGCGCCCGGACTGCAGCTCACCCGCGCTGCGACCCAGACGCGTCGCGGCGCCGGACTTGCCGAGCTCATCAAGAATCTCGCCGACGCGCTGTCGCGTCTGCGGCGCATCCTTGCCTGGAGCGAGCGCCGCGCGCAGCTCACCCTGCAACGCGTTCAGCTCCTCGAGCAGCTTCCCTTTCGTATCAGCAAGCGCCAGCGCGCGGTCGCGCTCCAGTCGCTGCGACTTGCTGAGCGCATCCTGCAGCTGCTGCTGCACATCACGCTGCGTCTTTGACATGCGATCGGCCTCATCCGCGAGCTTGTAGAGCGACGCAGCGAGCTGTGCGCCGCCCGACTGTTCCCGATCGACCTTGTCGAGCGCCTCGCGCAGGCGCCTCGCCGCCTGCTCTGCAGTGCCCGGCGCATTGGCGTTGCGCATCTGATCGAGTGCGGGCTGCAGCGATTCGAGCGCGGCGCTCGCGGCGCCCTGCCGGGAACTGGCGTCGCCGGTGGATGAACCGGACTGCGAGCCATTGCGCGACTGCGAACCGCCCTGCTGCTGCTGACGCTCCTCGAGGGCGAGCTGCTCGAGCTTGCGCTTGAGCTCCTCGGCTTCGCGTCGCAGCTGATCCTGCTGCCAGCGCGACTGTTCCTTCGCGGTCTGGTTCTGGCGAGCGCTTTCCTGCGCGAGCTTCTCCTGACGCGCCGCGAGCTCCTTCAACTTGCGCAGCGCCTCATCGAGTTCGGGAGACTTCGCAGCCTGCTCGGCGCCGCCGCGCGATTCGGTTTCGTACTGGTTCTTCTCGAGATCCATCTCGAGCTCGAACAGCTCAGCCAGATCGGATCCGGCCTGCTGGCCGCTGCCACCGGCGCCACCACCTTGTTGCCGGCTGACCTGGATGTCGCGGAATGTCGCCTCGGCGCGTTGCAGATGCTGCAGCGCCTGCTGCTCCACGGGAATCGCCTCGTCGAGCTTGCGTGCCTGCAGGTGCGCGGCGGCCGGTTGCATCGCGGTCGCGGCGTGCTCGAGATGTCCGAGGAATTCCGCGACCCGCGGATCCTCGTCACCAGCGCGCGCCTTGGTGCGCTCGGCGAGCGTGCGGGTCTGCTGTGCGAGCGTCGATTGCAGCTCACCGAGCATGCGCGAGCTGTCATTGCGACGTTGCGTGGAGGCGGCATCGCGCTTGTCGTCGGCATCGCGCTCCCGCTGCAGATTCCAGGTGGCGAGCAGGATCTCGCGCTGGCGCTCGGAGATCGCGTTCTGCTCTTCGGCGGCGCCGCCACCGCCTTGTGCGCCACCCTCCCCGCCCTGCGTGAAGCGCCGGTCGAAGGCTTGCACCTGCACCATGTACAGGTCGGTCTGCACGCTCTGCTGGTGATCACGCGCGACAGCGTAGTAGCTGACGAGATCCCCGGGCTGCAGCGGCGTCTTGCCTGCGACCTCCTCGAGGCGCAGCAACGTCGTGTCTTCGGCCGTCTTCTTGCCGCGCGCGAGGTTCACAGCCTCCCACTTGCCGCCGTTCACCGCGTAGCGCAGCTCCACGTCGCGCAGCTTGAAATCGTCTTCGGCGCGCACGCGCACCGGCACTTCCTCGATACTGCTTGCGCGCGCGTCGCGACCCGGCTTCACGATCTCGATGGTGGGCTTGTGGTCTGGCAACACCTCGATCTCGTACTCGTCGCTCAACGGCACGATCTCGTTGGCGACGCGCGCGGCGATGCGATAGCGCCCCGGCCGGGTCACGTCGATACGTCCGGTGCTGCGCGTGCCGTCGGACTGCAGCGAGGACTGTGTACGCGTCGGCTGATCCTGGTCCAGCAGCAGGACCGGCGCGGTGAGCGGTACGCTCGAGAGGATCTCCACATCGACCGCGGTGCCGGCAACGGCGCGGATATCACGGGAGGCATCTTCCATGTGATTTTCGAGCCCGGTCCACTCGGGATAGTGATACGTGAGCTTCAGCCCGTCGATGCGCGGTGCCTCCACCACATTCACGACATGCTCGACGCTCTCTACACCGGCAGCATTCACGCGATAGCGCAGCGGCCCGTGCAGTGCGAACAGCGTGAACTCGAAGTTGCCATCGCCGCGGGCGCGCATCTGCGCGTGCTCCCACTCCTTTGCATCGTCAAAGCGCACCATGAGCTGCGCCGAATCCGGATCGAAGCCACGCGCGGCAGCCGTGACGCGCAGATCCGCGTTGCGACGCAGGGTCGCGTTGCCGGGCAACACGCGCAGGCTGCGCAGCGAGGCGGCGTCGGCAGGCAGCGCGGTGCCGAGCAGCAGGTGACGCGTGCCATAACCCCAGCCGGCTTTTCCCGAAAACATCAGCGCGGCAATCACCGCGACACTCACGACTGCGACTGCCGCGAACGGCAGCGCTCGTCGCAGCAGAGGCGTTGGTGCTTCGCGCGCCGCGACGTTCAGTGCATCCTGCGCCAGCAGCTCGGTGAAGAGCGAGGGCTCGCCGCGCTGGCGCTGTTCCATGTATGTGACGATGCGACCCTGCTGCTCGGGCGAACGAGCTTCGAGCTCGTTCGCGCCGTGCGCACGCGCGAGCCGTTGCAGCGGGCGCCACAGGAGGATCGTCGCGATGCCCAGCAGCAGCAGCGCGAGCACGCCGCGCCATAGCCACACCTGCGTTTCGGGAAAGCCGCGACGCTGCAGGAACCACACCGCGGCGACGCTCAATAGAAGAATGCCGATGCCGCTGGCCGCGCCCGCGCGTGACCAGATGAGCGCGCGCAGATTGCGTCGTGCGGCGGCGATGTACCCGTCGAGTGTGGCGGCCGCGCTCATTGGGCCACTTCGCGACGCACCCGCAGATGCCGGTTTGCGAACAGCAGTTCGGCGAGGGCGAGTGCCGCAAGCCCCCACAGCAGCCAGCGTCCGACTGACACCGGCGCGGCGGGCACGTCGCCGGAGGCAGCGTTGGAGCGCGCAGCGACGCGGGGGCGCAGCGCCTGCCAGCGCGCGACCGCTGCCGCATCCAGGGGGCTGAGATCGGATTCGCGCGGATCGACGTTCACCGCGAGCCACCTCGTCTGTTCGTTGCCGCGGATCTCGTAGAAGCCCGGCGACGCCGGCAGCACGCGGGCTGCGGTACCCGTGGCAGACAGGGACAGCGCGGGCCGGCCCTCCGGATCGAATATCTGACCTTCGGAGGTTCCGGTCAACCCGGCCGCAAACGGGGTGCCGACGAGCGCATCGGGGCTCTGCGCATCGCCGCTGAGATAGCGCGCGGCATCGGATATGAATCGCACGAACAACGGGTAAATCGCCAGATCGTTCCAGTCGCGGTCGAGTGGCGCGGTGAGCAGCAGCAGCCGGCCATTGCCGTAGCGACGTTCGAGCAGCAGCGGCGCGCCGTCCTCGAGTGCGATCAGCACCTTGTCGTCCGCCGCCGGCGTGAGCAGCAGGTGGCGGAAGAAGCGCGCGGCGCGCCAGTCCTGCGCCTCGCGCAGCACGGGATGACTGTCGTCCACGCTGCCGACCCGCACCGTCGCGCTGCCCGCGTTGCGCAGCGCGAGGCCGGAGAGCGGATCGCTGCCACGACTCACGGCGCGCGGGCCGAGCGTAGCGAGCACGGTGCCGCCCGCCTGCAGGCGCTCGCGCAGTCGCGTCACGGCGCCGGTGCTGAGCAGGCCCGTATCGGAGACGACGATCATCGCCGGAGAATCGAATGCGCCGGGCGCGAGCGTCTGCGGCGTGGCGCGCAACACGCGCAGTCGCGGACGGTTCACCGAAGCCACTGCAGCGGAGAAATAGGCTGCGTCGTCACCATTCGGGTCGGCTGCGAGCAGCAGGACGGCGACATCGCCCGCCCGGATCACCGCGAAGCGCGCGTCATCCTGCGGCAGTTCATCGGCAGGCGACAGGCGCACCTCGACGCGATGCATGCCGGCGGACAGCCGCTGCGGTGCGAACAGGAGTTCCGCCTGCAGCAGGGGGCGCCGCTCGCGCTCGCGCCCGTCGATGAACAGCACCGCCTCGCGACCGGGCGCGAGATTGCCCGCCGCACGCACGCGCACCTGGCGACTGTCCTGGCTCGAAAGACCGAGGCGCTCGATCCAGGCATTGCCGCTGACCGCTGTACCCGCGACCTCGTGCAGTTGCAGCCGAGTCGCGGCCGGCGGCTGCAGGTCGGCGAAGCGCAACGGTCCGCCGCTGCGCTGCAGATCGGTGATGAGGTGCAGCGTGATGGTCTGCTCACTGGCGCCATTGCTGTTGCCGAGCCAGCTTCCGGCGGTACGCATGAGCAGACCGTAGTCGAGCCGAGCGGCGCCGGGCTGCAAGCTCCCGAGCGCTGCGCGCAGGGTGCCTGCATCGCTGGCTGCAACCGGGCCGCCCAGTATTTGCATGCGATCGCCCGACGCGCTCACGAGCATGACGCGATCCGGGCTGCGTGTGTTCTCGAGCAGCGTGCGCGCTGCATCGAGCGCACTTTGCCAGCGCCCGCCCGACTGCATCGACAACGAGCTGTCGATCACGATCGCCTGCAACTGCGGGCGCGCGAGTTCCGCGGCGGCGCGCGACGGCAGCAGCGGTTGCGCGAAGGCGAGCGCGAGAATCACGAGCAGCGCGATGCGCAGGGCGAGCAGCACCCAGTAACGCAACTGGCGCTGCGCCGTGCGCTGCGTCTGACTCGCCTCCAGCAACATGGATGAAGCGAACGCCTGGCGCGTGCGGTTTTCGCGCACGATGCGATGCAACCAAAGCGGCAACGCGATGCCGAGCACGCCGAGGAGGAACCAGGGCGCGAGAAACATCTACGGACGCCCTTGGCGGAACGACAGATAGCGATGCAGCGCCTTGTCCAGCGGCTCGGCGGTGGACATGAGCATCTGCTGTGCACCGACGCCTGCCGCGGCACGGCGCAACGAGTCGAGGTGCGCCTGCAGGCGTGCGCCATATTTGTCGCGGAAATAATCGGGTGCAACGTTCAACGCCTCGCCGCTCTCCAGATCTTCCAGGATTACGGACTCATTCCAATCCGGCTTGAGCTCCCGCGGATCGAGGATCTGGAAGATCATGATGTCGGAGCCGTGATAGGCGAGCGGCTGCACAGCGCGCGCGAGCGCGGCCGGATCGCAGTACAGGTCGGAAATCACGGCGACCAGCCCGCGACGCGAGACATGCTCGTGAAACGCGCGGAACGATTCGGTGAGATTGGTGCTGCCACCCGCCTGCACGGCATCAATGGCGTGGATCATGCCGCTCAACGATCCGGCGCGCGCCGACGGCGGGCGAAACTCCCGAACCGTGCTGTCGAACACGATGAGGCCGGCGGGATCGTGCTGGCGCGAGGCGAGATAGGCGAGCGCCGCCGCGAGAAATTTCGCGTAACCAAGCTTGGTCACCGAGTGCGAGCCGTAGCCCATCGACGCGCTCGCATCCATCGTGATCATCAGTCGCGTGTTGGTTTCGCCTTCGTAGCGGCGTATGTAGGTGCGCTCGGTGCGGGCGAACACATTCCAGTCGACGAAGCGGGGATCGTCGCCTTCCACGTACGCGCGATACTCCTTGAACTCCTGGCTGAAACCGAATCGCGGTGAGCGGTGCAGTCCGACGAGGAAGCCTTCCACTGCCGTGCGCGCGACCAGCTCGAGGTTCGCGAGACTCGCGAGCGTCGCCGGTGTGAGCAGCTGTGGCGGGACTGACTGCACTGGTACTTCAGCCTTGCGTGGCAATCACGTCACGCAGCACTGAATCGACGTTCACGCCGTCGGACTCCGCCTGATAGTTGGTCAGCACGCGATGCCGCAGGATCGGCGGCGCGAGCGTGTGCAGATCCTCAAGCGTGACGTGATAGCGGCCGGCCACCAAGGCGCGCGCCTTCGCTGCCAGGCACAGGAACTGTGTTGCGCGCACGCTCGCGCCATAACGCACGTATTTCTTCACCGATTCCGGCGCGCCGGGTTCCGCAGGTCGCGTGGCGCGCACCAGGTTCACGGCGGCGCGGCGAATCTCTTCCGCCACCGGTACCTGACGCACCAGCCACTGGAAATTCATGATCTCCTCGGCGTTGGTGCAGGGCTCGATCACCAGCGGGCTCGTGCGCGTGGTGTTGCGCTCGACGACTTCCATTTCGTCCTCGACCGCGAGGTAGTCGAGCAGCACATTGAAGAGAAATCGATCCAGCTGCGCTTCGGGCAATGGATAGGTGCCCTCGAGCTCAATGGGATTCTGCGTCGCGAGCACGAAGAACGGCGGCGAGAGCTGGTGCGTCGTGCCACGCACGGACACGGTGAGCTCCTGCATCGCCTCGAGCAGCGCGGCCTGCGTCTTCGGCGGCGTGCGATTTACTTCGTCGGCAAGCACTACGTTCGCAAACAGCGGTCCGGGTACGAAGCTCCAGCGACGCTGGCCGGTCGCCTGGTCCTCCTCGATGATATCGGTGCCGGTGACATCGCTCGGCATGAGGTCAGGCGTGAACTGGATGCGCTTGAAGGTGAGCCCGAGCGCGTCGGACAGCGTGCGCACCAGCAGCGTCTTCGCGGTGCCCGGCATGCCGGTGATGAGGCAGTGACCGCCGACAAGCAGCGTGAGCAGCAGATGCTCGACCACGTCGTCCTGGCCCACGATGACTCGGCGCACCTGCGTGCGTATGGCATTCATGCGATCGTTGAAGGTCTGGACCAGTGCGCTGGCATCATCATTCATTTTTGCGTCGCTCCTCAACGAGTCTGAGCAGGAATTCCTGCGCCGGTGCGTAGTGTGGGGCTGTTTCCAGTGCTTCGAGCACGGCGCGCTGGCTGCCGACGAAGTCGCCGGTGCCGTAGCGTGCGCGCGCGAGGCCGAAATTGGCAGCGGTCCTGTCGTGCGGACCGATGGCGTTGAGCACCTGGAATTCGCGCAAGGCGTCCGCATCGCGCTTCTGCGCAAGCAGGCGCTCGCCGAGCTGGGCATGTCCGGTGACCTCGAAAGGGTCAACGTAGTTCACCGCGAGCAATACCTCGGTGGCTTCGCCATCGCGCTTCGCATCGCCGAGCCAGGTGGCGAGCTGACGCAGCGCCTCGGGATTCCAGCCACCGGCCTTGCGATACGCCAGCAGCGCATCGAGCGCCGGCCCGCGCTGACCGCTGCGCTCCAGCGCCTTCGCGAGCATGAGATGCGGACTGTCGGCCCCGATGTGTTCGGGGTACAGCTGCACGGCTTTGCGTGCATCGTCGATGGCAACGTTCCACTGTTCTTTGTCGAGCGCTTCATTTGCCGCGCGCATTGCACGCGTGAATTCCTGCGGGGCGTTCAGCATCGGGGCGTAGCGCTCGCGCACGAAGGCCTCGAACTGCTTGTCGAAGGCGCGCGGCGCGATGCCCAGCGCACTCTGAACTGCGGCGGCCGTGTTGTTGCGCGTCTGGAAGGCGTTGAGCAACGCCACCAGCCTGTCGAAGCCGAAGCGCTGCTCGATGAAATAGCATGTGAGGCCGGCCTGCATGTACGAGACCTGCACCTGGCCGGCGTACTGCGGGCGGATGAAGCCTGAGTCGAGCGAGTCGATCGGCAGGAACTTGCCCTCGCTGAATGCCACCAGCGTCGACGGCGGCACGTTGACCCCGGGCGTCGGTCCGGTGCGCCATTCCTCGAATACCGACACGCCTTCACTCAGCCAGCGCGGCACGCGATGTCCCGTCATCGACAGCGTGTACACGTGCGCCAGCTCGTGCCACAGCGTGCTGCCCCAGTGGAATTCACCGGCCTGGCGTCCGGAGGGACTGTCCATCGCGACCAGGTAACCGAACGTCACGCCGAGCAGGCCGATGCCCGGGAGGCCCGCAGTGCGTACTGCGAAGTCGTCGTGATCAGGGTAGATCTCCACGGTGATCGGTTGTGTGGGCTTGAATCTGTAGCGCGCCGAGAAGGTCTCGATCGCCTGCCGCGTGAGCAGCGTCGCATACGGCTGCAATACCGCTGTCTCCTTGCGCGCGAGCTGCAGCTTTAGATCCGGCAGGCTCACCAGATCGAAATCCTCGCTGCGATCCAGGAGGCGCAGCGTGTTGACGGTGGAAGCGCTGAACGGATCGCCCGCGTACGCCTGCACGAGATGCCGGCGCGCCTCCTCGATGCGCCCCAGTCGCAACAGGTTCGCGCCCAGTTCCGCATGTGCCACCCACAGATCAGGCTGCAGATCGACGGCGCGCTGCAGATACACGTTCGCCTCGGCATAGCGGCGCCGCATGATCTCCACTCGCCCGAGCTCGGCGAAGATGTCGCCATAGCGCGGGTTGTACGCGAGCGCACGCTCCACCCAGGGACCGCGCAGCGTCTCGCCGCGTGTGAGCTCGAGCGCTGCGCGCAGCGTGTGCAGCTCCAGCGGCGCGAGCTTGCGCTGTTCGATGCCGCGCTGCGCACGATCGAGCGCGCGCTCGGCGAGCTCGGACTTGCCCTCGTCGATGTTCATGCGCGCCGACAGGACCTGCGCGCCGATCATGTTCTCGTCTGCTTTCAGCAGCTCTTCCAGCAGCAGCTTCGCCTGCCCTTCGAACTGGTCGGCGAACAGCTGCGCCATCGCGAGCTTCACCTCGGGGTCTTGCGGCGCGAGCTTCGCCGCCTCCTGCAGCAGCTCGACCGCGTCGGCGTACTGATGCGTCTCCAGATACAGGCGAGCGCGGCGTACCCGTGCGTACTCCGCGAATGCACCGCGCTGCGCATCGCGGTAGTAATCGTTCGCGGAACGCGGATCGTCGTTGCTCCAGGCGATTTCTGCCCGGATCAGGGGATCCACCCGTTCGCCAGCGAGCAAGCGCCCGTAGCACTCGCGCGCCTCGGGCTTCTGGCCATGGAGCGCAAGTTCATCGCACGGGCGCAGCACTTCCGGACGGCGCGGGTCGTAGTCGATCTGCGTGGCCAGCGCGGGGGCGCACAGCAGGACCAGAAGCTGCGCAAGGATCAGGTTACGCACCGCTGCTCCCCCCTTTGAGTTCCAGCTGCCGCGCATCGATCTGTCGCCGCAGCAGCGCGATGCGCACCAGCACTTTCTCGAGTTCTTCGTAGTAGTTGTCTGCCTCCAGCGTCGCCTTGCGCTCGCGCACGGTGTCGAGCTCGCGGTCCAGAGCCTCGCGCTGATTCAGCAGTGCATTGAGGCGATCGTCCGGAGCGAATGCGACGATCGCCGCGAGCCGTGCCGCCACGACGCGCTCTGCGTTGTCGCCCACCAGACGTGGGTGCTCAGTCGCGAGCGCGACATCGGTCTTGTACGAGTCGGCGACCTTGCGCGAGGCAAACGCGAAAGCTTCCTGCGCGCTCAGCATTCCATTCTTGTCGGCATCCGCGCTGTCATCGCCGAGCGCCTGCACCCAGAAGTTGCCGAAGCGCGTGGCATTGCGCTCGGTGCCACTACGCGTGGCGGTGATCACCACGCGCCCGGGCTTCTTCCAGCGATCGGCCACCGCGCCGCTCGCGCTGCTGGTGTTGACGATCAGCTGCGCGCGAGCCTGCAGCGCGTTGAACGCCGTGGTGAGCTCGGTGCCCGTGATGTCGGGACCGCTGAGATTGAAGCGATACTCTTCGCCATCGAACGAGCCATGACCGAGCAGCGCGATGATCACTTCGTCCTGGGGACGCGCGTTCGTTGCCAGCGCCGCGAGTTCGCGGCGCACCCTCTCGCGATTGGCATCCGCGCCGCTGAGCAGGTGCACGTTGCTCTGCTGCCCGGGACTCGCGCCCGCAAGCTTGCGCAGTGCTGCGGCATAGTTCGCGCCCTGTTCGCGGAAGGCCCGATCGTAACCTGGCTCGCCACCGAGACCGGCGATGACCAGCCCATGCACGCGCGCAGGAGCCTCCGATTGCGCAAATACCGGCGAGCCGAGCAGGAGCAGCAATGCAGCGAAGGTCTTCGTCACAACCGACCCCACTTCAGGCGCAGCAGCCATTCGGTGCCCTTCAGCAGCAGCAGCAAAACGAATACGGCGGGTACGCTCCACAGATCCAGCGTCTGGCGTTCGATGATGCCCGCGCGCGAGTAGGGAATCGCCCCCGTGACCGCCGGCAGCGTTGCCAGCGTCCAGTAGCGCCCGCCGGTCATGGCGGCGAGGCGCTCGAGCACGGCGCGGTTCTGCCGCGTGGCGAAATGCTCGGCGACACCGTTCTCGCGCCGCACCTGTATCTGCGCGTTGCCGTTCGGCGTCGCAAGATCGACGCGGTACAGACCTGCCGCGGGCGCATCGAGCGTCGCGGTGTAGCGTCCATCTGCCTCGGGCGATGCCTGCATCGGCAGCGCAATGGGTTCGCCCGACTGCGGTGGCAGCACGGTCAGCGTGGGCGTGGCGTTGGCGATCGGCTCGTAGCGCGCGTTGCGCAACACGGCTTCGATCTGCACACGCGGCTCATCATCAAAGATGGAGCGATCGCTGCTCAGCGCAACCGCGGAGGGGGCGGCATCCGCGAGACCATGCAGCAGCTGACGCCAGAAGAGTTCGTGACGCTGGTCTTCGGCAGGCGAACGCATCTGCCAGCGCAGCGTGCTCGCGGTCCCGAGCATCCATACCGCACCGCGCCCGTAGCGTTGCCACACAAGCAGCGGCGCGCGACGTTGCGCGGCGAGCGACTCGAGCAATACCACCGCACCGGGCTTCAGTCTGCCGAGGCTTTGCGTGTCGGCGAGCGCGGGCAGCGTCTGCCAAAGCTTCGCATTCTGCGCCCCCTCCTGATCCAGTCGCGTGACCAGCGACTGCTCACCGTACACGGTGAGCTGGGTCTGCGCATTGCCGGCCGTGAACGTGCCGGCGCTGCGCTCGGGCAGATGGGTCGGTAGCAGTGGCATCAGCGCGCTGGTGCTCCAGCCACCCGCGCCGAGCGCGTTGCGCCCGGCGAGCAGCAGCAGACCACCGCCGCGCTGGTCGACGAAGCGCGCGAGCAGCTCGTGCTGCTCACCGGTGAGCGTGGTCGCGGGCACGTTGCCGAGAATCACCGCGTCGTAGGCGAACAGGCTGGCGGCATCCTTCGGAAACCCGTCGCTCAATTCGGCCGACGAGGTGACGCCCTGGCGGTAGAACTTGTTCTGCGTGGTCTTCACGAGACTCGCGAGCCGCAGGCCGCGATCCAGTTCGGCGGCACGACGGATGAACTTGTATTCCCAACGCGGCTCGGCGTCGAAGTACAGCACGTTGCGACGCGCGGCCGGCACGCTCAGCAGGTGCCGCCGCGCATTGTTGATGACATTGCGTTCCTGCGGCAGCGTGTCGAGCGCAAAGCGCATATCGCGCACCCCGGAATCACCCGTCGGTACTTCCACCGTCACGTTGTTGGTGCGGCCCGCGATGAGATGCAGCTTTTTTGCGGCGATCAAGGTCTCGCCGTCATACACGCGAACCTCCGTATCGACCGTCGCCTCGGGCTGCGCAGCGTCGTAGCGGATGGCGAGCTCCGCGGCAACGCGCGAGTGCGGTGGCGCGCTGCTGCCCAGCCGCACGGACTCCAGCTCCAGATCGTTGCTGCCCGTCTCCGCGCCCACGCCCAGGGTGTGGATGGGCACCCCGTACGCCGCGATCTGCGCGAGGCGTTCTTCGGTAAGGCTCGCGCCATTCTCCGCGCCGTCGGACACCAGCAGCACGCCGGCGAGTGGCACGCTCGAGGCGGTCTGCAGGATGGTGAGCAGGGAATCGCCGATGCGCGTCTGCGCACCTGGAGCAGGCACCTGCTGAAAATCCGCGAGCGGCGCGGCTGCATCGGCGAAGCTGAACAGACGCACTTCGAAACTGCGCGCGAGCTCGGTGAGCGGCCCCGCCTGCAGCGCCGTCACCGCTTCCTGCAACCGCGACTGTCCGCTTTGGCCATGCGCCATGCTGGCGGAGGCATCGAGGGCTACGGCGAGTACGTTCTCGCGTTCACGGACCCGCTCCACCTGCAGCACCGGACGCCACAGCAGCACCAGCAACAGCGCGAGCAGCGTCGACTGCAGGACGCCGAGCGTGACGCGTTGCGCGAGTGGCAGGAATTCCCGGCGTGCGAGCGTGAAGGCGACTAGCGCCACAGCTGCGCTGATGAGCGCAGCGAGCAGCCACAGTGGCGCACCGCTGGCGAGCCTGAGGCTGCCGTTGCGATAAGCCCAAACCGGATGCGTGAACAGAAGTTCGAACACTGCCGGACGCTCTGTCCTGTGTGGCGGTCATTCTGACAGACTCGTAACGATCGCAGCGAGGGGCCGCGAGAAAAGCCTTGCCCTGTTGCCGCACGAGTTCCACCCCGCCGGGTTGACGAGACGAGCTGCTTTGAGCCGGTTCGAGATTGTGTTTCCAGGTCTCGAGTTCCAGGCCGTCGGCCGGGACCACGCGGCTGCGCATGTCGGCCGCGCAGCCATCGTCCCGACCGGGAGGCAGTGCCGGAACCCGGGGTTTGCGTAGTCGTTGTGCGTGATCGCGGCCTCGGCTCCCGGTCCGCGTACAACCGGGTCCAGTTCATGCCGATACGCGATGGGCTGGTGGGTGCCGGAATACTTAGGTCTTGACCTAAGTATAGATCGGGCCCATAGTCGCGCGATGGCTGCTCAGACCTCGCTCGACGATGTCTTTCGCGCCCTGGCCGATCCCACGCGACGCCTGGTGCTCGAGCGCCTGAATCGTGGCCCGGGATCGATGAGCGAGCTCGCCCAACCCTTCGACATGGCGCTGCCCTCGTTCGCGCAGCATCTGGACGTCCTCGAGCACTGCGGTCTGGTGCGCTCACGCAAGCAAGGGCGCGTGCGCACTTATCAGCTCACGCCGAGGTGTCTGCGCGCCGCGGAGCACTGGTTGCAGCAGCAGCGCACGCAGTGGGAGTTCCGGCTCGATCAGCTCGACCGCTTTCTGGAGCAGGAGGATGCGCAGTGAAGAGTTTCGATACCCCGCATGAAGCCGAGTTGGACCTGGTGCTGGAGCGCATCGTCGATGTGCCACGCGAAGC
Organism: Steroidobacteraceae bacterium; assembly: GCA_039929265.1. GTDB lineage: Bacteria > Pseudomonadota > Gammaproteobacteria > Steroidobacterales > Steroidobacteraceae > ZC4RG30. The sequence continues at coordinate 5,927 of JBDSRN010000067.1, read as the reverse complement.
CGTGTGGAAGGCGTGGACGATTCCTGCGCGCCTCATGCAATGGTTCACGCCTGTGCCGTGGAAGACGGTGGCCTGCGAGATCGACCTGCGACCCGGGGGCGTATTCAGCACAACGATGCAGTCGCCCGAGGGGCAGCTGTTCCCGAATCTGGGCTGCTATCTGGAAGTGATCGAGAACGAGCGTCTGGTCTGGACCAATTCGCTTGGCCCGGGATTTCGTCCGCTCGCGTTGCCGAGCGGCCAGACGTGCGGCGATCTTTATCTCACGGCGATCCTCACGCTGGCGAGCACGGGCAAGGGCACGCGCTATACCGCACGGGCGCTGCACGGTGATACGGCTGGACGCGGGAAGCACGAGGCAATGGGATTTGCAGAGGGCTGGGGCACGGCGCTCGACCAGCTGGTGGCGATGGTGAAGGCATCATGATCTGCGCGCTCCGGACCTCGCGTCCAGGGCAGATCGCCGCGCATCGTCATTGAGAATGCCCCGTCCTTGTTTTGCGGCAATTGAAGCATGATCCGGCGAGAATCGCCGTTCACATGAAAGGCGAAACACTGGTGCTGGTGCCGGGGTTGCTGTGCGACTCGGGCGTGTGGCAGCCACAGCTGCAGGGTCTCGACGAGGTTGCGGCGAGCATCCTCATCATCGAGCACGGCCTGGAGGATTCGCTCGCTGGCATGGCCAGCTCCGCGCTCGCGGGTGCACCGGCCCGCTTCGCGCTCGCCGGCCATTCCATGGGCGGTCGCGTGGCGCTCGAGATCTTCCGACAGGCTCCCGAGCGCGTTACGCGCCTCGCCCTGCTCGACACCGGCACGACGCCGCTGGGCAAGGATGCGGCAGCGGCTGCAGAGCGCGCCGGCCGGATGCGCCTGCTGGAGATCGCTCGTCGCGAGGGCATGCGCGCAATGGGTCGCGACTGGTCACGCGGCATGGTCCACCCCGACCGCCTGCGTGACGCGAAACTCATGGACGCCATACTCGACCTCATCGAGCGCAGCTCGCCAGAGCAGTTCGAGGCCCAGATCAAGGCGCTCATGAACCGCCCCGACGCCACGCCCCTGCTGGCGAAGATCCACGTTCCCACGCTGGTGCTGTGCGGACTCGAGGATGCGGTGAGTCCGCTCGACCGTCACCGGGAAATCGCGCGGGCTATCGACCGCAGCGTGCTGGTGGGCATCCCCGGTTGCGGTCACATGAGCACGCTCGAACGACCACATGGCGTTAACGGCGCGCTGCGGGCCTGGCTCACCGGCGGGCAGCAGATCCACCGGGTGTCACTGTGAACGCGCACTCGCCTGACTCAGCATCCGTGCGCGAACGCCGCCCTAGGTCGGGAGCCATGAAGACCGTCTCTTCCTGACGCCGGACGGGTGGCGGTTCGCCGCGCGGCGCGGCAGGTAATCTCGAATACTCGAGCCACCTCTGGATCAATGCGCCTGACGCGTGCCAGATTGTTCCAGATAAATAGCCAATCAGGGCAAGCGTTTGCCAGTGAAGGCAGCATCGCCCATCTGCCCCATGTGCAGCGTTCCAGTCATGGCGTCGCCCGTCACCGTACCCTTGTAGCCGATGACGATGTCCTGTCCCTGGCGCGACATCTTCACCTCGAAACTGAACTCGTTGCCGGTGACCTTGCCAGTGACCGGCGCCTCGCCCATCTGCGACCGGTACGAACCGGATATGACATTGCCAGCCTGGGTGAGCACGAGCGTCGGGGTGCGCTTGCCTTGCGGCGATTCAATGCTGAGGTTCCACGTGCCGGCGAGGCTGGCGTCGGCCGCGAGCGCGAGCGTTGACGTGAACAGAAGGGCCGCTGCCGTGAGCGACCGGACAATCGAGTTTGTTCGCACAGCAACCCCCGCCGTAAAACCATCGATACTCGCCTGAGCTTACACTTGGGTCGATGCAATTTCTCGGCTCGCTGGTCTTCACCGGCTTCTTCCTGATCTGGACCTTCTGCTACGCGATCTTCTTCGTGATCATCGCGTGGCTCATGCCCTATCGGGCGCGCTTCGCGCTCGCATATGGCTGGGGGTACTCGTTGCTCACCGTGCTGCGCTGGACCTGTCGACTCGACTACGTGGTCGAGGGGCGAGAGAACATCCCGCCCGGAAGTCACGTCGCGCTGATGAAACATTCCTCCGCATGGGAGACCTTCGCCCAGACCGTGATCCTGCCACCCCAGGCATGGGTGCTGAAGCGCGAGCTGCTGTGGATTCCGGTCGTAGGCTGGGGCATTCGCCTGCTGCGCGCGATCGCCATCAATCGCAGCGCCGGCGGAACTGCCGTGAAGCAGATGATCGATCAGGGTCGGCAGCGGCTCGCCGATGGAGTGTGGATCGTTGTGTTCCCGGAAGGCACGCGCATGAAACCGGGCGAGACGCGTCGCTATGGCGTGGGCGGCGCGGCGATCGCCTCGGATACCGGTGCGCTGATCGTGCCGGTTGCGCACAACTCTGGCTACTTCTGGCCGAGACGCGGATTGCTGAAGCGGCGCGGCACGGTGCGAGTTGTGATAGGCCCGCCGATCCTCGCGAAGGGTCGGGATCCGCGCGATATCAATGCAGAGGCGCAGCGGTTCATCGAGGCTAATTCCGGCGAGCCCCCGAGCTGACCGCGCACGGTTTCGCTGGTGAACCGATCCTGCAGGTAGCGGGTGTGCTCCGGATGACGAGCTCAGCCATCGATCCACTCCTTGAGACTCTCGCGCACATGCACTGCGCGCAGCGAGGGCATCTGGCGCATGCGGTGCACGTAGTGCTGCAGTTGCGGCCAGTGCGTCGCCATGCGCGGCATGTTGCGTGACCAGCGCGCCAGCATCGTGGCGAGAAAATCGGCGACGGTAAGTTGCTCACCGATGAGGTAGGAGCGGCCATCGGCGAGGCGCGCATCCAGAATTTCCCAGCAGCGTTCGATCTTCGCGCGCGCGTGCTTCTGCACGGCCTGAGAGTTGTCGGGGCCGGCGATCTCATCGGAATAGAACCAGCGCCGGAACGCTGGTTGCAGCGTGTTCGCGAGGAAGAACATCACCTGCAGGAAATCAGCACGAGTTGGGGAGCCGGGAGCGGGCAGCAGGTTCGCCTGCGGATGCCGCTCCGCCAGCAGCATGAGCAGAGCGGCGCATTCGGCGCGCGGCGCACCGTCGACGATCAACGTGGGTACGTGCCCGTTGGGGTTCAGCGCAAGGAATGCCGAGGAATGCTGATCCTTGCGCGAAAAGTCCACCAGGGCGAGCTCGAATGGACCACCGAGCTCGATGAGCAACCAGTGGACCACGAGGCTCGCCGTGCTCGGCGAGTAGTACAGCGTGTACATCGCGCGAGTGTAAGCACTGCGCGCCGCGCAGGGCTACGGGGTTGCGTACACCACATTGATGGTGGTGAGGGTATCGGTCTTCTCGAACCCCGGCGGCGGGTCGGTGTTGTGCCGCACGGCATAGCCCACCGCGAGGGCGACGCGTGCTGCCATTTTCACTTCCAGCGCGATCTGGTTCTGGAAGAACGTGTTGTCCGAGGTGGCTTCGACCGCGAACTTGTCAGTCAGCGTGGTCGATGCGTTGAAGGCGTGCTTGTAGTCGATGCCGCCCATGCCCGCGATGGCGGTGGTGCGATCCGGCACGATGGTGAGACCGGTGAGCGGATCGACGCTGATGCGCGTCTCGGCGACCTTGTAACCCAGACCCGCCTGGGCCGAGATCTGCGTGTCCTGCGTCTCGATGAACTTGTGGCCCACGCCACTGCTGAGCGTGCCCTGGTAGTCGAAGCCGCTGAAGCGGTCGTCTTCGTAGCGCAGGGCGCCGAACCAGAAATTGCGCTCGTTGAAAGCGTACTGCGACTGCTCGCCGATCTCCCAGCGCTGCGCGGTAGTGCCGTCCTCGTCCTGCGCGTAGACAGCCGCGAAGGTGCTCGCGTGCGTCCATGGCTCGGCCTGATAGCCGAGCGCGAGCTTCACATTGCCGCTCTTGGTCCGGGTGTTGCCACTGGCGATGACGAGGCCCGCCTCGCCCTTGCTCGTCCACTGGGCGGCAGCGGGTAAAGCGAATGCCAGGAATAGCAGGGTTATCAGGATCGACAGCACAGGCTTCATGAACACTCCGACAGGGCAAATGACCCGGACATGTTGCCCATGTCACGACCGTTGCGCTATCGAGGAACCCCGCTCATAGCAGGAGTTGTATAATCAACGCCGTCGCTCAGACGTCGAGGTTTGCGACGGAAAGTGCGTTCTTCTCGATGAACTCGCGACGCGGCTCGACTTGGTCGCCCATCAGCGTGGTGAAGATGTCGTCGGCCGCGACGGCATCCTCAATGCGCACCTGCATCAGACGGCGCGTCTGCGGATTGATCGTCGTATCCCACAGCTGGTCGGGATTCATCTCGCCGAGACCTTTGTAGCGCTGGATCGACTGACCCTTCTTGGCCTGGTCGAACAGGAACTTCATCACTTCCTTGAACGAGCCTACTTCTTGGCGATTCGTGTCACTAATGACGAAGGCCCCTTCACCGATGAAGCCGTTCAAAGTGCGCCCCAGATCGACGATGCGCGCGTACTCCGCGGACTCGAAGAATTCGCGCGGCAGAAACTTGTGCGTTTCCACCCCGTGCTCGGCTTTGTGCACCAGGACGCGCTGCGGCTGGCCTTCGCTGTGCGCGCGCAGCTCGATGCGGTAACTTCGGCTACCGTCGTTCAATGCGTTGAGCGCACGATGGAGCTTGCCCACCCAGTCCTTCAGGAAATCCGCGCGATCGAAGTCCCCAGGGGCGAGCTCGGGTAGATAAATGAGCTGCTCGAGCAGACGTGCGTCGTAGCGGCGCGACCAGCGTGTGACGATCGCCTGCACTTCCATGTACTTGCGCGCGAGCATCTCCAGACCGGCACCTTTCAACGGCGGTGCCTCGCTGTTCACGTGCAGCGCCGCGTCTTCGATGGCGGAGCTGAGCAGCAGCGCATCGAGCTCGGTGTCGTCCTTCACGTAGATCTCGTGCTTGCCGCGCTTCACTTTGTACAACGGCGGCTGCGCGATGTAGATGTGGCCATTCTCGATCAGCTGCGGGACCTGGCGATAAAAGAACGTCAGCAGCAAGGTGCGGATGTGCGAACCGTCGACGTCGGCGTCCGTCATGATGATGACGCGGTGATAACGCAGCTTCGCGATATCGAAATCATCGCGACCGATGCCGCAACCCAGCGCGGTGATGAGCGTGCCGACTTCGGCGGACGCGATCATCTTGTCGAAGCGCGCCTTCTCCACGTTCAGGATCTTGCCCTTGAGCGGCAGGATAGCCTGCGTGCGGCGATCACGGCCCTGCTTCGCAGAGCCACCGGCCGAGTCACCCTCGACGATGAAGATTTCCGACAGCGCGGGATCCTTCTCCTGGCAATCGGCGAGCTTGCCGGGAAGACCCGCGATATCCAGCGCGCCTTTCCGGCGCGTCATCTCGCGCGCCTTGCGGGCGGCTTCGCGCGCACGTGCCGCATCGATGATCTTGTTCACGATGGCGCGAGCTTCGAGCGGATGTTCGAGCAGGAATTCGCTCATTTTCGTGTTGAACGCGGTCTCGACCACGCCCTTCACTTCCGATGAAACCAGCTTGTCCTTGGTTTGCGAGGAGAATTTCGGGTCTGGCAGTTTTACCGAGAGAATCGCAGTGAGCCCTTCGCGCGCGTCGTCACCGGTGGGTGCGACGGTTTCCTTCTTGCTCGACACTTCCTTCGCGATGTAGTCGTTGAGCGAACGCGTCAGCGCGCTGCGGAAGCCGGTAAGGTGCGTGCCACCGTCCTTCTGTGGAATATTGTTGGTATAGCAGAACATCGACTCCTGGTAGGAGTCGTTCCACTGCAGAGCCACGTCCACCTGGATCGAGCCGTCCTGTGTACGGAACCACACCACCGAATCGTGCACCGAAGAGCGCGCGCGATTCAGGTA
>JBDSRN010000066.1:0-15374 GCA_039929265.1 Steroidobacteraceae bacterium | reverse complement strand
GGCTGCTCGAAAGTGCCGGACATCCACGACGTCGGTCTGATGGAAGATCGTGCGACGCTGCGCATCTCGAGTCAGCACGTCGCCAACTGGTTGCGTCACGGTCTCATCGACGAAGCACAGGTGACGGGGCGATTGCAGCGCATGGCAGGAATAGTCGATGCGCAGAATGCGCGCGATCCTGCGTACAAGCCGATGGCGCCGAAGTTCAACGGCCTCGCCTTCGCTGCCGCACGCGATCTCGTGTTCTTCGGGCGCGGGCAGCCCAACGGCTACACCGAGTACATCCTGCATGCGCGACGGCAGGAGGCGAAGCGCGCGTAGCGGGCCTGCTCTGCCCGCGGACGACTTGCGCCGAACTTCTTGCCACTGCCCAGCGTCGCGTTGGTCACCGTACCCATCGACGAGCCGTGGCGCGATGGATTGATCGTTGCCGCGAGCGAATCGACCGGCTGGATGTCGAGACGTGCTCGAGGCTGCAGCTTGACTGTCGCCGGATATGTTCATCGAAGGGCCGTTTTGCGCGGCCCTCCTTATTTTCTCGACTCAAATCCCGTCGTGCTGTGCGGCTCCGCTCGGTGCTCCGCCGGCGTGAGCATCACCTGCACGCGCTCGCCGGGTCGGTGCACGAAGAAGCAGCCCCACTTGCCATCACCCTCAACGGCCCACCCCTCCGCAGACCAGCGGATTCCGATTTTTTCGTCTGGCCGGTGTCATTGGCAAAACGTAGCACCGAGCAGTGCGCGCCCAGCAAGTCGCGGTGCGCGGTGCTGGATGAGCAGCAGGGTGTGCATGAGGCTGCGATCACCGCACCCGCAACCGCTATCAGCACCGGTGCCAGCAGCGGGATCATGCTGCAAGTCTCCGTATCGTCTCCGCAAATTGATGCCCCTGAACCCACGACACCTGACGTGTATCGAGTCGAGCTGATCGACGGCACAGAGCTGTACGCGGAGGACGCATCGGGGACGCTGGCGGGCGAGTTCCGCACGCTTGGCGAGGCGATCGAATGCGCGAAGGGCGAAGTGCGTCGGGCGGTCGCTCAACTCTTGAAGCAGGGTGAGTCGCACGACGGTGCGGTAGACTCATTCGGCACCTGAGACCCGATTCCGATGATCAGCTCTCCGCGTCCCGCAGCTTCGGTCTTCAATCCCTACGAATACGCGGCCAGCGTCGTGAGGAATTGGCGGCGGAGCTTGCGGCCAAGGGGTCTGGGAAAACAGCGAAAAAGCACGCACGATGAACTTGTCAAACCCACTATTCCGCCAGATCGACCCGGGCGACATGTGCGCCCAATGTAGAGGCTTGTTGGGTGCTGACACCTACGAACCGCCACATGCAAACTTGAAGGCGCTGCAGGACTTGGGACACGAGTGTGACTATCGCTGCGCCAAGTGTGGGTGCCTCTGGATCCACGAAAGAGGATCGACGGGCGATGGATGGATTCGCCCGCCGGCTTTGTAACGCAGGCCGAGTCGATCAGGTCGACTAGCGCGCGGTGCGGGAACGAAAAAGACCGCCCGAAGGCGACCTCTGCACAACGCGGCGCGCTTACGTCGGCACGCCCGATCTCCTGTTGCTCGAATGGACCGAAGGAACAGGATGCGACTGGGTTTCCGGACGGTTTTACGTACGGCGAGGTGCGAGTTCCTCGCAAGTCATTGAAATAATGGCGCTCCCTACCGGATTCGAACCGGTGTACTAGCCTTGAGAGGGCTATGTCCTGGGCCTCTAGACGAAGGGAGCGTTGGGGGGCAAGAGTCGACGCGGGCGCGTATTATAGGCGGCGTTCCCCTTTGCTCAAGTCTGTCGAGCCATATACCTTTGAACTCTGATTTCGTTCCGCCAACTACAGCGGCCCAGCCGCGAATCATTCCACGCTCCGACCACCCGATCTCGCGCAGAGGCATTTCGCCCAACGCGCTGCGGGTGCTGTATCGACTGAAGGAGGGTGGCTTCGAGGGCTACCTCGTCGGTGGCTGCGTCCGCGACCTCATCCTGGGCCGCGAGCCCAAGGATTTCGACGTCGCAACCAACGCGCTGCCCGAAGAGGTCAAGCGCCTGTTCCGCAACTGCCGCCTGGTCGGCCGGCGATTCCGCCTTGCGCATGTGTTCTTCGGCCGCGAGATCATCGAGGTCGCGACCTTCCGTGCCTCAAATGCGCCGCCTCCGGGCGAAGAGCCCATTTCCGAGCTGATGACGGATGACGAGGCGGCCGAGAACGAGGATCTGGTCGACGGTCTCGACGACTCTGGTCCGCCGCTCGATGAAAACGGTGATATCAATGGCAATATCGATTTCGATGTCCCCGCACCGGTGGACGAGCACGGCAATCCCGCGCGCGTGCTCGACTCGAGCGGTCGCATCCTGCGCGACAATAATTACGGCAGCATCGAGGACGATGTCTGGCGTCGCGACTTCACCGCCAACTCTCTTTACTACAACGTCAACGATTTCTCGATCTGGGATTACTGCGGTGGCACCGATGACATCGCCGCGCGTCGGCTGAAACTGATCGGCGATCCGGAGACGCGCTATCGCGAAGATCCTGTGCGTATGCTGCGCGCCGCACGCTTTGAGGCGAAGCTGGGCTTCACGCTCGATCCCGCAACCGAAGCGCCGATCGAATCGCTGCGTGAGTTGCTCGGTCGCGTGCCCGCGGCACGTCTGTTCGATGAGTCGCTAAAGCTGTTCCTCACCGGTCACGGCGCGCAGAGTTTCGAAGTGCTGCGCCGCCGGCGCCTGCTCGAAGTGCTGTACCCGACAGTGGGTGAATACTTCGAGAAGCATCCGGGCAGTCTCGTCGAGCAGTTGCTCGTGCAGGGCCTGCGCAATACCGACGAGCGCGTGCTGGGCAATCGCGCCGTCACGCCGACGTTCCTGTTCGCGCTTCTTCTATATGGGCCTATCGCTGCACAGATCGAGGCGACCCCGCCTGAACACTGGCACGAGGCCGCGACCATTCTCACCGCCTGCGACGCCGCTTTGCGCGAGGCCCAGGACCGCATCTCCATACCGCGGCGCTTCTCGCTTGGCGTGCGCGAGATGTTCGCGCTGCAGCCGCGGCTCGAGCATCCGCGGGGGCGACGTGCCCTGCGCACGCTCGAGCATCCGCGTTTCCGCGCCGCGTACGATCTTTTGCTCCTGCGGGCAAAGCTCGGGATGGCTTCGCCCGACACCGCTCAGTGGTGGACGCGCGTGCAGGAAGTTTCCGGCGACGAGCGTGAACGCATGGTCGGCGCGCTCGACCAGTCACATCCAAACGAACCGCGCAGCCCGAGCGGCACGGGGCCGCGACGTCGTCGACGCGGCGGTCGGCGCCGCTCCGGCGCGACATGAGCGCATGGTTTCCCGCCTATGTCGCACTTGGCAGCAATCTCGATGATCCTGCAGCGCAAGTGCGGCGCGGGCTGCAGCGTCTCGCGCAAATCGCGCGGACGCGGCTCGTCGCATTCTCACGGTTGTATCGCACGCGCGCTTTCGGCCCGGTGCGGCAACCCGATTTCGTGAACGCGGCGGCGGCACTGCTCACGCAGCAGGGCGCCGCCGAACTGCTGCACTCGCTGCAGCAGATCGAGATCCAAAGCGGTCGACCTGAGGCGCACGAGAAGTGGGGCCCGCGCACGCTGGATCTGGATCTCCTGGTGTACGGCGATGCTCGCCAGGCGGACGCCGCGCTCACGCTGCCGCATCCCGGCATCGCGCAGCGCAACTTTGTGCTGTATCCGCTGGCGGATATTGCGCCGCAATTGCAGATTCCTGGCCTGGGCCTGGTTGCCGCGCTGCGCGCGCGCACGAGCGCCGAAGGCATCTGGCCGCTGGCGGTGGGCGGGCTCTGATGGCGACTCGGCGCAGGGCTGATTCCGCTCCCGCGGAGGACAAGGGCAAGGGCGCGGAGCCTGCGCCGCATCGCTACATCGTGATCGAAGGGCCGATTGGAGTCGGCAAGACCAGCCTCGCGCACAAGCTCGCGGCGAGCCTCGATGGCGAAGCGGTGCTCGAGCAGGCTGCCGAGAATCCCTTCCTCGAACGCTTCTACAAGAATCCTCGTGCCGGTGCCTTTCCCGCGCAGCTCTACTTCCTGTTCCAGCGGGCGCAGCAGCTCGCGGGATTGAAGCAGCAGGATCTGTTCGCGCGCCTGCGCGTTGCGGACTACATGCTCGACAAGGACCGCATGTTCGCGCGCATCACGCTCGACGAGGACGAGTTCAGGCTGTACGAGCAAGTGCACGACAAGCTCGCCATCGAGGCGCCCAAGCCTGATCTCGTGGTGTATCTGCAAGCGCCCGTCGACGTGTTGCTCGACCGCATCGCGCGACGCGGCATCGGCTACGAGAACATGATCGATCGCGCCTACCTCGAGCGCCTCAACGAAACCTACGCGAAGTTCTTTCACGACTACGAAGACGCGCCGCTGTTGATCGTCAATGCCGCCTCGATTGACCCGCTGAACAATGCGGCGGATTTCGAGGAGCTGCGCTCTGCCGTGACGCGCATGAGTCGCGGTCGGTTGTACTACAACCCGTTGCGCCACGCGGCGCTGTGACCAATTAACAGATTCCAAGGGGGATTTGCTTGTGAAACCCGTCTCCGTCATTCTTTGCTGATGTACACGCACCTGCAGCTGCGGGACTCGGCTCGTCCGCCGGTCACGCTTTCCACGCTGCACAAGATGCGGGAAGAGGGCGAGAAAATCGCCTGCCTGACCTGCTATGACGCGAGCTTCGCCGTGCTTCTCGACGACGCGGACGTAGACCTCGTGCTCGTGGGCGATTCGCTCGGCATGGTGATCCAGGGTCACGACACCACCGTCCCCGTCACCATCGACAACATCATCTATCACTGCAAGGCCGTGCAGCGCGGTCTGCATCGTCCCTTCCTCGTCGCGGATCTTCCATTCATGAGCTATCCGTCCAAGGACATCGCGCTTACCAACTCCGTGCGTCTCATGCAGGAAGGCGGCGCGCAGATGATCAAGCTGGAGAGCGGCGGTGGCCAGATCGAAATCGTTCACCATCTCGCGAGTCACGACATCGCGGTGTGCGCGCATCTTGGCCTGAAGCCGCAGTCGGTGCACAAGACCGGTGGGTTTCGGGTGCAGGGGCGCGAGAAGGAAGTCGCCGAGCGCATGATCGCGAATGCCGTTGAGCTGCAGGGCGCTGGTGCCGACATCGTGTTGCTCGAATGCATTCCGCCTGCGCTCGGCAAGACGATTACCGAGGCCCTCGAAGTTCCGGTGATCGGCATCGGCGCAGGCCCGGACACCGATGGCCAGATCCTCGTGCTGTACGACATCCTGGACATCACCAGCGGGCGCAAGCCCCGCTTCGTGCGCGACTTCATGGCAGGTGCCGGTACGCCTTTGAACGCGCTGAAGGGCTATGTGCAGGCGGTCAAGTCGCGCGAGTACCCCGCGCCGGAACACAATTTCTAGAGCGCGGACGGCGATGCAGACAATCACTTCGATCCGCGAGTTGCGCGAGCAGCTCTCCCGATGGCGCCTCGCAGGCCAGCGCATCGGCTTCGTGCCGACGATGGGCAATCTGCATGCGGGCCACATCAGCCTGCTGTCGGCGGCGCGCTTCCGCGCCGACAAAGTGGTCGCGAGCGTGTTCGTGAATCCGCTGCAGTTCGGTCCCAGCGAGGACTTCGCGACCTATCCGCGCACGCCCGATGACGATCAGCAACTGCTCGCCGAGGCGAAGTGCGACCTGCTGTTCACGCCGAGCGCGGAAGAAATGTATCCGCAGGGCACGAAGCAGCTCACCTGGGTATCGGTGCGAGGCCTGTCCGAGATTCTTTGCGGCGAGTATCGCCCCGGGCATTTCGACGGCGTGGCGACAGTCGTCGCGAAGTTGTTCGGCATCGTGCAACCTGACGTCGCTGTGTTCGGCGAAAAAGATTACCAGCAGCTCACGATCATCCGCCGCATGACCGATGACCTGTCGCTCCCCGTCGAGGTAATCGGCGCGCCGACGGTGCGCACCCCCGATGGCCTCGCGATGAGCTCGCGCAATCGTTATCTATCCGCCGAGGATCGCGCGGTCGCGCCGCAGGTGCATGGGGCGCTGATGATGGCCGTGAGCCGCATCGATTCGGGTGACGCCGACTACGCGGGTATCGAACGCACCGGCGTACAGGCGCTCGAGAAGGCTGGCATGCAGCCGGATTATTTCGCCGTGCGCGACTCTGCCGATCTCGGCCCGCCACGCGCGTCCTCGTCCGAGTTGATCGTGCTCACAGCTGCGCGTCTCGGACGTGCACGGTTGATCGACAACCTGCGGGTGCTCCGGCGCTGATCTATCTGCAGCGCGCTCCGCGCTAGTTCTCCAGCTGCCGCCCGATCGCCCAGCGCACGTGTTCGCGCACCAGCTCCGATGCGTCGTCGCTGCGCGCGCGCAGCGCGGCCAGCGCGCCGTCCGAACGCGGCGCATTGCCGAGTGCCACCGCAACATTGCGCGCGAAGCGCTCCGCGCCGATGCGATTGATGGCGGATCCCTGCATGCGCTGCGCAAACTCTTGCGCGCTCCAGCCCATCAGTTCGGTGAGTCGCGGCGCATCGAGCCCGTGCCGCACGATGAAATCCGGATGCGCGGCGGTCTGCGCGAACTTGTTCCAGGGACACACGAGCTGACAGTCATCGCAGCCATAGATGCGGTTGCCGATCGCAGGGCGCAGTTCCTCCGGGATTACACCCTTCAGTTCGATCGTGAGATAGGAAATGCAGCGTCGCGCGTCGAGCTTGTATGGCGCGACGATGGCACCGGTGGGGCAGGCCGGCATGCACGCACTGCAGGTGCCGCAATGCGCGCTCGCGGGCTCATCGACCGGCAACGGCAGATCGGTGAGGATCTCGCCGAGAAAGAAATACGAGCCCGCGTCGCGCGCGATGAGATTGGTGTGCTTGCCGATCCAGCCCAGGCCCGCATTGCGCGCAAACGCTTTCTCGAGCACGGGCCCTGAATCGACGAATACGCGATGTCCGTGCGGAGCGATCTGCTGCGCGATGTCCTGGGCGAGTTGCGCCAGCGCCTTGCGCATGATCTTGTGATAGTCGCGACCCAGCGCATACCGCGACACATAGCCGAGCTCCGGATCGCCGAGCACGCTCGCGGGCTCGCGCGCATCGAGGGGCCAGTACTCCATGCGCACCGCTATCACGCGCAGGGTGCCGGGCACCAGTTGCTCGGGATGACTGCGCCGCGAGCCGTGGCGCGCCATGTACTCCATCTCTCCGTGCATGCCGGCTGCGAGCCATTCCTGCAGCCAGGCCTCGTCCTGCGGCACTGCCACGTCGCTGATGCCGACGTCCGCGAAACCACGGGCGTGCGCAAGCGAGGCGACCAGTGCGCGCCAGTCATCCGGTTTCGCGTTGGGCAACATGTGGCGGCAGTATAATTGCGTGCATGGCATTGCCCGTTGCGCTCTATACCGCCGCCCAGGTGCGCGCCCTGGATGCGCACGCCATTGCCATGGGCGTGCCCGGTTACACACTCATGAAACGTGCCGGCGAGGCCGCCCTGCGCGTCTTGCGCACCCGCTGGCCCATGGCGCACCGGGTCGTCATCGTCTGCGGTGGGGGCAATAACGGCGGCGATGGCTATGTGCTCGCGCGCTTCGCGCAAGCCGCAGGCCTCACTGCCAAGGTGCTCGCCGCGGTGCCCACCTCGCGCCTGCAGGGCGACGCGGCTCAGGCTTGGCAGGATTTCAGCACCAGCGGCGGCCGCGTGGTGCCGTTTTCGTCGGATGCATTGTGCAGCGGCGAGATGGTCGTCGATGCGCTGCTCGGCACCGGTACGCGCCTGCCCCTGTCCGACGAATTGCGCAGCATCGTTGCCTTGATAAACCGCTGCGATCGGCCCGTGTTCGCGCTCGACCTGCCTTCTGGCCTTGATGCCGACAGCGGCGCCGTGTCGCCCGAGGCGGTTCGCGCGCAGGCGACGCTCACTTTCGTCGGCATGAAAACCGGGCTGTTCCTTGCCGAAGGGCCCGAGCACTGCGGCGCGTTGCATTTCGACGATCTGGAAGTCGAAGCGCCCGAGGATGAATTCCCGCCGCGCCTGCAGCGAATGTCGGAGGGCGAGATCAACCTCGCGCTGCCACGTCGCGCGCGCAACTCGCACAAGGGGGTGTACGGGCGCGTGCTGATCATCGGCGGAGGCGCCGGCATGCCTGGCGCAGTGCGCCTCGCGGGCGAGGCGGCGCTGCGGTCGGGCGCGGGTCTCGTCAGCATTGCCTCGGCGCCGGAGAACCTCGCCGCCGTCGTTGGCGAGCGTCCGGAGCTCATCTTCCACGGCCTGCAGGATACCGCGGCCCTCGTGCCGCTGATCGACGACGCCGACGTCATCGCCATCGGTCCAGGCCTCGGGCGCAGCACCTGGGCGCAACAAGTACTCGACCTGCTGCTCGCGCACAAACCCGCGGCGACGCCGCTGATCCTCGATGCCGATGCGCTGAACCTCATCGCCGATACGGATCTGAAGCGCGATGACTGGATCCTCACGCCGCACCCGGGCGAGGCGGCGCGTCTGCTCGGCATTGGCACCGCGCAGGTGCAGTCGGCGCGACTCGATGCGCTCGACGCGCTGATTGCCCGGCGCGGCGGCATCATCGTGCTCAAGGGGGCGGGCACGCTCGTGGGCCGCAAGGACACGCGGGCTGCGATCTGCGAGCGCGGCAATCCGGGCATGGCCACCGCCGGCATGGGTGACGTGCTCACCGGGACCATTGCCGGCGTGCTCGCGCAGTGCCGCGACCCCTGGGCTGCGGCGCGAGTCGGCGTGCTCGTGCACGCGCTCGCTGGTGATGCGCTGGCGCGCACGGGTGAGCGCGGACTGCTTGCGGGGGAAGTCGCGCGCGAACTGCGCAACTGGGTCAATCGTTAGTGCTGCTGTCCGACAGCGACGCCACCGAGGCGCTCGGCGCCCGTTTCGCGCGGCACCTTCCCGAGGCGCGTGCACCGCTCATTGTTTATCTTGATGGCCAGCTCGGCGCGGGCAAGACCACTTTCGCGCGCGGCCTGCTGCGCGCGCTCGGCGTCACTGGTGCGGTGCGCAGCCCCAGCTACACCTTGGTCGAGCAGTACCCGATCGCCGATCGGCTGGTGCTGCACCTGGATCTGTACCGGCTCGGCAGTGAAGCCGAGTTTGAACAGCTTGGCACGCGCGATCACTTCATCGACGGTGCGCTGTGGCTGGTCGAATGGCCCGAACACGCGCCACGGGCGTTGCCCCCGCCAGATCTGCAGCTGCATTTCGAGCCGGGTGCGACCGGGCACAACGTGCAGATGTTTACCGGCAGCCCCGATGGCAGGGTGTGGCTGGCCGCGGCGCTTTCTGAGGTTGGGGCGCTATCTCGCTAATTTGTCTTGAAATTATGGCGCTGCAGGACGTAGATTATGTCCCATGGTCGATCTGCGTCCCATCCTCGCAACGCTGCTGCTCGCAACATCATCGCTCGGCGCGCACGCGGTTGCGTTGCGTGCGGTGACGCTCACCACCGAAGGTGAGCGTTCCGCGCAGCTCGTGCTCGAGCTCAGCGGCGACGTGCAGCGCAAGCTGTTCACGCTCGACTCACCCGATCGCATCGTGCTCGATCTTCAGAACGTCGAGCGCAATCCGGCAATGCAGCTGCCCTCAGGGGCGGGCCCGGTACGCGCGCTGCGCACGGGTCGCCCCGGCAACGGTGCGCTGCGCGTCGTACTCGATACGCGCGCGAAGCTCGCAACACGCTCACGACTCGAACGACCCGCGACGCCCGGCGCCTATTGGCGTCTGATCGTCGACATCGGCGCCAGCGGCGGCGTGCCCGGTGCCACACCCCTGCCGCAGGTAAATCGCAGGGAACCGCCCGCCAGCGCGCTGAATCCAGAGGGCATTCGCGCCGCACACGCGCCACAGGACAGCGGTCGCGACATCATTATCGCGATCGATGCCGGTCACGGCGGCGAGGATCCTGGCGCGATCGGCCGCGGCGGCACGCGCGAGAAGGACGTCGTGCTCGCCATAGCCCGCGCGCTCGCGCGCCGCGTCGATGCGGAGCAGGGCATGAAGGCAGCGCTCACGCGCGACGGCGATCGCTTCATCGTGCTGCGCGATCGCATGAACCGTGCACGTGCCGCGCGCGCCGATCTGTTCGTCTCGATCCACGCGGATTCGATCCGTGATCGCGATGTCTCGGGTGCGTCGGTGTACGTGCTGTCGTATCGCGGCGCCACGAACGAGGCCGCGCGCTGGCTTGCCGAGCGCGAGAATTCGGCGGATCTCAAGGGCGGCGTGTCGCTTGGCGACAAGTCTGCGCCGCTTGCCTCCGTGCTGATGGATCTGTCGCAGACCGCGAGCATCGGTTCCAGCATGGAGGCGGCGCAGCGAATTCTCGACGCGCTGGACCGCGTCGGGGAAGTGCGCAAGCGCCAGGTGCAGCAGGCGGGATTCATGGTCCTGAAATCCCCGGACATCCCTTCGATGTTGGTGGAGACCGCTTACATCTCCAACCCGAGTGAAGAGAAGCGCCTGAAGACAAGCTCGCAGCAGGACCGCCTCGCCAACGCGATTTTCCTGGGCATCCGCGAGCACTTCCAGAAGAACCCGCCGGATGGATCGCTGTTCGCACAGATCAAGGCGCGCGGCGCGGTCGAATCGAACAGCGCCATCCTCGCAGGAAACACCGGCCGCTGAATACTGGCTGAGGCCGCTCACGCAGCGGCTAAACTGCGCGTCCCATGCCCATCCGAATCCTCGACGCGCAGCTCATCGACCAGATCGCCGCGGGCGAGGTCATCGAGCGCCCCGCCTCGGTCGTCAAGGAGCTGGTCGAGAACGCGCTCGACGCCGGCGCCACGCAAATCGAGATCGACATCGAGCGGGGGGGCATTGGCCTCATCCGAGTGTGTGACGATGGCTGCGGTATTGCCGCCGCCGACCTGCTGCTCGCGGTAACGCGCCACGCCACCAGCAAGATCGCGAGCTTCGAGGATCTGGAAACCATCGCCACGCTGGGTTTCCGCGGCGAGGCGCTGCCGTCGATCGGCGCCGTGGCCCACGTGCGCATTGCGAGCCGGACGCGCGCCGACGAACAGGGCAGCGAGCTGCGCATCGATGGCGGCAGCGTGGGGGAGGTGCGCCCCGCGGCACAGCTGCCCGGCACCACCATCGAAGTGCGCGACTTGTTCTTCAACGTGCCGGCACGCCGGCGTTTCGTGCGCACCGAGACCACCGAATACGCGCACATCATCCGTCTGGTCGAGCGCATCGCGCTGTCACGTTTCGATGTCGCCTTCACGCTCACTCACAATGCGCGCGTTGCGTTGCGTCTGCCCGCGGCGCCGCACGCGGCGCAACAGCAGGATCGCCTGGCGCAGATCCTCGGTGACGAATTCGTGTCGCGTTCGTTGCCCATCGACGTGCAGGCCGGTCCGCTGCATCTGTCGGGCTGGGTGGGCCTGCCGAGCTTTGCGCGCGGTCAGCCGGACCTGCAGTTTTGGTACGTGAACGAGCGCCCCGTGCGTGACAAGGTGCTGCTCAACGCGGTGCGCGGCGGATTTCGCGACGTACTGTTCCACGGACGTCATCCCGCGTACGTGTTGCGACTGCAGATCGAGCCGCGCGACGTCGACGTCAATGCGCATCCCACCAAGCTGGAGGTGCGCTTCCGCGAGAGTCGCGGCGTACACGACTTCATCGTGCGCGCGCTGGATCGCACGCTTGCGCAGACGCGCCCGGACATGCAGCCCGCTGCCGCGAGCGCATCGCCATTCGCGGCGAGCTTCGGCGGCAACATCGGTGCAGCGGCGCCGCGTCCCGGGGCCGCATTCGCGTTCG
The DNA here is from genome assembly GCA_039929265.1 of Steroidobacteraceae bacterium. GTDB lineage: Bacteria > Pseudomonadota > Gammaproteobacteria > Steroidobacterales > Steroidobacteraceae > ZC4RG30. The sequence continues at coordinate 3,558 of JBDSRN010000066.1, read as the reverse complement.
GTCCTTCGAAGCTGCCCGACACCTGGCAACTCGCCGCGTCCGTGCGCGATGCGCCGCCGTCCGATCTCGGCACTGCGATCGCGCAACTGCACGGCATTTACATTCTTGCGCAGGACGCACAAGGTCTCGTGCTCATCGACATGCATGCCGGCCATGAGCGCGTGCTGTACGAGCAGCTCAAGGCCAGTCACTCCAGAGGCGCGGCGGCTTCACAGGGTCTGCTCGAGCCGCTCACGCTCGAGCTCGACGAGCCAACGCTCGACCTGCTGCTCGCCGCGCGCGAGGAGTGGGAGCAGGTGGGCTTCGAGCTGGATCGCATCGGTTCGCGCACGCTCGCCCTGCGGCGCGTGCCCGCGCTGCTTGCCGGCAGCGATGTCGTCGCGCTCGTCCGCGAGGTGGCTTCAGCGTTGCTGGAGGAGCAGGGCGGCGCGCATCACCTGGACGCCGCGGCACATCGACTGTTCGCGACGCTTGCGTGTCGCGCGGCCATTCACGCGCAGCGCAGACTGACGCTGCCTGAAATGAACGCGTTGTTGCGCCAGATGGAGAACACCGATCGCGCGGCGCAGTGCAATCACGGACGTCCGACATTCGCGCGCGTGTCGCTGCCCGAGCTCGACCGGTTGTTTCTGCGGGGACGCTGATCGACGCGCTCGTGCTCATGGGTCCCACGGGCGCGGGCAAGAGTGAGTTCGCCCTGCGCCTTGCCGCGCAGTTGCCGATCGAAATCATCAGCGTGGATTCGGCGCAGGTGTACCGGGGCATGGATATCGGCACAGCCAAACCATCTGTCGACGAGCGTGTGCGCGTGGCCCACCATTTGCTTGATCTGCGCGACCCGACGCAGTCGTATTCGGCCGGCGAATTCGTCGTCGACGCCCGCATCGCCCTGCGCGAGATTCTCGCGCGCGGTCGGATCCCGCTGCTGGTCGGCGGCACGATGCTCTATTTTCGGGCGCTGCTGGGCGGTATGGCTGTGCTGCCGCGCGCCAGTTCGGCTGTGCGTACGGCGCTGGATGCACGCGCCGCGCGCGAAGGCTGGCCGGCGCTGCATGCCGAGCTGGCCCGTGTCGACCCGGGGGCGGCCGCGCGCATCCATCCGAACGACCCGCGGCGCATCCAGCGCGCGCTGGAGGTCCATGCCGTCACGGGTAGGCCGATCTCCGACCTCTGGGCTGTAAGGGAATCGCCCGATCAGGCTGCGCCGGAGTTCGGATTCGCGAGCTGGGCGCTGGTGCCGGGGTCGCGGCCGATGCTGCACGCCCGTCTGGAGCAACGCTTCAACGCGATGATGCAACTCGGGTTTCTCGACGAAGTGCGCGCTCTACATGCGCGCGGTGATCTCTGCATGACCAACACGTCCATGCGCGCTGTGGGCTATCGGCAACTGTGGGCGCATGTCGCCGGCGAGGTAACGCTGGAACAGGCGAGCGTGCAGGCTGTCGCCGCCACGCGTCAGTTGGCGAAACGTCAACTCACCTGGTTACGCTCCTGGCCGGCAGTGCAGAGAATCGATCCATTCAGTACGGATAGTTTTGAACATTTTCGTGCAGCGGTGCTCCAATTGCTGCAGTAGCGCGCAGCGGCAGTAACCCGCGGTTCGGGTGCCGCATGATAAGATGCGCCGCATCAACTCGATGATCGTCGTGCCTACGGAAGGGCGCATACGACGTGGTTTTGAGCAACGGCATCTTGAATAACGAATAGTCGGAACAATAAGGAGACCTTCCATGGCAAAAGGCCAATCACTGCAGGACCCATTCCTGAATGCACTTCGCAAGGAGCACGTTCCCGTCTCCATATATCTGGTGAACGGCATCAAACTGCAGGGTCAGATCGACTCCTTCGACCAGTTCGTTGTCCTGCTCAAGAACAGCGTCAGCCAGATGGTTTACAAGCACGCCATTTCCACCGTCGTGCCGGCGCGCAACGTGCGTCTGCCGAGTGAAGACGGCGAGACGGCGGAGATTCCTGCCGCCTGATGTTCCAACCTGATGTTTGAGCGCCCTCGCAGCGGCGAACGTGCCTTGCTGGTACGCCTCGCCCTTGGTGCAGCCCCGGATCCCGACGACATCCGCGAGTTCACGCAGCTGGCGGAATCCGCTGGCGCATCCGTCGTCCATACGATCACCGGCAGCCGCTCGAAGCCCGACTCGAAATTTTTCGTCGGCAGCGGCAAGGCCGAAGAAATCCGCGAGCAGGCGCAACTGCATACGGCCGATCTCATCCTGGTCGATCATCCGCTCTCGCCGAGCCAGGAGCGCAACCTCGAGAAGCTCATCGGCAAGCGCGTGCTCGATCGCAACGGGCTCATTCTCGACATCTTCGCGCAGCGCGCCGCGAGTCACGAAGGCAAGCTCGAAGTGGAGCTCGCACAACTCAAGCACATGTCTTCCAGACTCGTGCGCGGCTGGACCCACCTCGATCGTCAGCGCGGTGGCGGCATCGGTCTGCGCGGTCCGGGTGAGACCGAGCTCGAGACGGATCGTCGCCTCCTCGGCACCAAGGTCAAATACCTCACGCAGAAACTCGCGAAGCTGAAGCAGCAGCGCGCAACTGGTCGCAGCGGCCGCGCCTCGATCCCGGTGCCGGCGCTCGCCCTTGTCGGTTACACCAACGCCGGCAAGTCGACGTTGTTCCGCGCGCTCACGGGTGCCGATGCGTACGTCGCGAACCAGTTGTTTGCTACCCTCGATCCGACCGTGCGGCGCCTGCAGTTGCGCGGCGGCGTGCAGGTGGTGGTGGCCGATACGGTAGGTTTCATTCGCGACCTGCCGCACGAACTCGTCGCCGCGTTCCAGTCGACGCTGCAGGAAGCGCGCGAAGCCAACGTGCTGCTGCACGTCATCGATTCCAGCGACACGCGTCGCGACGAGCAGATGGACCAGGTCAACGCGGTCCTCAGCGATATCGGCGCGGGTGAGATACCGCAGATCCGCGTGTACAACAAGATCGACCGGCTGCAGACTCAGCCGCGCATCGAGCGCGATCTGGACGGGACCGCCATCGCGGTGTGGATATCCGCCGAACAAGGCATGGGTCTGGACTTGCTCCAGGAGGCGATTTCCGAACGCATCTCCCGGTCGGTCAATCGGATCAACCTGCGCCTGCCGGTGCTCGCCGGGGCGACCCGCGCCCAGCTGTACCGGGCGGGGGTGGTCGTCGCCGAGCGCACCTCGGAGGAGGGTTTCGACCTCACCGTGGACTTGCCGGCCGTGGAGCTTGCCGCCCTGGAGCGCCAGGAGGGGGTCGTAATCTCCAAACCGGGTGCCGAAGTCCTCGACAGCGCCCGTGCAAACGCGCCTTGTGCGCCCCGGGGTCGATACCTAAAATCCGCTGCCCGCCCGCGTGCGCCGGTCGCCGGCAAGCGCGCGAGCTAGCGAAGCACCGAAGAGTAGAAGCAATTTATGGCGTGGAACGATCCGACCGGCGGCGACAAGTCTCCTTGGGGCAAGCGCCCCACCGGCCAGAGTGGAGGGCTGGACGAGGCGGTCAAGCAGTGGCAGCGCAAGTTCGAATCCCTGTGGCGGCGCGGCACCGGTGGCACCGGTGGCACCG
>JBDSRN010000065.1:0-36907 GCA_039929265.1 Steroidobacteraceae bacterium | reverse complement strand
ATCACCTGCTGCTGGGTTTCCAGCAGCGCATTGAACGTGTGGAAGAATTCTTCCTGCGAACGATCCTTGCCGGCAAAGAACTGGATGTCGTCGATGAGCAGCGCGGACAGCGTGCGATACGCGGTCTTGAACTGGTCCATGGTGTTGTGCTGCAGGGCCTTCACCATGTCGCTGACGAAGCGCTCGGAGTGCACGTACGCGATCTTCGCGTCCGGATCGCGCGCCTTGATCATGTGCCCGATCGCATGCATGAGATGCGTTTTGCCGAGACCGACGCCGCCGTAGATGAATAGCGGGTTGTAGGCCCGACCGGGGTTCTCCGCGACCTGCAGTGCCGCGGCCTTCGCGAAGTGATTGCTCTTGCCTTCGACGAAACCATCGAAGGTGGAGTCCGGATTCAGGCGCGCCCCCAGCAGCAATGTGTTCTCCGGCTTGCGGGGCGCTCTGCTCGCCACCGTGGCGGCGATGCTCTGGTTCGCGGAGGGCGCGACGGCGGGCAGGGGTCGCGCACCGACTTCAATGCTGAACGGGATTTCCTCTCCGTGAGTGGCCTGCTTCAGGATCTCGCCGAGCCGGGCTGCCAGATTGGCGTTCACCCAGTCGACCACGAAGCGGTTGGGGGCAAGGAGCCGCAACGCGTCATCGCTCTGCATGGCCTGCAGCGGCCGAACCCAGGTGTTGAATTGCTGCTCGGGCAGCTCGTGCTCCAGTGCTCTGAGACACTGTATCCAAAGCGACGAGGATTCCACGAGACTCCAAACGGGGTGGCTGAGACAGCGGGTGCGCAGTCTATAACGAGCCGCGCCGCTGTAAAAAGGTCATCCGGGTTGACACTGCGAGGGCCCGTGCGTACGCTGCCCGACCGCTTTTTCGACCAGCATTTTTCGGGCCCGCGACCATGAAACGTACCTATCAGCCCAGTAAAGTTAAGCGAGCCCGCACGTTCGGATTCCGTGCGCGCATGGCAACCGCCAGTGGCCGCAAGGTTCTGGCGCGGCGTCGCGCCAAGGGCCGCAAGCGCCTCACGCCCTGAGGTCGCTTGGCAGCGCCGGCGCCCGATGCGTTGCCGCCGCGTCAGAAGATTGGCTTCCCGGCGCAGCGTCGCATTCTCAAGGCGAGCAGCTTCGAGCGCGTGTATGCCGCCCGCTGGCGCATCTCCGACAGTTATTTCTCCGCCAACCTCATCGAGAGCGAGATCGCTGCCACGCGTCTCGGGCTTTCGGTTGGCGCAAAGGCGGTGGGCAACGCGGTATCGCGCAACCGGATCAAGCGCCTGGTGCGCGAGTCGTTCCGTCAGCACCTGCCTCAGCTGCCCGCGCTCGACATCGTGATTGGCGCACGCGCGCCAGCGAGCTCAGCCCATAATGCGCGCCTGTTCGAAAGCCTGGCTGAACTGTGGACGAGAATAGCAAGAGCATGCGAAGCGCCGCCCAAGGTCTGATCCGTGTCTATCAGGCGGTGGTGAGTCCCTGGTTCGGGGACTGCTGCCGTTTCTATCCCAGCTGCTCGCACTACGCCCACGAAGCGCTGGGTCGTCATGGCCTGTTGCGTGGTAGCGCGCTCACGCTGCGTCGTCTGAGTCGCTGTCATCCACTGAATGCCGGCGGTTTCGATCCCGTTCCGCCTGCTCCGTCCCAAGCCAAGTTTCCACGATGAAAAATCCGCGTCTGTTCATCTGGGTCGCATTGGCCCTGGTGCTTTTCTTGAACTACGAACAATGGATGCGCGACTACACCGTCGTGCCGCCGACGGCGCCGGTCAGCGTCGACGGCAAGCCGGCGCTGGTGCCCGCGCCCGCCGCGGGACTGGATGCGTCGATTCCCGAAGCGCCGGTTGGCTCGGTGCCTGCCGCGCCGGCCGTTGCGACAGCGGCCGCTGCAACCGCGGGCGGCGCCGTCGCCGGTGATGCCGCCCCGACCGGCGAGCACGTACACGTGCGCACCAACGTGCTGGACATCGACATCGGTCTGCGCGGTGCCGAGCTGAGTCGCGCCGACCTGCTGAAGTATCCGAAGGTGAAGAACCAGCCGGCCCCCGTGCGGCTGCTGCGTCGTGAAGGCGTCGATTCGCTGTACGTGCTGCAAACCGGTCTCAGCGCCCCGGGTCAGCCCAACGCGCAGCGCCCCACGCATCTGGCAATGTTCCAGAGCGCCCAGGACGAGTACGTGCTCGACGGCACACGAAACGAAGTGCGCGTGCCGCTCACCTGGAGCGACGGCAATGGCGTCACCGTCACCAAGACCTACATCTTCCATCGCGATATGTATCGCGTGGATCTCGAGTACTCGATCGACAACCGCACCGCCGCGCCTTGGCAGCTGGCCTCGTACGCGCAGCTGCTGCACGACACGCCTCCGATCGAGCGCTCGTATTTCAACGTCGAGACGTATGCCTTCTCGGGCCCCGCGATCTACGACGGCGTGAAGTACCAGAAGCTGAAGATCGACAACAAGGATGACGCGAACCTCACGCGCGACATCAAGGCCGGCTGGATCGCAGCGCTGCAGCATCATTTCGTCAGTGCGATCGTGCCGCCGCTCGACCAGAACTATCACTACACCCTGCGCGCGCGGGGCCACCAATACCTTGCGACTGCAGTGGGACCGGCACAGACCGTGGCCGCGAACAGCACCGCGACGATCAAGGAAACGCTGTATGTCGGCCCGAAGCTGCAGGCGCAGCTGGAGACGCTGCACCCCGAGCTCTCACGCGCCGCGGACTACGGCATGCTGACCTTCCTTTCGAAGCCGCTGTTCTGGCTGCTGGAGAAGATCCACGGCATCTTCGGCAACTGGGGTGTGGCGATCGTCCTGACCACCTTCCTGCTCAAACTCGTGTTCTATCCGCTGTCGGAAGCCAGCGGCAAATCGATGGCGAAGATGAAGAATCTCGCCCCGCGCATCAAGAATCTGCAGGAAACCTACAAGGACGATCGCGAGAAGCTCGGCCGCGCAATGATGGAGCTGTACAAGCGCGAGAAGGTGAATCCGGCCGCGGGCTGCCTGCCGATCCTGATCCAGCTGCCCGTGTTCCTCGCGTTCTACTGGGTGCTGCTCGAGAGCGTGGAGATGCGCCAGGCGCCGTTCTTCGGCTGGCTGCAGGATCTGTCCTCACCGGATCCGTTCTTCGTGCTGCCGGCGATCATGGCGGCGGCGATGTTCGCACAATACAAATTGCAGCCGACGCCCGCGGATCCCATCCAGGCCAAGGTGTTCATGATCCTGCCGCTGGTGATGTCGGCGACTTTCGCGTTCTTCCCCTCGGGCCTGGTGCTCTACTGGGTGACGAACACGCTGCTGTCGATCGCGCAGCAGTGGAACATCAACCGGCGCATCGCGGCGAAGACGCTCAAGGCCTGAGGTCGCGCCGTCCCGGCGCGCGTTACGTGGCGAGCAGGATTTTGCCCTTGTGCGTGCCGCCTTCCATGTACGCATGGGCGGCGGCGGCGCCGATCAGGCTCACGTTGCGTGTGCGCTAATGTCCTGCAGCATATCCTCCCCGCCAGTCATGAATACCGACACCATCGTTGCCGCGGCGACGCCACCCGGTCGGGGCGGCATCGGCATCGTCCGGCTGTCGGGTCCGCAGGTGTCGCGCATCGGAGTGGCCATGGTTGGGGAACTGCCGGCGGCGCGGTTCGCGAGTCCCCGCACCTTTCTCGAGGCTGATGGCGGCGCCCTGGATCACGGCCTCGCCCTGTACTTCGTCGCGCCGCATTCTTTCACCGGCGAGGATGTGCTGGAGCTGCACGGTCACGGCAGCCCCGTGGTACTCGAGTCGCTCGTCGCCCGCGCGGTGCAACTCGGCGCGCGCCGCGCCCTGCCGGGCGAGTTCACGCAGCGTGCCTACCTCAACGACAAGCTGGATCTCGCGCAGGCCGAGGCCGTCGCGGATCTCATCGATGCCGGCTCGCGCGCCGCCGCGCGCGCCGCGTTGCGTTCGCTGCAGGGTGAGTTCTCTGCGCGGGTGCACGCGCTGCTGCAGGGCCTGATCGAGCTGCGGGTGCACGTGGAGGCCGCGATCGATTTTCCGGAGGAGGAAATCGATTTCCTTGCCGACGCCCAGTTGCTCGCGCGCCTGGCCCAGGTTCGCGCGCTGCACGCCGCACTCACCACCAGCGCGGTGCAGGGGCGCCTGCTGCGCGAGGGCATGACGGTGGTGATCGCCGGGCGACCGAACGCGGGCAAGTCGACCTTGCTCAATGCGCTCGCGGGTCACGCCGCCGCGATCGTGAGCGAGCATGCGGGTACCACGCGCGACCTGCTGCGCGAACGCATCGACCTCGATGGCATGCCGCTGCACGTGATCGACACCGCTGGCCTGCGCGCGCCGGGCGAGGACATTGGCCCCGTCGAGATGGAAGGTATGCGCCGCGCGCGTGAGCAGTTGCAGCAGGCGGACCGGCTGCTGTTCGTCATCGATGGCGCGATGGACCCGCAGGCTCACGCCTACGACGAGGAACGCGCCAGACTGCCGCCCGGTCTGCCGGTGACGTTGCTGCTGAACAAGCGCGATCTCATGCCGCAGGTGCCCGCGGCGCAGAGCGAACCGCCGCGGCTCAGCATCTCGGCCGCGACCGGCGCCGGGCTCGATGATCTGCGCGCGCATCTGCGCGCGACGATGGGTTACGCGGGCGAGGAAACGGGTCAGCTTTCGGCGCGCGGCAGGCACGTCGCCGCGTTGCAGGCGTGCCGCGCGCATGTGGACAGTGCCGCGGCATCGCTGGCGGCAAAACAGGGCGAGCTGGTTGCCGAAGAGCTGCGGCTCGCGCAGCGGGCCTTGGGGGAAATTACCGGCGAGTTCGACAGCGACGAACTGCTCGGTCGGATCTTCAGCTCGTTCTGCATCGGAAAATAGCCCGGTAGACGTGTTGCGCCACATTGCGCCGCCTGTGAATCAATGATGGCATCAGACGGGCAATTGACTCGCCCGATGGTCCAATCTACCAAGCCAACTCGGCTCCGGGAATAGCGCAACCCATGGCTTGTGCTAACGTGAACGCGGTGCACAGCCGCGAAACAATCGCTCCGCCGGAGCCGCTGCGAGCGGCCTTGATCGAGCTGTTCGGTCCGGCCGTCGAGCAGGTCGGGATCGTCGAGCGCTCCTGGTTCAATCTCCTGCACGGGGCACCGCGCGCCACCACGCGTCGGGGTCGCATCTACCTGCGCGGCTCAGCCGAGGAATTCTTCGCCGATCCGATGCTGGTGCTGCACGAGTACTGCCATGTGCTGCATCAATGGGAGCCGCGTCGTCTGACGGTGACGCGCTATGCGCGCGAGTGTCTGCGCTGCGGCTACTGGATGAACCCGTTCGAGATCGAGGCGCGGCGTTTCGCCGCCGACAACTTGCATCGCCTCATCCCAGCAATGACTCGCGCCGGTACAGTTTCCCTGCCACCAGGATCAGCAGGGCGCCCAGCGTCAGACTGCTGAGCACCGAGGTCGCGAGCGCCAGCGGCCCGACCGCCTCGGCGCGCATCAGCGCCTGGATGAGGAAATGCTGCCCGAGGCTGGGTACTGCCATCAGCGCCGTGGAAGGCACGAGGTTCAGCACGCTGACGAATGCCAGCGGCAGGGTGGGCAGCAGCATCACGAAGCTGAGCCACGCCTGCGCCTCGCGATAGCTGCGCGTGAACGAGGCGATGATGGTCAGCAGCGCGGCGGCGGCGGGAATCAACGGCAGACACACCGCGACGACCCCCATCGCGGTCCGCAGATCCAGGCGCCCGCTCATGCCCAGCTGCTCAAGGTTCACGTAGCGCAGCCGGAGAAAAAAAGCCGCCGTGGTGAGCGACAGCGACAGCAGCATGAACGCGCAGGTTGCGAGGATCTTGCCGTAGATGAGCCAGCTGCGGCGCACCGGCAGCGTCAGAAGTGGTTCGAGGGTCCCGCGCTCGCGCTCGCCCGCCGTGCTGTCGATCGCGAGATACATGCCGCCGGAGAACAGTGCAAGGAGCATGAAGAAGCTGAGCATGCCGAGCGCCAGCACCGAGCGCGTGGTCGGCGTGGAGACGTCGAATTCCTGCACGACGATCGGCACGAACAGCAGCGGATCCACGCCGCGCAGGATCATGCGCTGCGAGGCGAGGCGCCGGGAGTATTCCTCGAGCGTGGCGCGCAGGCGCGCGACATAGCGTTGGTTGTCGGTGTTCGAGACATCGACGTACAGCACGAGGGGCGCGGGCTCGCCGGCACCGAGCCGCTGTGCGTACTCGGGCGATATGCTGAGCACCATGCGTGCGTCGCGATCGCGGATGCGCTGCTGCGCCTGGGCTTCGCTCCATTGCGCCGGTACCACCGCAATGCCGCGCGAGCGGATGTGCTGCACGAGATTCGGCGCGCGCTCGCTGCCGGTGATCTCGACGCTCACGGGCTTGTCGAAATCACGCCCGCCGCGCTCGACCATGAAACTCAGCATGGTGCCGAGCACCAGCGGGCCGAGCAGCGGGCCCATCACGAGAGCCGCGAACACCGTGCGCCGATCGCGCAGGTTCTCGCGCACCTCCTTCATGAAAACGAGCCACAGCGCGCGGATCACGCCTGATCCTCGCTGCCGGTAAGCCGCACGAAGGCCGACTCGAAATCCCCGGCACCGCTGCGTTCACGCAGCGCCTCGGGCGTGCCATGCGCGACGACATGCCCGTGTGCGATCACCACAACTTCGTCGCACAGCTGCGCGACATCCTGCATCACGTGACTCGAGAACAGCACGCAATGCCCCTGCTCGCGCAGACGCTGCAATATCGCGCGCAGCTTGCGCACCGAGAGCACGTCCAGGCCATTGGTGGGTTCATCGAGCACGACGTTGCGCGGGCGATGCACCAGTGCGCGCGCGAGCGCCGTCTTCAGACGCTGTCCCTGGGAAAATCCCTTGGTGCGGCGATCGGCGATTTCGTCGATCTCCAGCAACGCGATGATCTCGCTGGCGCGCGCCCGGCACTCGCGTCGGCGCAGGCCATGCAGCGCGCCGAAGTACTGGATGTTCTCGCGCACCGTTAGCTGTGGATACACGCCCGCGCCATGCGGCAGCACGCCGAGTCGCGCTCGTGCGCCGCGCGCATTGTCGGCGACGCTCACCTCATCGACGTAAGCATTGCCGCTGTCCGCGCGCAGGATTGTGTACAGGATGCGCAGCGTGGTCGACTTGCCGGCGCCGTTCGGACCCAGTAATCCCGTGATCCGCCCGTCAGGCGCGCTGAAGCTCACGCCATCGAGCGCCGCGACCTTGCCGAACTGCTTGCACAACCCCTCGGCGCGAATCACGGGGCGCTGCCCGTGAGGCTGAGCAGGAACGCGGACGGGCGTGCCTGCTTTGTGCACGCGGTGTCGAGTTGCGACAACGATGCTGCCTCGATGAAGTCCGCCATCACGCGATCCATGCAGGGCGAGAGCAGCTGGCCATGACCTTGGTCCGGCAGCGTGATGTGCAGGGCTTGCGTGAAACCGCGTCGCGCGCGTTCGCCGTACTCCGACGGCGTTACCGGGTCCGCGCCGCCGGACAACAGCAGCGCGGGCACCGCGCTGTGCAGCGGCGCATGCAGATCCTCATCCATCGGGCCGCGCGGCCAGAACTTGCACAGGCCGACCAGCGCATCCACCTGCGAGGTGCCGAGATAGGTCTGGGCGAGCTGCGCGCGGTCGACATCTGCGTAGAACGGCACGTCTTCCGCGCACACGACGCTGTTGTGCATGCCGTAGGCGATAGCCTCCGACACGCTATGCGTGGTGAGCAGGAACTGCGCTGCCAGCGGCTGCAGGTTGTTGTCGCGATTCGCGAGCGACAGCGTCAGCGGCAGCATCGCGGCCTGATCGGCGCTGTAGCTTTGCAGACGCAGCACCGCGGCGAGTTGCGCGCTGCCGAGCGTGAGCGCGCGCAGCGCGCCGGTGCGCGGGTCGGGCACTGTTATCAGTACGGGCTTGCTCGCCAGGCGCGTTGACAGATCGCGATAGTCTTTCTCCGGATCGCCGAAGCGGCCCTGGCAGGCCGCATCGGCGCGGCAGCGCGCGAAGATCTTCAGCAACGCGGCCTGCGCGTCGAGCGCTATTCCGGGACCGAGCGCGAGTTCCGGTGGCACGACGCCATCGAGCACCACGCTGCGCGAGTGCTGCGGATAGCGTCGCAGGTAGTGCTGCGCGACGCGCGAGCCATACGAACCCCCGTACAGGTTGATGCCTGGATAACCGAGCGCGGCGCGCACCGCATCCAGGTCACGCACGGCGATGCTCGTGGTGTAGTACGCAAGGTTGCTGTTGCGCGAGAGTTGCGCGAGACATTCGCGCATCACGTGCAGCCATTCCTCGTCGGCCTGGTTATCCGCCGCCGGGCCATCCTCATCGACGTCGCACTGGAGCGGCTGCGAGCGCCCGGTGCCGCGCTGATCCACCAGCACGATGTCGCGATCGCGATGCACGCGCCCGAATGCCCCAGCCACGCCAGGATAAAAGGCGCTCGCCGCAAGGCCTGGGCCGCCGGCAAGGATGAACAGCGGGTCGGGTTGCGCACGCCGGTTCACGGCCGGGATGCGGGCGATGAACAAGCTGATCTGCCGCCCTTCCGGTTCCGCAGGATTCTCGGGCACGGTGAGCTCGCCGCATTCGGCGTGGAGCGCCAACAGCTTCTGCGGCTGCTCGAGCCGGCAATCCTGCAGCGCCAGCGGTGCCGCGGCGGGGATGGGCGGCACGGCCGCCAGTGGCTGCAGCCAGGCGCAGAGCAAGAGTGCTGTGATGGATACGCGCAGGCGGGTCGACATCGGCGGCAACATATCATTGCCGCACGAAAAGTACTGTGAGCGGCCCCGATCCAGTCGCGCCAATCCGTACAATGGCGCCTCCGCACAAGGAGCTGCATTTGGACTGGCGCGACTATTGGAACGGCCACCATCCGCGGTTCGCGAACCAGCGCCACAAGGTGCTGCACTACCGCGCCCTCGCGTCGGAGTTCCTCGCGTTGATCAAGGAACGTTTCGCAGACGATAAACCCGTCGTCCTGGACTACGGTTGCGGCGAATCGCTCGATGCGGATCTCGTGGCGGCGCGCTGTGCACGCCTGTATCTCGCCGACACAGCCCCTACAGTGGTGGAGCTCGTGCGTCGGCGATTCGCGGCGGATTCGAACATCACCGCGATGTCCGCCGAAGACGTCGCGGGGATGCGGGGCGGCAGCGTCGATCTCATCGTCGTGAACTCGGTGGTGCAGTACCTGTCACGCCCCGAACTCGACGCATTGCTCGAGCTCTGGCGCAGCAAGCTCTCGCAGCGTGGCTGGCTGGTGCTCGCCGACATCATTCCGCCGACCGTCGGCCCGCTCACGGATACACGCGCACTGCTGGAATTCGCCGCGCGCGGCGGTTTTCTGATCGCGGCCTCAGGCAGCCTCGTTCGCACGAACCTGTCGGGCTACCGCAAGCTGTGTGCGACCCTGGGCATCACGCGCTATTCCGAGGAACAGATGCTGCGTGTCCTGCACGAGGCGAATTTCAATGCGCAGAGGCGGCTACCGAACCTCGGACACAATCCCGCCAGGTTGTGTTTTGCGGCGCGCTGGCGCTGACGCAGCCCACGTCGAGGGGTAAGATTACCGACCCCCCATGAACACCCTCGCCTACGACGTCATCATCATCGGCGGCGGCCACGCCGGCACCGAAGCAGCGCTCGCCTCCGCGCGCCTGGGCGCACGCACGTTGCTGCTGACGCAGAGCATCGAGACGCTGGGGGCCATGAGCTGCAACCCGGCGATCGGCGGCATCGGCAAGGGTCACCTCGTACGGGAGATCGATGCGCTCGGCGGGGCGATGGCGCGCGCCGCGGATCGCGCCGGCATCCAGTTGCGCACGCTGAATGCGAGCAAAGGTCCCGCGGTTCGTGCCACACGCGCGCAGGCGGATCGACAGCTGTACGCGCAGACCATCCGCGCCATGCTCGAGAATCAGCCGAACCTGTCGCTGTTCCAGCAGGAGGCGGCGGACCTCGTCGTCGAAGGCGAACGCGTCACCGGCGTTATCACCGTGAGCGGCATCCGGTTCGACGCGCCGTCCGTGGTGCTTACGGTCGGCACCTTCCTCGGTGGTCGCATCCACGTCGGGCTCGATCAGTACCAGGGCGGGCGCGCCGGCGCCGCGCCGTCGAACCGTCTCGCCGCGCGACTGCGCGAGCTGCCATTGCGCGTCGGGCGACTGAAGACCGGCACGCCGCCGCGCATCGATGGCCGCACGATCGACTACTCGCAGCTCGCCGAGCAGCACAGCGACAGTCCCATTCCAGTCTTCTCGTTCCTCGGCAGGGCGAGCGAGCACCCGCGCCAGATTCCGTGTCACATCACGAACACCAACGCGCGCACGCACGAGATCATCCGCGCCGCGAGCGATCGCTCGCCGATGTTCACCGGCAAGATCGAAGGCGTCGGCCCGCGCTACTGCCCCTCTGTCGAGGACAAGGTGCAGCGATTCGCCGAGCGCGACTCGCACCAGATCTTCGTCGAGCCCGAGGGCCTCAACACGCACGAGGTGTATCCCAACGGTATCTCGACCAGCCTGCCGTTCGATGTGCAGTACGAGTTCGTGCGCAGCATCCGCGGCTTCGAGAACGCGCAGCTCACGCGCCCCGGCTACGCCATCGAATACGACTACTTCGATGCCCGCGATCTGTCCGCCGCGCTCGAGACGAAGTTCATCGCGGGCCTGTACTTCGCGGGGCAGATCAACGGCACCACCGGCTACGAAGAGGCGGCCGCGCAGGGGCTCGTTGCGGGGATCAACGCGGCGCTGCGCGTGCAGCAGCGTGAGCCTTTCGTCTGCGGCCGCGCCCAAGGGTACCTCGGGGTGCTCATCGATGATCTGGTGACGCGTGGCACGCGCGAGCCGTACCGCATGTTCACGAGCCGCGCCGAGCATCGGCTGATCCTGCGTGAAGACAATGCCGACGCGCGCCTGACACCGCGCGGTCGCGAGCTCGGACTGGTGGATGACGAACGCTGGGCATTGTTCGAGGCCAAGCAGCAGGGGCTCGCGAGTGAACGCGCACGTCTCGACGCCACGTTGCTGCGCCCCTCGACCGTTCCTGCCGAATGGCAGCAGCGCGTGCTTGGGGGTGCGCTGAGCCGCGAGCAGACCGCGCTCGATCTGCTGCGCCGTCCCGAAATCAGCTACGCGCAGTTGATCGAAATCGCCGGCGCCCCGGAGTTCGCCGCTCTCGATGAGCGCCTGCCACCGCAGATTGAACTGCAGCTCGAAGTGCTCGCGCGCTACGCGGGCTACATCGAACGCCAGGAGGGCGAGATCGAGCGAGCGCGGCGCAACGAGACCACCGCGCTGCCGGTGGATCTCGACTACGCGCGCGTCGCGGGTTTGTCAGCAGAAGTGCGGCAGAAGCTGAGCGAAGCGCGACCCGACACGGTGGGGCAGGCCGCTCGCGTGCCGGGCGTGACGCCCGCTGCGGTGTCGATTCTGCTCGTGCACCTCAAGAAAAACCGCGCCGCCTGATCCGCGGATCGCTCAAGCCGCGATGGAGAGCTGGCCCAGGGCCGGACGGAAGCTCACCGCGCGCGCGCCGCCACCACGCACGTCCTCCGAGACGATCTTCACCTGCGAGTCGGTGAGGTACTGTTGCACGATCGTGAGCACCGATTGCGCGGTGAAAGGCGCGGCGCCATCGCCATTCCACGACGCTGCGATACGGCTCATCAGATTCTGCGCGCGGGGCGAGGTATTGCGCAGCGTAGTCATGCAGCGATCCAGCAACATCAGGTCCGCCGCCAGCGTCGTATCCGTGACATCCGTGCGCTTGTCGCCGCGCGCGATGAACCGCAGGTGCAGCAGCGCACCGCCTTCTTCGACCGCGTCGTACAGACACACGGCGATCGTGGAATCGAGCTCCGCGCGCAGGAGCTTGTCCTCATGGATCACTTCGAAGTGATCGGGCGCGACGGTAATGGTGCGGTCCGGCATGCCGCCATGTTCGCAGCACGGCCGGTCGGGGCCTTGATGTAGTTCACGCTTATTGACGGGAGGCCTCCAGCAATGTCTATTCGCGGCATGAACAGGATACTCATCGCGATTGGTGCCGGACTTATTGTCATTGCCGGAAGCGTGTTCTGGTACAAGCGCTCGCACGCGCCGGCCCCTGCCGAAACAGTCGCCGAGGCGCCAGCCCCGGTCGTCCCCGCGACCCCGCTACCGCCCCCGATCGAGCATCCGCTCGGCGGGACGGCGCCGGACGGGGCGTCTCTTCCCGCGCTGAAGGACAGCGATGCGCCGGTTGCCGCAGAACTGGGCAAGCTGTTCGGCACCGAGGCCATCGGCCAGTACCTGGTGCCCGACATGGTGGTGCGGCGGCTCGTCGCCACCGTCGATAACCTGCCGCGCCGCAAGCTCCCCGACCGGCTGCGCCCGGTGCAGCCACTAGCCGGCAAGTTCGCTGTTACGCGCACCGGCGATGCCACCGAGGAAACCATCGAGCTGGCGCCCGAGAGCTACGCGCGCTACGAGCCGCTGGTGAAATTGCTGCAGCGAATCGACACTCAGCAGGTTGCCGCGACCTACAAGCAGCTCTATCCGCTGTTTCAGCAGCAGTACGAGGAGATCGGCTTTCCGGACCAGTACTTCAACGATCGCCTGGTCGCGGTGATCGACCATCTGCTGCAGACACCCGAGGTCGGCGAGCCGGTGCAGCTCGTGCGGCCCAATGTGTTCTACGAATTCGCGGATCCTCAGCTCGAGGCGCGCTCAGCCGGGCAGAAGACGCTGATCCGCATGGGCAAGCAGAACGCCGATGTCGTGAAGGCGAAGCTCAGGGACCTGCGCGGCGCGATCACCTCGAAATAGGGTCGCTGATGGCCCGGTGGGTGGGCGGGCGAGCGTAGAATGGGACTTTCCGTGAGGAGCGCGTTCCATGTTCGACGTCGGCTGGCTACCCATCATCTTCCTCATCGCCCTCGTGGTGGTGTTCTCCAAGGCCTGGCTCACCGTGCCGCAGGGCTACGTCTACACGCTGGAACGGTTCGGGCGTTACAAGAAAACCCTCGAGCCCGGCTTCCATCTCATCACGCCGTTCTTCGAGGCGGTAGGCCGCAAGATGAACATGATGGAGCAGGTGCTCGACGTGCCGCGCCAGGAAGTGATCACCAAGGACAACGCCATGCTCGGCGTCGACGCCGTGGTGTTCTACCAGGTGCTCGATGCGCCGAAGGCCGCGTACGAAGTCGACAATCTGCGCCTCGCGGTCACGAACCTCACGACCACGAACATCCGCACCGTCATCGGTTCGATGGATCTCGACGAGACCCTGTCGCAGCGCGACCAGATCAACCTCAAGCTGCTCAAGGTGGTGGATGAAGCCACCTCGCCCTGGGGCCTGAAGGTCACGCGTATCGAGATCAAGGACATCCGCCCGCCCGCGGATCTCATCGACTCGATGGCGCGGCAGATGAAGGCTGAGCGGGAGAAGCGTGCCAACATTCTCGAGGCGGAAGGTTTCCGCAGCGCCGCGATCCTGAAAGCCGAGGGCGAAAAGCAGTCGGTGATGCTGCAGGCCGAAGGCCGCAAGGAAGCCGCGTTCCGCGATGCCGAGGCGCGCGAGCGTCTCGCGCAGGCGGAGGCGAGCGCGACTGCGGCGGTGTCGCAGGCCATCGCGCAGGGCGACATACAGGCGATCAATTATTTCGTCGCGCAGAAATATGTCGAGGCGCTGAAGGAATTCGCGACCTCGCCGAATCAGAAAGTGTTCTTCATGCCGGTGGAAGCGTCGGCGCTGCTGTCATCGCTCGGTGGTATCGCGGAGCTCGCGAAGGACGCGATGTCGAAGCAACCGTCCAGCAACGTCGTCCGGCCCGCACCGCTGCGATGATAGAACTCGCGCAGAACATGCAGTGGTGGCACTGGTGGATACTCGCCGCGGTGCTCGCGGCGGTCGAGACCTTCATGCCGGGCGCGGTGGCTATCTGGTTCGCGGCGTCGGCGGTCGTGGTCGGCTCGCTGCTGCTGGTGTTGCCGGTGCCATGGCAATTGCAGCTTGTGTTGTTCGGCGTGCTGGGCCTGGTCGCGTACTTCGTTTGGCAACGTTACAAGCGCGCCGACAGCGAGATCTCCGATCAGCCGCTGCTCAACCAGCGCGCCGCGCAACATATCAATCAGGTGCTCACGCTGGTCGAGCCCGTGGTCAACGGGTTCGGCAAGGCCGTTGTGGGGGATTCCGTGTGGCGCGTGAGCGGTCCGGATCTTCCGGTGGGCGCTCGCGTGCGTGTGCGATCGGTGGAAGGGTCAACGCTGGTGGTGCAAGCCGAATGAACAACTTCTTCGACTTCAAACTCGATTCGCTGCAAGGCAAGCCGGACGTGCTCGGCACACAGCGTGGCAACGTCGTGCTCGCCGTGAACGTCGCGAGCAAGTGCGGGCTCACGCCCCAGTACACGGGCCTCGAGCAGCTGCAGGACAAGCTCGTCGGCCGCGGCTTCTCCGTAGTGGGTTTCCCTTGCAACCAGTTCGGCGGACAGGAGCCGGGCTCGGCGCAAGAGATCGCGGAGTTCTGTTCGTCCACTTATGGCGTGAGTTTTCCGCTGTCGGAGAAGCTCGAAGTAAATGGCGCAAGTCGCGCACCGCTGTACGACTGGCTCACCGCGAAGGATAACGGTTATCCCGGTGACATCACCTGGAACTTCGAGAAATTTCTCATCGGGCGTGATGGCAAGGTGCTCAAGAGGTACTCACCGCGCACGACTCCGGACGATCCGGGATTGCAGAAGGACATTGAGGCCGCTCTGTAGGAGCCGGGAAAAGAGGTCATCATGAAGACGCTGGGACAGCTGCTCGACGCGAAGGGACACACGATCCATTGCGTCGAACCGGAATTGCCCGTGCTCGAAGCGCTGCGCGTGATGGCCGAGCACCACGTCGGCGCGTTGCTGGTCATGCAGGGCAACGAGCTGCAAGGCATCCTTTCCGAACGTGACTACGCCCGCAAGGTCGTGCTGATGGGCCGATCCTCGAGCGAGACACCTGTGTGGCAGATCATGAGCTCACCGGTGGTGAGCGTGCTGCCGGAAGCTTCGCTGCAGGACGCGATGCGCATGATGACGGAGAAGCGGATCCGGCATCTGCCGGTGCTGTCGGGCACGCGCGTGGTGGGTATCGTATCTATCGGCGATCTCGTCAAGAGCATGCTCGAAGATCAACGCAAAACCATCTCGGAGCTGGAGAGCTACATTCACGGCAGTTGACGGTCGACGGCATCGGCCTACAGCCATAATTTGAGCGCAGGCGGACAATGCGCGGGCGATTCCACTGCCTGTGGAGGCCCAGCCATGCAGATTTTCGAGCAGTTCCTCGCCATGCCCTTGTTCCAGAATTCGCTGCTTCAGTGGGCCAGCGCCTGCGCGCTGACGGCGCTCCTTTTGCTGGTGCTGTTCGTGGTCCGCGGCGCGGTGCGGCGCCAGCACCAGCGATTGCTCAAGACGCAGCACACTGAATTCGCCGAAATTCCGCTGGAGATACTCAGCCGTACCACGGCTCTGTTCTTCATCGTGCTGTCGTTGTTCATCGGCCTCGATACGCTGAGCATGGCGCGTGGCACCGGACAGGTGCTGCACGCCGCGCTGATGGTCGTGGTGTTCTGGCAGGTGGGCGTCTGGCTGTCGGCGGCAGCGATGGCCTGGATCGAGCGTCGGCGTCGACGCACCGATACCGCGACGGATCGCGCCGTGGTCGGATCGCTCGGCGTGATTCTCTTCATCGCACGCGTGGCGATCTGGAGCCTGATCGCGCTGCTGGTACTCGACAACCTGGGCGTCGACGTTACGGCGCTCGTCGCGGGTCTCGGCATTGGCGGAATCGCCGTGGCGCTGGCGGCGCAGAGCGTGCTCGGTGACCTGTTTGCTTCGTTGTCGATCACCTTCGACAAGCCGTTCATCGTCGGCGACTTCCTGATCATCGAGGACTACATGGGTTCGGTCGAACACATA
Organism: Steroidobacteraceae bacterium; assembly: GCA_039929265.1. Classification (GTDB taxonomy): domain Bacteria; phylum Pseudomonadota; class Gammaproteobacteria; order Steroidobacterales; family Steroidobacteraceae; genus ZC4RG30. Next base: position 20,959 of record JBDSRN010000065.1, on the reverse strand, counting down.
GGAATCAAGACCACCCGCCTGCGCAGCCTGGGCGGTGAGCAGATCATCCTGTCGAACGCCAACCTGCTCTCGAGCCGCATGCGCAACTACGGGCGCATGTATCAACGCCGCATCGTGCTGACGCACAATGTCACCTACGACACGCCGCTGGCCAGACTGGAGAGGATTCCCGGCATCATCCGCGAGATCATCGAAGCGCAGCAGGAGACCCGCTTCGATCGCAGTCATTTCGCGCGCCATGGCGCGGCGTCGCTGGATTTCGAGACGGTGTACTTCGTGCTGTCCGCTGACTACAACCGCTACATGGATATCCAGCAGGCCATCAATTTTGCACTGCATCGCCGCTTCACCGAGCTGAACATCGAGTTCGCGTATCCGACTCAGCGTCTGTACGTCTCGAACCTGGAGCAGGAACAAACCGCGGCATGAGCGGACACTATCGACCCGCTCCGCTCGAGGACTACGGCCTGATCGGGGATTGCCACAGCGCGGCACTGGTGTCGCGCGAGGGTTCCATCGACTGGCTGTGCTGGCCGCGTTTCGACAGTTCAGCCTGCTTTGCGGCGCTGCTCGGGGATGAGCGCAACGGGCACTGGCAGATCGCGCCTGCCGGACCCGGCTGGCGTTCGTCGCAGCGCTACGATGGCGAAACGCTCGTGCTCGAGACCCTGTTCGAATGCGTGCAAGGCGAGTTCGCGCTGCTGGATTTCATGCCACGGGATCAGGACTGCTCGCTGGTGCGGATCGTCGAAGGTCGTCGCGGGCAGATCCCGGTCGACATGTGCCTGCGATTGCGCTTCGACTATGGCTCCACCATTCCGTGGGTGACGCGGCCGCCTGGGCAAGATGGCATCGTCGGCATCGCAGGACCCAATCTCGCCGTACTGCGCACGACGGCGCCGCTGCGCGGGGAAGGAATGTCCACGGTTTCGCAATTCACCGTTGCGGCAGGCGAACGCGTGGCCTTCGTGCTTCGCTATGGCGCCTCACACCTGGCGCCGCCGCCGCCGCTGGCTGCCGAAGCTGCGCTCGCCCAGACGCTGGAGATCTGGCGCGCATGGTCCGCGCGCTGTGATTACCAGGGACACCGACGCGAAGCCGTCATGCGGTCACTGCTGACACTCAAGGCACTTACCTATGCGCCGACCGGTGGCATCGTCGCAGCGCCGACCACCTCACTCCCGGAGCGTCTGGGAGGTCGTCGCAACTGGGACTATCGCTACTGCTGGCTGCGCGATGCGACCTTGACCCTGATCGCGTTCATGGGCGCGGGCTATTTCGAGGAGGCGCGCGCCTGGCGTGACTGGTTGCTGCGCGCGGTGGCCGGCAGTCCGGATGACCTGCAGATCATGTATGGCATCGCGGGCGAGCGACGCCTTGCCGAGCATGAGATTCCCTGGCTGGCCGGCTATCAGGGTGCTGCGCCAGTGCGAGTCGGCAACGCTGCCTCGCTGCAGCTGCAGCTGGATGTGTGGGGCGAACTCATGGATGCCCTGCACCTGACACGCCAGGGAGGGTTGGCTTCGGAGCCTTCCGGCTGGGCATTGCAGCGCGCGGCGCTCACGCATCTGGAGAAGATCTGGCAGGAGCCCGACGATGGCATCTGGGAAATGCGTGGCGGACGCCGGCAGTTCACGCATTCAAAAGTGATGGCCTGGGTGGCATTCGATCGCTCGATCCGCGACGCGGAGCAGTACGGACTCGACGCGCCGTTGCAGCGCTGGCGCGAGGTCCGCGATCACATCCATCGGCTCGTCTGCGAGCAGGGCTTCGATGTGCGCCGGGGCACTTTTACGCAGTATTTCGGTGGCCGGGAGCTGGACGCGAGCCTGCTGCTGATTCCGATCGTCGGCTTCCTGCCTATCAATGATCCGCGCGTGACGGGCACCATCGCGGCGATCGAGCGCGACCTGCTGATCGATGGCCTGGTGCAGCGCTACCGCACCGAATCGGGCGTGGATGGCCTGCCCGCGGGCGAGGGGGTATTCATCGCCTGCAGCTGCTGGCTGGCTGACGTCTGGCAGATGCAGCAGCGCCCTCATGAGGCCGACGCGCTGCTGGACCGGGTACTGGCGTTGCGCAATCCGCTGGGACTGCTAAGCGAGGAGTACGACAGGCAAGCACGACGCCAGGTGGGCAATTTTCCGCAGGGGTTCTCACACCTCGCGGTGGTCCGGACCGCCCTCGGATTGCATCACCACGCACCCTTGCGTGAGCGCATCGAGGGGCATGCCATGCGGGCAGCGACGGATTCCGTCAGCCGCTGATGCGGGAAAGGACCGTTACTTCCGCCAGAACGCCGGCGTGAACAACACGAGTACGGTGAACAGCTCGATGCGGCCGAGGAACATCGCAACGATGCAGATCCAGGTCTGGAAGTCAGTGAGCGTTGCGTAGTTGTGCATCGGTCCGACCACGCCCAGTCCAGGGCCGGCGTTGTTGAGTGAACCGAGCACCGCCGTGAACGCGCTGATGAAATCCATGTTCGACAAAAGCAACGCGAACGTGAGCGCCACGGCGGTCATGAAATACACGAAAATGAAGGCCAGCACCGAGTACACGATGCGATTCGGCACGACGTTGCCCCCGATCTTCAGCGGCGCGATCGCCTGGGGATGTACCAGGATGAACATCTCACGTGCGGACTGTTTCAGCAGGATCAAGGCCCGGAACAGCTTGATGCCGCCACCGGTGGAGCCAGTGCTGGAAATCACGCAGCCAAGAAACATCATCCACATTGACGCAAACAGCGGCCACACACTGTAGTTCGCTGAGACGAAGCCAGAGGTCGTCGCCAGAGTCACCAGTGCGAATGACACCTGGCGCAGCGTGCTGAGGCCGTCATCGAGCGCGCCGCTGGCGCGCAGGTAAATCGATATCGCAACCACGCTGCAGGCGACCCAGACGAGCATCCAGCGAGCTTCGGGGTCGCGTCGGTACACGCGCAGGTCGCCCTTGCGCAGCGCGACGAAGTGCGTCGCGAAGTTCATCGCCGCGATCAGCATGAACACGATCATCACGAATTCGATCGCGGGCGAGTTGAAATACGCAATGCTCGCGTCGTGCGTGGAAAAACCACCGAGCGCCATCACCGAGAACGCATGACACAGCGCATCGAACGGGCTCATGCCCGCGGCGAGCAGCGCGAACATGCACGCCGCCGTCAGCCCGGCGTACACGAGCCACAGCGATTTGGCGGTTTGCGTGATGCGCGGGCTGAGCTTGGAATCCTTGATCGGACCAGGCGATTCTGCGCGGTACATCTGCATACCACCGACGCCGAGCAGGGGCAGGATCGCCACGGCAAGCACGATGATGCCCATGCCGCCAAACCAGTGCAGCGCGTGGCGCCAGAGGTTCACGGCATGCGGCAGGGCATCGAGCTGGTTCAGCACCGTCGAGCCGGTGGTGGAGAGGCCGGACATTGCCTCGAAGTACGCATGAGTGAACGAGATGCCGGGCATGTCGATCAGCAGCGGGATTGCCGCCATTCCCGTGATCAGCAACCAGCCCAGCGTCACCAACAGGTAGCCGTCGCGTGGTTTGAGCTCGTCGCGATAGCCACGCGTCGCGCCGAACAATGCGCCGCCGACGAGCAGCGAGGCGCCGGCGCCGATGAGAAATCCGCGCATCGCGCCATCGCCGTAGACGAGTGCCGCAGCGATTGGCAGTACGTACAGGGCCGCGAACAGCATCAGCAGCAGTCCGAGCACATTGGCAATCGCGAACAACGAGCGCATCAGGGCCTGCGTCAGTCGATCCGGAACAGGCGCTCGACGGCCTCGACATGGCGTCGATCTGTGAGGAACACGATGACGTGATCCTCCGCTTCAATCTCGGTGTCGTGATGCGCCATGATCACCTGCTCGCCGCGCACCACGCTCACGATCGACGCACCGGCCGGCAGGTCGATGTCCTCGACCTTGCGGCCGATGACGCGCGAGCGTTCGGGCGGGCCATGCACGACGGTCTCGAGTGCCTCGGCGGTGCCACGGCGCAACGAGTGCACGCGCACCACGTCACCGCGGCGCACGTGCGCGAGCAAGGATCCGATCGTCACGGTCTGCGGCGAGATCGCGATATCGATGCTGCGGTTCTCCATCAGATCGCCGTACGCGGGCTTGTTCACCAGCGCCATGACCTTGTGCGCACCGAGCCGCTTGGCGAGCATCGCCGAGAGCACATTACCCTCCTCGGAGTTGGTGACCGCGGCGAACACGTCGGCGCTGTCGATGTTCTCCTCGATCAGCAATTCCTCGTCCTGCGCGTCGCCCTGCAGCACGATCGTGCTCTCGAGCTGCTCCGACGCCCAGCGCGCACGCCGCGGGTCGCGCTCAATGAGTTTCACCTGGTTGGTCTTCTCGAGCGTCTTCGCGAGCCGGAATCCGATGTTGCCGCCGCCGGCAATCACCACCTTGCGCACCGGCGCTTCGGTGCGGCGCATCTCGCTCATCACGCTGCGGATGTTGTCCTGTGCGGCGAGGAAGATGATCTCGTCGCCCTCCTGGACGACAGTCTCGCCGGTGGGCTCGATGGGGCGATCGTTGCGATAGATCGCCGCTATGCGCGCATCGGCGCGCGGGATGTGATCCTTTAGCGTGCGCAACTGCTGGCCGACCAACAGACCCCCCTTGCGCGCCCGCAGGCCAACCAGACGCACCTTGCCATCCGCGAAATCCACCACCTGCAGCGCGCCGGGATAGTGGATGAGCCGCTCGATGTACTCAGTGACGAGCTGCTCGGGACTGATCCAGACGTCGACGGCGAGCGAGCCGTCGGCGAATAGCGCTTCACGCGTGGTGTATTCGGGTGCGCGGATGCGCGCGATCTTGGTGGGCGTGCGGTACAGCGCGTGCGCGATCTCACACGCAACGATGTTGACTTCGTCGCTGCTGGTAAGCGCAACCAGGACATCCGTATCAACAATACCAGCGGATTCGAGCACGGAAGGGTGCGAGGCATGCCCCGCGACGGCGCGGATGTCGAGGCGGTCCTGCAGGTCGCGCAGCAACTCCTCGTTGGTGTCGACCACTGTGACTTCGTTGGCCGGTTCGCGCGACAGGTGATAAGCCGCCGTGCGACCCACCTGCCCGGCACCAAGAATCAGCACCTTCATATCGCTCTCACAGCACTTCGAGGTTGGCGTACGTGAGCATGAGCCATTTTGCGCCTTGTTGTGCGAAGTTGACCTGCACACGCGCCTGCGGGCCCGCGCCTTCGAGACTGAGGATCACGCCTTCGCCGAACTTCGCATGCCGCACGCGCTTGCCCAGGCGCATGCCGGGAATCTGCGACGTTTCCTCGCGCGGCGCGCGGAAGTGAGTAGCGGGCTGCGGGCGCGGATGGCTCGGCCTGACCTTGGGACGTACCTCTTCGACCACCTCGGCGGGAATCTCGGCGATGAAACGCGACGGCATGCCGTAGCTGTCCATGCCGTGCAGGCGCCTCTGTTCCGCGTAGCTGAGGTACAGCTGCTGCATCGCTCGCGTGACGCCGACGTAGCACAGGCGCCGCTCCTCCTCGAGACTCTCGAGATCCTCGAGCGAGCGCTGGTGCGGGAAAAGCCCGTCTTCCATGCCGCCGAGGAACACGATGGGAAACTCAAGGCCCTTCGCGGTGTGCAGCGTCATCATCTGCACGCAGTCTTCCCAGGCCTCGGCCTGGCCTTCGCCGGATTCGAGTACCGCATGTGCGAGGAATGCTTCCAGCGGCGGCAGCGCGGCATCCACGACGGCCTCCTCGTTCGCCGGATCGATCGGCGCGCTGCTGCGCGAGTCTTCGCTGTCGCTGTCGAAGTTGCGCGCCGCGCTGACCAGCTCTTCCAGGTTCTCGATGCGCGCTTCGCCGCGATCCGCCTTGTCCTTCTTGTGATGCTCGATCAGTCCGGACTGCTGCAGCACATGATCGATCTGCTCGTGCAACGGCAGGGCTTCGATCTCGTCCGCAAGGCGTTCGATCAGCGCGAGGAATACCTGCATCGAGGCGGCGCCCTTGCCTTGCGCCACGCTGCCGGTGGCGAGGCCCATCTGCCCAATTGCCGGCCCTAATGCCGCACGCCACAGTGACACGCTCGTGGCCTTCGCCTCGGCGCGCAGCGCATCGAGCGTCTTCGCACCGATGCCGCGAGTAGGCAGATTCACCACGCGCTCGAACGAGGCATCGTCGTCGCGATTGCAGATCAGGCGCAGGTACGCGAGCGCATCCTTGACCTCGGCGCGCTCATAGAACCGCAATCCGCCATACACCTTGTAGGGCACGCGCGCGGAGAGGAACACTTCTTCGAACTGTCGCGACTGCGCGTTGGAGCGATACAGCACCGCGACATCCTTGCGCAGCCCACCGCCGCGCACGTGCTCGAGGATGCGATGCAGGACGAAATCCGCTTCGTCGCGCTCGTTGTACGCGGCAAATATCCTGATCAGAGCGCCCGCCTGCCCGCTGGTCCAAAGGTTCTTTCCGAGTCGCGCGGAGTTGTGCTGGATCAGCGCGTTTGCGGCTTTGAGGATGTTGCCGGTGGAGCGATAGTTCTGCTCCAGGCGATGCATCGTCGCGTGCGGGAAATCGCGGCTGAAGCGCTGCAGGTTCTCCACCTTCGCGCCGCGCCAGCGATAGATGCTCTGGTCATCGTCGCCGACGACGAAGGGTGCGCCGCCGGGTCCAGCGATGAGCTTGGCCCACGCGTACTGGATGGAGTTGGTATCCTGGAACTCGTCGATCAGCACATGCGTGAAACGCCGCCGGTAGTGCGCGATCAGACTCTCGTTGTCGCGCCACAACTCATACGCTCGCAGCAGCAGCTCGGCGAAGTCGAGCACGCCGCTGCGCGCGCAGGCCTCGTCGTAGTCCGTGTAGAACTTCAGCATCTGCTGCAGCACCGGATCGTTGCCAGCCTTGATCTGCCTGGGTCGCAGGCCCTCGTCCTTCTGCTTGTTGATGAAGTACTGGATGTCGCGCGGCACGAAGCGAGTCTCGTCGAGACCCTGCGCCTTGAGCAGCTTCTTGATTACGCGCAGCTGGTCTTCGGAGTCGAGGATCTGGAAGCCCTGCGGCAGATTGGCTTCGCGCCAGTGCAGTCGCAGCAGCCGGTGCGCGATGCCGTGGAAGGTGCCCACCCACATGGAGCCGCCGGGTATGCCGAGCAGCGTCTCGATGCGCGCGCGCATCTCGCCCGCGGCCTTGTTGGTGAACGTCACCGCGAGGATGTTGTGTGGCGACGCGCCTTCGGCCTGGATCACCCAGGCGATGCGGTGCACCAGCACGCGGGTCTTGCCGCTGCCCGCGCCGGCGAGCACGAGTGTGGGGCCAACGGGCGCCGTCACCGCGGCGCGCTGTGCGTCGTTCAGCGGATTGAGAAGCGGGGAAAGATCCATGGCTCAGTCTTCGTCGGGGTTCAGGGTTGCTTCCGCGAAGCGGAACAGCTCGGTCGCGAGCACCAGCAGCACCGGACCGACGATGAAGCCGATCGGTCCGAACGCCGCGACGCCGCCGATTACCCCGAGGAACACCAGTAGCGTCGGCACCGGTGTCTGTGCGGAGATGATGACGGGGCGGATGAAGTTGTCGGAGATCGAAACGATGGCGCCCCACACCAGCATGAAGATGCCCATGCCATAGCTGTGTGTCGCGAACAGGTACACCGCTGCCGGCACCCAGACGATCGCCGCGCCACCGAACGGCAGCAGTGCGGACAGGCCGGCGAGCACACCGAGCACGACGGGCGACGGCAGGCCGGCGATCGCGATGCCGATGCCGACCAGAAGGCCCTGTGCCATCGCCGTGAGGCCGGCACCGAACACCACCGCGCGCGTGACGCGGGCGAGGCGATCGAACAGTGCCGCGCGGCGACTCGGCTGCATCGGCACGAGCAGGATCGCGCGGCGGAACCACGCGGCGCCATCACGCAGCATGAAGAACAGGATGAACAGCATAAGGAAGAAGCGCAGCACCGTGCCCGCTGCGCCCAGCACGAATGCGCCGCTGAAGCCCGCGAGCGACTTCAGTCCGGTCTGCGTGCCGGTGACGAGCCAGCCCTGAACGTCGGCCGCGCTGATCGAGAAGCGCTCCTGCGCCATCGTCCACAGCTGCGCGATGCGCGGGTACTTCGAGGGATCCTGCCAGGTCTGCAGATCCCAGATCGCCGGATTGTCCTGCAGTTTCGCGAGGATCAGCTGGATCTCGTGCGCGAACGCGAGTCCCAACAATGCGATGGGCGCGAGGATCGCGATCGGAGTGAGCGCAGTGATGACGCCGGCGGCGGCGCTCCCGCGCCGCTTGAAGCGCCGCGTCAGCCGCACCTGCAGCGGCTGCAGCAGGAATGCGAGGAACGCGGCCCAGATGATCGGCATCACCAGTGGCTGCAGGATCAGCCCCACCGCGAGGAAGACCGCCGCGAGCACCGCAAGGGAGAACCAGCGGCGCAGGAACCGATAGTCGGTGTGGCTGGAGTCGTTCATGTCTACCACTTGTTGCGCAGCTCGCGCAGTCGCAGGAAAACCTGTTTCGGATCTGGGTGCTCCGACAGGTCGGGGAAGCACTCGCGCAGCCGGGCGATGATCAGCGGGTTGTCCAGGCGGAAAAAGGTGTTATAGGCCTGCTCTTCGCCCAACGTCAGCACCGGCATGTCGGCGGCGTCGGTCGCCCGCAGCCTCGCAAGCATCGTTGCGGCGCTGGCATTGCCGGGCTCGCGATCCATCGTGAAGTCCAGGTTGTTCACCAGGTAGTCGTGGCCGGCGTACAGGCGAGTCGCCCCGGGCAGCCGCGTGATCTGGCTCGCGAAGGTGTCGTACAGCGCTTCGGGATGCCCGCCGTTGTGGCAATTGCCGGCGCCGGCATTGAACAGCGTATCGCCGGAGAACAGTGCCGGCTCGTCGCCCGACGCGAAGGCGCAGATGTGGGTCATGGTGTGGCCGGGCGTGTCGAGGCATTGCAGCTCGACGGTGCGGCCCACGCGGATCACGTCGCCCTGGTTCAGTCCGCGATCCACGCCACCGATGCTGCTCGCGGCGCGGGCATGCGCCAGCACCTTCGCGCCTGTGGCACCGACCAGCCCCGCATTGCCGCCGGTGTGGTCGCCGTGCTCATGGGTATTGAGGATCTGGGTGATGGTCCAACCGTGCCCCTTGGCGCTCGCGAGTACGTCCTGCCACTGCAGCGGATCGACGGCCAGCGCCTCGCCGGTCTCGGGGCAGGCAACCAGATAGTGGTAGTTGCGCAGCCGGTTGCCCGACCAGATGCGATCGACGAGCATTATTTCTTGAGCAGCAGGAGGATGAGCTGGGTCATTTGCTCGTATGACGCGCCGGTGCCCGCCAGCACCTTCCATTTGCCATTGACTATGAAAGTCGGCGTGCTGTCCGCCTGGTAGGCGCGCACCAGTTGCTCCGCCTGTCCGACCTTGGTCTCCACGGCGAACGACTTCGCCGTCTCTTCAATGCCGGGCAGCGGCTGGCGGACGCGGCGGGTAGCCTGGTCGATGAGCGGCAGTTCACCGGTCTTCCAGATCGCCTCGAACATCGCCTCGTGCGTCTTGTCGGCGATGCCCATGACCTGCGCCGTGACATAGGCGCGCTGGAACATCGGCCATGCTTCGGACGGGATAAACGAGGCGGGCACGTACACCAGCTGAGTCTTCTCGGGCAGACGGGCCTTCAGCCCCTCGGTCATCGGCACGGCCATGAAGCAGGCGGGGCAGCCGTACGAGAACCCTTCCACGACTTCCGCGACGCCGGCAGGCGTGGACACCGGCACCGCGGGCGTCAGGCGCTCGTAGTGGCGACCCTCGACGAACTCGCTTTCGGCGGCGGAAAACGCCCCGGACAGTACCAATGCTGCAACAATAGCCCCGGTCTTACGCCTCATTGGATCACCCTCGAAACAATAAACTAAACTGCCAGCTGCGTCGTCGGCAGGTAGTGATCCGCCAGCAGGGCCAGGAACAGCCACATGAGGTACTGCACGGAGAAGTGGAAAACCTTCATTGGCAGCTCTTCGCGCTCGGTGAATTTCAGCGCCAGCGCGTAGTAGAGGAAGCCGATGTTCAGCACCACGGCTGCGGCCAGGTACACGAGGCCGCTCATGCGCGTGAGGTAGGGCAGCAGCGTCACCAGCACCAGGATGACGGTGTACAGCAGCACGTGCAGGCGTGTGTACGCGACACCATGCGTGACGGGAAGCATGGGGATGTTCACGCGCGCGTAGTCGTCGCGCCGGGCGATGGCGAGGGCCCAGAAATGCGGCGGGGTCCAGGCGTAGATGATCAGGAACAGCAGCAGTGCATGCGGGTCGACGGTGCCCGTCACCGCGCACCAGCCGAGCACCGGCGGGGCCGCGCCGGCCGCGCCGCCGATGACGATGTTCTGCGGCGTTGCCCGCTTCAGCCAGAGCGTGTAGATGATGGCGTAACCGATCAGCGAAAGCAGGGTCAGCACCGCGGTCAGCGCGTTGACGAGAAAATAGAGGATCGCCATCGAGGCGACGCCGAGCACCGAGGCGAACACCAGCGCCTTGCGCTCGGTAAGCGCACCAGTGGGCAACGGGCGCCAGCGGGTGCGGGCCATGTTGGCGTCGATGCGCTGGTCGAGCAGCTGGTTGAGCGTCGCAGCGGCCGCAGCGGCGAGGCCGATGCCGAGGTTGCCGAACACCAGCGCGTCGAGCGGCGGCAGACCGGGGCTTGCGAGCAGGGTGCCGACCACCGAAGTCAGCACGATCAGCATCACCACGCGCGGTTTGGTCAGCGCGTAGTACAAGCGCCAGCGACCGGGCGCCCGAGGCGCGGGCGAGGTGAGCTCGTCCGTCTCGGCTTTGGATGGGAGAGTGGCCAAATCGGGACCTGTTTCAGGCCCGCCGGAGGCGTTGGCGGGTGTGCAAAGGTTAGCAGATCAACGCGTCACTTCCGCATCGTCGACAGCAGCCCCACCCCGCACAGCAGCAGCAGCGCCGCCCCCGCGTTGTGGGCCGTCGCGAGCCACAGCGGGAACCCCTTTTCCACCATTCCAATCCCGATGCACAGTTGCAGCAGCAGGCCCGCGAGCACGGCCCACGCCGCCACCCTCGCTCCCCCGGATGCCCCGGCGGCCAGCACGCGCACCGCCGCGATCAGCAACAGCAGGCTTGCCAGCAGCGCGCCGAGCCGATGCGCGAAATGGATCGCGACGCGCGCCGGATGATCCAACACGCCACCTTCGTAGTTGATGCCAAGCCCGCGCCACAGCACGAACGCATCCGCGTAATCCGCCTCCGGCCACCAGGAGGCCTGACAGCGTGGAAAATCCGGGCACGCCACGGCGGCGTAGTTGCTGCTGGTCCAGCCACCGAGCGCGATCTGCATGGTCAGCGCGCAGATCGCGAGGATCACCAGACCGCGACCGGTGTTCATGCCACTGCTCGCGCCGCCGGTGAGCGTGCTGTCCAGCTGACTGCCGCGGAACGCGAGACTCGCGCGACTCCAGCGTGAGGTACCGCTGCGGCGTGCGAGCGTGAGCCACAACCACCACAGCAGCGCGACGGTGCTGAAACCGAAGATCAGGTGCAGCGTGACGATCAGTGGTTTGAGCAGCAGCGTCACGGTGAACGCGCCGAGGGCTCCCTGCACCATGATCAGCGCGAGCAAACCGAATGCGAACGGCAGCGCGACGATGCGCTGCGCGCGCGCGCGCCACGCGAGTACCGCGATCACGAGGACGATCAGTCCCAGCGCCGCCGCCGCATAGCGATGGATCATCTCGCGCCAGGCTTTGCCCGCCTCGAGCGGGCGACCGTGCTCGAGCGCGTGCTCGGGTCCAGCTGCCTGCGCGCCGATAGGCGTGAAATGCCCATAGCAGCCCGGCCAGTCGGGGCAGCCCAGCCCCGCCGCAGTGAGGCGCACGTATGCACCGAGCACGACCACGACGAAACCCAGCAGCACGCCGGCGAGCGCGAGTCGTCGTATCGTGGTGGCGTTCATCCGATGTGCGAAAGCTTCAGCAGCTTCTTGAGATCTTCGAGCAGGCCCTTCGGTGCCGCGCGCGTGTCGTAGCGCATTACGAGATTGCCGCGCGGGTCGACGACGAACACCTGCTCGTCGCGCGCGTCCTGCGGGAACAGCGCGATCAGCGGCAGCGCTGCGGCGCCACTCGCATCGACGGCGATGAGCCCGCGATGCTGAGTGTCGAGGAATTGCTTGTCGCAGCACTCGCTCGTCGCAAGCAGCACTCGCTCGACGCGATCCATCTCGTTGTTCAGCGACAGGCGCGTCTGGCGCATCACCAGCAGGGCCTGACGGCAGCTCGCATCGCAGCTGCCCGCGCCGATATACACCAGCGACCACTTGCCGCGCAACGCATCGATCGGCGCGTCGCTGCCGAACTGCGGTAACGGCAGTGCCGGCAGCGGGCGCGCCGGATCCACCAGCTCGCCGTGGTTGGTCTTGCCCACCGGGCGCCAGGTGCCGCCGTAGTACATCGCGAACGAGACGATGAGGGGCACGAAAAAGATTGCTGCGAGCAGATACAGAGTGCGGCGATTGCCGGGATTCGGACTCATGTTCTCTTTCCGCGATTGAGGACGACCAGGAGGATCAGTGCGAGCGCGGCGAAGGCCCACCACTGCACGGCGTAAGCGATGTGCCGGTCTGGCGACAGACCCGGCGGCTGCCACCGGCGGGTGTAACCGGACGGCGCGTCGGCATCGAGCAGCAGGATCCGCGGCTGCAGCGCCGGCAGGCCCAGCGCCGCGGCGAGCTCGGCGAGCTGCGGAAACGTCGTGAGGCGTGGCCAGCTTCCCTGTAACGCCGGGGCCGCGCGACCGGAGGCGAGGCCTGCGGCAGGCAGCTGGTCGAGCCGGCCGCGGATTTCGGTGCTGCCCGTGGCGCTGAACGCGATGTCCGGGAGGCGGTCGCGATAACCGGTGAACTGCAGCCAGCCGCGGTTCACCAGCAGCACGCGGCCGTCCTCCAGGTGCAGCGGCGTGAGCACCTGGTAGCCGGGGCGACCCGAGTCGCTCATGTTGTCGAGCAGGAACTGATGCTTTGTGTCGTATTCACCGCGCAACCTGACGTAGGTGAAGCGCGGCAGCGTTGCGATGTCGCGGCTGCCCAACGGCAAGGCCGCTTCTTTTCCGCCCGTCTCGAATTGCGCAGCGAGAGCCAGCTTGTGCTGGCCACGATTCCATTGCCAGAAGCCGAGCGTGGTGAACAGCGCCATGGCGAGCACCGTCAGCAGCAACCACGCAGGACGCGGACGCATGAGTGAGGATCTATACTCGTCGTATGGAATTGATACGCATGGCAGTGCTCATCATCCTCGCGGCTATCGTGTTCAGCCTCGGGTCCGCGCTGTTCGCGCTGTCGAAGAGCGAGGGTGACTCGTCGAAGCTGGTCCGCGCGCTCACCTGGCGCGTGGGGTTGTCGGTCGCTCTGTTCGCCCTGCTGATGGTGGCGTGGAAACTCGGGCTCGTGACACCGCATGGCATCGGCCAGATGCAGGGTCCCGTGCACTGACCGGCGGGATGTCGCGCCGTTCGCGCCGTCAGATCCAGTAGACGAACACGAAAAGGCCGAGCCACACCACGTCGACGAAGTGCCAGTACCAGGCCACCGCCTCGAAGCCAAAGTGTCGCCCTGGCGTGAAGTGTCCGCGCACGACGCGCAGCCAGATGATCAGCAGCATGATCGCGCCGATCGTGACGTGCAGGCCGTGGAAGCCCGTCAGCATGAAAAACGTCGAACCGTAGATGCCCGTCGAGAGCTTGAGTCCGAGCTCCTTGTACGCCTCGCCGTACTCCTCGGCCTGCAGGCCGACGAACAGGAAGCCCAGCAGGAACGTCGCGGCGAGGAAGATCGTCAGGATGTTGCGCTTGCCGGCGCGCAGCGCGTGATGCGCAATGGTGATCGTCACTCCGCTGGTGAGCAGGATCATCGTGTTGATGGCCGGCAGGCCGAACGCCGGAATGATGCTGAAGCTGCCGTCCTCGAAGCCACCGACCTTCGCAGGACCATTCGTGGGCCAGCCCGGGTTGTAGCCCTGCCAGAGCAGGAGCGGGTTGAAGATCTTGGTGCCTGCGCCGGCGATCCACGGTACTGACAGCACGCGCGCATAGAACAGCGCGCCGAAGAACGCCGCGAAGAACATCACCTCGGAAATGATGAACCACATCATTCCCATGCGAAACGACTTGTCGACCTGCAGGTTGAACAGGCCTGCTTCATTCTCGTTGATCACTGTGGCGAACCAGCCGAAGAACATGAATGCGAGGATCAGTGCGCCGGGCAGGAACGCCCAGGCCGAGGCCCACTCGTTCAGGAACAGCACCGCGCCCCACATCAGGACGAACAGGGCTACCGAGCCGACGATCGGCCACGGGCTGCCATGCGGAATGTAGTAGGTGTTGGAATCGTGGGTATCGGACTTGATGCTCATTCAGATCTTCCCGGGCGAATCGTAAAAGGTGTAAGCCAGCGTTATGCGATCGACGTAGGCCGGCAGCGCCGGATCCACGATGAAGCGGACTGGCATGTCGCGCTGCTCGCCGATCGCGAATGACTGCGGCGTGAAACAGAAGCACTCGGTCTTGTGGAAGAACGTCGTCGCCTGCGAGGGCGCGACGCTAGGTACAGCCTGGGCGACGGTGTCGCGTCCGGTGAGGTTGTGTGCCACGAAATTCGTCTGGTACAGCTTGCCCGGATGCACCTGCATGCTGCGCACCTGCGGCCGGAACTCCCAGCTCCCGACACTCGGCAACTGCGCGAGAAACTCGACGGTGACGAGGCGTGTGACATCGGCCTGCGTCGCCGCACCCTGCTGTGCGAGCGTCGCGGCGCGCGCGAGTGTCTTGGAATTGCCGTAGCCCGTGAGCGTGCACATCACGTCGTACAGCGGCACGAGCGCGAAGCCGAACGCGAACGCGCCGAGCGACATCAGCGTCAGGCGCAGAGCGAGACTGCGGTTCGCATTCTTCATGCGCGTTGCACGGCGTAGATGATGAAGCCGAGATACACCGCGACCGCAAACAACGCCAGCAGAATGGTCGAGCGTCGTACGCGTTGCTGCCGAGGTATGTCGTCAGGGGTGGTCACCGGAATCTCAGTGCGACGCGCCGTGCGCGATCACCGGCATTGAAGGCGCCGTTTCCCAGCTGTGGTACGGCGCCGGCGACGGCAGCTCCCACTCCAAACCATGCGCGCTTTCCCAGACCTTGTCGGTAGCGCGCTCCCCCCCGCGCACGCACTGCCAGATGCACAGCGGGAACAGCAGCTGCACGAGGCCAAAGCCGAAGCCACCAATTGACGAGACCAAGTTCCAGTCCGCGAACTGCGTGGCGTAATCCGGGATGCGGCGCGGCATGCCGGCGAGGCCCAGGAAGTGCTGAGGGAAGAACAGGACGTTGACGAAGATCGCCGAGAGCCAGAAATGCCACTTGGCGAGCGCCTGGTTGTACATGTTGCCGGTCCACTTCGGCAACCAGTAGTACACGCCGCCCATGATCCCGAAGATCGAGCCGGGTACGAGCACGTAGTGGAAATGCGCCACGACGAAGTAGGTGTCCTGGTATTGGAAGTCGGCCGGCACGATCGCGAGCATCAGGCCCGAGAATCCACCGATGGAGAACAGGAACAGGAACGCGATGGCGAACAGCATGGGCGGCTCGAAGGTCATGGAGCCTTTCCACATCGTTGCGGTCCAGTTGAATACCTTCACGCCCGTGGGCACGGCGATCAGCATCGTAGTGAGCATGAAGAACATCTGGCCGGCCAGCGGCATGCCCACGGTGAACATGTGGTGCGCCCAAACGATGAACGACAGGAAGCCGATGGACGCCGTCGCGTACACCATCGTTTCATAGCCGAACAGCGGCTTGCGCGCGAAGGTCGGGATGATCTCCGAGACGATGCCGAAAGCCGGCAGTATCAGGATGTAGACCTCGGGATGCCCGAAGAACCAGAAGATGTGCTGATACATGACCGGATCGCCACCGCCGGCAGCGCTGAAGAAGCTGGTGCCGAAGAAATGATCGGTGAGCAGCATCGTGACGGCGCCCGCGAGCACCGGCATCACGAGGATCAGCAGGTACGCGGTGATGAGCCAGGTCCAGCAGAACATCGGCATGCGCAGCAGCGTCATGCCGGGGGCGCGCATGTTCATCAGCGTCACAATGACGTTGATCGCGCCCATGATCGAGCTCGCGCCCATGAGGTGGATGGCGAAGATCGCCATGGGGAAGCTGTCGCCACCCTGCAGTGACAGCGGCGGATACAGCGTCCAGCCGCCGGCCGGAGCGCCGCTGGGAATGAACAACGTGCCGAGCAGCAGCGTGAACGCAAACGGCAGCAGCCAGAAGCTGAAGTTGTTCATGCGCGGCAGCGCCATGTCGGGGGCGCCGACCTGCAGCGGGATCATCCAGTTGGCAAGTCCGACCCAGGCCGGCATGACCGCGCCGAAGATCATCACCAGCGCGTGCATGCTCGTCATCGAGTTGAAGAACATGGGATCGACGAACTGCAAGCCCGGCTTGAACAGCTCGAGGCGGATGATCATCGCCATCGTGCCGCCGATGAAGAACATCACGCAGGCGAAGATCAGGTACAGCGTACCGATGTCCTTGTGATTCGTGCCCATCACCCAGCGCTGGATGAATCCGTGCGCGGGGCCGTGATGCGCGTCGTGGTCGGCCCCGTGCGTTACGCCAGCGTGGGCGGTGTGTGCGTGTTCAGCCATGTGCGTGAATCTCTGAAGTAAAAAGGGCGGATCAGCCCGCGCTGCGGGTGAGCGCCGTGCTCGCCTGCTTCTGTTCTGCCGCTTGCGCCTTGATCCAGGCCGCGAAGTCTTCCTTGCTCCTGGCGTCCACGACGATCGGCATGAAGCCGTGGTCGCGTCCGCACAGTTCGGCGCACTGGCCGCGATACAGGCCCGGCTTGTCGGCCTGGATCTCGAACCAGGCCTCGTTGACGAACCCGGGGATCGCGTCTTTCTTCACCGCGAGGTCCGGCACCCACCAGGCGTGGATCACGTCCTGAGCCGTGAGCAGCAGTCGCACCTTGGTGCCGACCGGCACGACGAACGGATGATCGACGTTGAGCAGATAGTGCGGCACGGTGAACACATCCGTGCCGGATTCGAGCTGGCGCGCGGCGTCGCTGTCGCGCGCGAGGGTCGAGAAGTAGCTGACGCCTTGATCGAGATAGTCGTACTGCCACTTCCACTGATACGCCGTGATCTTCACGGTGAGCTCGGTGTTCGAAGTATCCTCGAGCTGGATCAGCGTGCGGGCCGCGGGCACCGCCATGATGACCAGGATGATGACGGGAATGACCGTCCAGATGATCTCGACCTTGGTGCTGTGGACCAGGGTGGAATCCGGCACGGCGCCGACCGAGCGACGGAATTTCACCAGCGAATAGATCATCACGCCGAACACGGCGATGGCGATCGCCACGCACCACCAGAAGATGGTCATGTGCAGGCCGTAGATCCGCTGCGACATCGCCGTCACGCCTGGCGGCATGTTCAGGGCCCACGCGGCATGGGCTGCGGGGGCGGCGAGCGCGCTTGCAAGTCCACCCACCAGGGCGGTCAGCGCGGCAGTCAATGTTGAAGATTTGCGGAGCATCGATCGACCTTAAGGCTAGTGAAACTCTTTAAACATCCGTCCAGGGGCACCCTCGAGCGGACGCGTCTCGCTGACGCGACCGATCGCCCGCGCCAGGCGTCCTGCGACGCTGCGCCGTTCCTGTTCAGTCAGAAATTGACCGACCTCGCACGCACGGCCATGCGACTCGATCGTCAGGCGGCTGGGATGCAAGGGAGTGTGGGCAGCGCGGAGTTTAACCTGCGCCCAGTAGCGCGGAAACATTACCTTTACGGCAACTTCGTCCGCGCGCCGTCCATGAGGTGATTCGATGCAGATCTGCTGCTCGTCGATGCGAATGTGCGGCGATTGCCAGCGCCGCGCCAGACTGATCTTCAGCGCCCAGGCCAGCACGAGCATTTCCATGCCCGCGAAGGGCAATACCGGCCAGAACCCCGGTAGCGACACGAACAGCGCCACGGCAAATGACCCGACGCACACCACGGCAAAAAGCACTCGCGCGCCCTGCGGGCTGAGGGAGCAGTTGGGGAGCAGGTCGAGGTGTTCGCAAGCGGGATCCATCTTGCCATAGCTTATCAAAGACTTAGGCGGCATTCGCTACGCGTCACCGTAGGCCATGAAACCAAGGCGCGGCGCAGGCAGTCGCTGCTGCAGGGAATCGAGGTAATCCGCCATGGGTTCGAAGGCCGGGTCGATCTGATTCGCGTACCAGCCGGCGAGTGACAGTCCGGTCGTCTGGATCGCTGCGGCGGTGAGCAACGCATGACTGAGGCACCCCAGACGCATGCCGACGACGAGAACCACTGGTAATCCCAGTGCAATTGCAATGTCCGCCATGCTCTGGCTCGGGCTGATTGGCGCGAGCCAGCCGCCTGCGCCCTCGACCACGACGACGTCGGCAAACCCCGTGATGCGCGCGTAGGCCTCGAACACGCGCCCAGGCTCGATCGACACGTCGGCCGCGCGCGCCGCGAGATGCGGCGAGGTTGCGAGGCTCAGGCAGTACGGGTTCAGCAGTGCATAGGGAATCGCAATATTGCCCGCGGCCTGCAAGGCCAGGGCGTCGTCGTTGCGCAGTCCGTCGGGCCCCGGTTCCGCGCCCGCGGCGACCGGCTTCATGCCGGACACGCGCGCACCTTGCGCGACATAATTGCGGATGAGCCGCGCGGCGACGCGAGTCTTGCCGACGCCGGTGTCGGTGCCGGCAATGAAGAGGCTGCGCGGATCGCTCACAGGCGGCGCCCCGCGGGGCCGATCGCAAAGGGCAGCACCATTTCACCTGGCGCCGCGCGGGGTGTACCGCCCCAGGCCACGCCGTACACGACTTCCCACGTCGCGGGCAGTCTGCCGTCACGGCGCAGGGTTTCGTAAGCGGCGGTCATGGCGGCGTAGCGCTGCTTGCCAGTGAGGCTGCGCTGACGCCCCGCGGTGACGTTGTGCGCGCCGATCGACTTGAGTGAACGCAGGAGTGACAGCACGTCTGGATAATGCAACCGGTGCCGCTCCACATCCAGCACCGGCTCTGCGAAACCCGCGTGCGTGAGCGCGCTGCCCACATCGTGCATGTCCAGGAAACGATTCACATGCGGGACCTCGTCCACGCTCGCCCAGGCATCGCGCAGTTCCCCGAGCGTGTCCGGACCGAAGCTGCTGAACATGAACGCGCCGCCGAGCTTCAGCACGCGCGCGACTTCGGTGAACGCGGCATCCAGATCCTCGCACCACTGGAGCATGAGACTGCTGAACACGAGATCGACGCTGCGCGCGGGTAGCGGCATCTGAGTCGCGCTCGCCGCGACGGTTTCGATGCGACGCCAGAAGCGGCTGTGCTTGCGCGCTTCACGCAGCATGCCGGGGGCGATGTCGAGTGCGATCACGCGCGCCCTGTGATAGCGGCTCTTCAGTGCGGCGGCGCCGAGACCCGTGCCCGCCCCGAGATCGAGGATGGTCGCGGGTTTGAGTTGCAGCAGTTCGAGCCGCTCGAGCAGCTCGTTGCGCACTGTGGCCTGCAGCGCTGCCGCCGCGTCGTAGCTCCCACTCGCGCGATCGAAGGAACGCGCAACCAGCGCGGGCTCGAGGCTCTGCGGATGCGCGATCATGCGAGAAAGCCCGCGACGGCGCTCGCAAACTCGTCCGGATGCGAGAGGAAGGGCGCATGCGCGGCGCGGTGCATCAGCAGGTATTGCGCGCCAGGAATCTGCTGCGCGATGAACTCGGACGCCGCCGGACGCGCGACGCGATCGTACTGCCCGGCGATGACCAGCGCTGGTGCGCGAATGCCTGCGAGCTGTCCGCGCAGATCGACTCGCCGGAGGATCGCGAGGCCTGCATTGAGCGCGCTCGGCTGCGCGTCGCCATGGGCAAGCAGCGCGCGCTGCAGCTGTGCCAGCGAATATTCGGCATTGCTGCTGCCACGCACCTGCAACTCCAGAAAATCCTTCACGCCCTGTTTGTAGTTCGCGAGCAGCGTGTTCGCGAATTGCTGCACCACCGGCGCGGCCATGCCTTGCGCCCAGCCTTCGGTCGCTTCGAAGCGTGGGGTGCACGCGACGAGCACGAGCTTGCCGATGCGCTCTGGCTCGCGCGCTGCGAGTGCCATGGAGTACAGACCGCCGAGCGACCAGCCGAGCAGGTCGCAGCGCTCGGGCAGCGCGCCGAGCAGCAGCTCGAACTGCTTGCCGAACGGCGCGAGCGATGTGTCCCAGGTGCTGCGACCATGGCCCGGCAGATCGATGCGGATGACGCGGCGGCCGGTCGCGAGCTGCCCGGCCAGCGCGTCGAATACGCGCAGGTTCAGCGCCCAGCCGTGCAGCAGCACGAGCGGCGCTGCGCCGTTGTCCTCGCCGAAGCTCTCCTGATACAGCGCCCTCATGCGACGGCACTCGACAGTGCAGGCGGCAGCGCGGCTAGCAGACCATCCACCTGGGCGCAGGTGTGTGCCGCCGACAGTGTGATGCGCAACCGCTCGCTGCCTGGCGCAACGGTGGGCGGGCGGATCGCCGCGACCCAGTAGCCTGCCTCACGCAGCGCGTTGCTCGCGGCGAGGGCCAGCTCGACGCTGCCGAGAATCAAGGGCTGTATCGGGGTCGCGGAGTCCCCCAAAGTGAGACCGAGCTGCGCGGCGCCGGTCCGGAAACGCTGCACCAGCGCCCGCAGATGCTCGCGCCGCCAGGGTTCTTGCTGGGCGAGACGCAGCGCGGCGCGCGCCGCCGCGGCGACGGCTGGTGGCAGCGCTGTCGTGAACAGGTACGTGCGCGCGCGCTGCAGGATATATTCGATGACGTCCGTATCGCCCGCGGCAAAAGCACCGAAGCTGCCGAACGCCTTGCCCAGCGTGCCGACGAGCACGGGAACCTCGCGCGAGGTGAGCCCGCCGAGCTCGAGTGCGCCGCGACCGGTC
>JBDSRN010000064.1:0-17725 GCA_039929265.1 Steroidobacteraceae bacterium | reverse complement strand
CATCGTCCACGACGAGCCACGCCTTGCGCGTGTTGGCGAGTTGCGCAAGCTCGGCCAGCGGCGCGAAGTCGCCATCCATGCTGAACACGCCATCGGTGGCGATGAGCGTATTGCGTTCATTATCCATATGACGCGCGGCGTCCTGCGCATCGCCATGCGCGTAACGTGCGTGGCGCGCGCCGCTCAGCAGCGCGGCATCGATGAGCGACGCATGGTTCAGACGATCACCGAGCACGAGATCGCCGCGCTCTGCGAGCGCCGTGATCACGCCGAGATTCGCCATGTAGCCGGTGGAGAACAGCAGCGCGCGTTCGCGACCGGTGAATGCCGCGAGCTCTTCTTCCAACGCGTGATGCTCGCGACTGTGACCCGTGACCAGATGCGCGGCGCCGCTGCCAACGCCGAATTCATGCGCCGCTGCGCGCATCGCATCGATCAGCCGCGGATGCCGTGCGAGCCCGAGATAGTCATTGCTGCAGAAATTGACGAGCGCACGCCCCGCGACGATGGGCAGCGCGATGTCGTGGCTGCCCGCGAAACCCTGCACGCTGCGCGGTGCGCGCCGCAGCTGTCGCGCGTCGAGCTCGTGCAGCGCGGTCGCGAGGCACTGCGCGTCGCGCCGCATCTCAGTTGTGCGCGGCTTCGAGTGCTTCGGTCTGCATGCCGAGCCGCGCCAGCAGCGCGCGATCGTGCTCGACGTCCGGATTGCCGGTGGTCAGCAGCTTCTCGCCGTAGAAGATCGAATTCGCGCCAGCGAGAAAGGCGAGCGCCTGCAGCTCGTCGCTCATCGCTTCGCGTCCGGCCGACAGTCGCACGCGCGCCGCGGGCATGAGGATGCGTGCCACAGCAATCGTCTTCACGAATTCGAGCGGATCGATCGCGGGCTTCCCGTGCAGCGGCGTGCCCGGCACCTGCACGAGATTGTTGATCGGCACACTCTCGGGATGTTGCGGCAGGTTCGCGAGCGTCGCGAGCAGCCCGGCGCGGTCCGCCACGGTCTCGCCCATGCCGACGATGCCGCCACAGCACACCTTGAGATCCGCCTCGCGCACCGCTGCGAGCGTGTCCAGGCGATCCTGGTACGTGCGCGTCGTGATGATCTCCTTGTAGAACGCTTCGGAGCTGTCGAGATTGTGGTTGTAGTAGTCGAGGCCGGCGTCCTTGAGTTCGCCCGCCTGCTCGGGCGTGAGCATGCCCAGCGTCGCGCAGGTTTCCATCCCGAGCGCGCGCACTTCGCGCACCATCGCGGTGATCTTCTCAAGGTCCTTCTTCTTCGGCGAGCGGTACGCGGCACCCATGCAGAAGCGAGTGGCGCCCGCAGCGCGTGCCGCGCGCGCGCGCGCGACCACTTCTTCCAGCGGCAGCAGCGTGTCGCGTACCAGGCCAGTGTCGTAGCGGATGCTCTGCGGGCAGTAGGCGCAGTCCTCGGGACAGGCACCGGTCTTGATCGACAGAAGCGTGCTCATCTGCACCCGGTTCGGCTCCTGCCAGGCACGATGTACCTGCTGAGCGCGGAACAATAAATCCGAAAACGGGAGGGCGAACAGGGCGCTGACCTCGGCCAGGCTCCAGTCGTGGCGGGGTTTTTCGCTGCCCGTCGCAGGGCGGAATTCTTCGCGAACCACAGCATTCATTTTTAGAGCTCCCGTATTCCTGCTCGAAGCGCGCAGATTGGCGGACTGCGACGCCCGCGACCGCGCCGCAAACTGCCCCTTGAAAACAACGACCTACGCGCAAGAGGTGTGCTGATGTTCGAGCGACGTGCGGCAACTGTCAACCTGCAAACCCCTGCGCAGTCGACAATCGCGGGATCCGCCGCACGGTTGTTCCGGCAGGCTTGGCGCAGCGTGGCAGCGGTGCTGGCGCCGCCGGTGTGTTCGCTATGCGGTGCGCCGGGCCGGTGGCCGGGGGCGCATGTCGCGCTGGATCTGTGCGAGCACTGTCTCGCCGCGTTGCCCGCCGTAACCAGCGTCGCGTCACTGTCATGTGGTCCGGTCTGGGCACTGGCCAGCTACGACTATCCGGCGGACCACATGATCCGCGCCCTCAAATTCCACGGCGAGCGTGTGTACGGGCGCGTGCTCGGCACGCTGCTCGGGGAGCGTCGGGCGGCGGATCCTCGCGCGCTGCCGCAGGTCGTGCTTCCGGTGCCCCTGCATCGCCAGCGGTTTTCGGAGCGCGGCTTCAACCAGGCGGCGGAGATCGCGCAGTTCGCCGCGCAGGTGCTGGGCCTGCCGATGGATCAGCGGCTGCTGCTGCGGCCTCGCGCAACGCTGGAACAGAGCGAGCTCGCCGCCGCTGCGCGGCACCGCAACGTGCGCGGCGCCTTCGAAGTCACACGCTCGCGCGTGCCGGCACACATTGCGCTGGTGGATGATGTGCTCACCACCGGCAGCACGCTGAACGAAGCGGCGCGCGCACTGCAGATGGCGGGGGTCGCGTCGATTGAGGTCTGGGTGGCGGCGCGCGTGGCTGAGGTCGGCGATGCGTGGTTGAAGCCGGAGTCCAGGTCGGTACTTGCGTCAGTTCCGCAGCGCGAACTCCGCCGCTAGCCCGGCGAAAACGGCCAGTCCGAACCAGCTGTTGTTCGTGAAAGCCCGGAAACACGCCGCCGGCTCCCGCGCGCGAATCAACCACTGCTGATAACCGAACAAGGCCGCCCCCAGCCCGAGCCCCGCCCAGTACGGCCAGCCGAAGTGCTGCCCGCGCCCGACCAGCGCGAGGCCCATCAGCATCAGCACCTGCATCGCCAGGATGATGATGCGATCCATGTCCGCGAACAGGATCGCGCTCGAGCGCACGCCGAGCTTCAGGTCATCCTCACGATCCACCATCGCGTAGAACGTGTCGTAGATCGCCGCCCACAGCACCGTGAGCACGAACAACAGCCAGCCAACGCGCGTAACGGCACCAAGCTGTGCAGCGAAGGCCATCGGTACGCCCCAGCCAAACGCCAGGCCGAGATAAAACTGCGGCAGCGGAAAGAACCGCTTCATGAATGGATAGCTCACGGCGAGCGCGGCGCCGACGAATGACATGCGCACGCTGAGCGGATTTAGCTGCAGCACCAGCAGCAACGCCCCCGCGAGCAACACGAAGAACAGCACCAGTGCCTCGTAAGGTGAGAGCCGGCGCGCGGCGAGCGGACGTTCGCGCGTGCGCTTCACGTGCGGATCGATGTTGCGGTCCGCCAGGTCGTTGATGATGCAGCCCGCCGAGCGCATGAAGACCACGCCGAGGACGAACACCGTCAACACACTCGGATCCGGATGACCCTCGCCAGCGATCCACAGCGCCCAGAGGACGGGCCACAGCAGCAGGTAGATCCCGACAGGCTTGTTGAGCCGCGTCAGGCGCACGAAATCCATCGCTCGCCGCGCATACGGGCGCAGCAGCGAACCTCGCGGGCTCAGATGTTCAGCCGATGCGGCCATACTGCTCCGCCGCACCGACCCAACGCTGCTGCAGCGCTGCGATGCTGGATGAGTTCTCGCGCAGCAGGGTCTGCGCCGTCGCCCGCACGCGGGGCAGAAGATCCGCATCGCGCACGAGGTCGGCGATGCGCAGCTCGGCAAGGCCGGTCTGGCGCGTGCCGAGCAGCTCGCCCGGCCCGCGCAGCTCAAGGTCGCGCTGCGCGATCACGAAGCCGTCGTTGCTGTCTCTTATCGCCTGCAATCTTTCGCGCGCGAGCGGCGACAGCGGCGCGCGATACAGCAGCACGCAGCTCGACTGCGTCGTGCCCCGTCCCACACGACCGCGCAGCTGGTGCAGTGTTGCGAGCCCCATGCGCTCGGCGTTCTCGATCACCATGAGGCTGGCATTGGGCACGTCGACGCCGACCTCGATCACCGTGGTGGCGACCAGCACCTGGTATTCGCCACTCTTGAATGCCTGCATCGCCGCCTCCTTCCTGGCCGGCGTCATGCGCCCGTGCACGAGACCGATGCGTAGATCCGGCAGCGCCGCGATCAGGCTCGCGAAGGTTTCCTCCGCCGCCTGGAATTCGAGCTCCTCGGATTCTTCGATCAGCGGGCACACCCAGTACACCTGGCGTCCTTCCCTGCACGCGGCATGGATGCGCTGCACGACCTCCGCGCGGCGCTCCTCGGGCAGCACCACCGTGCGGACTGGCGTGCGCCCCGGCGGCAGTGAATCGATCACCGACACGTCGAGGTCCGCGTACGCGGTCATCGCGAGAGTCCGGGGTATGGGCGTGGCCGTCATGATGAGTTGATGCGGCAGCTCGTGCGCCCGCCGACCCTTTTCCTTCAGCTGCATGCGCTGTTGCACGCCGAAGCGATGCTGCTCATCGACGACGATCAATGCAAGGGAGTCGAACTTCATGCCTTCCTGGAACAGAGCATGTGTGCCGATCACCATCTGCAGGGTGCCGTCGGCCGCTGCCTCGAGCGCGCAGCGTCGCGTGCGCGCCGGCTGCGATCCGCTGATGAGGCCCACGGTGATACCGAGCGGCTGGAACCAGTCCTTGAGCGAACGCCAGTGCTGCTCGGCGAGCAACGAGGTCGGCGCCATCAGCGCCGCCTGCTTGCCACTGCCGATCGCGCGTGCCGCCGCGGCCGCTGCGATCACGGTCTTGCCGCAGCCGACGTCGCCCTGCACGAGCCGCATCATCGGGCGCTGCAACGTGAGGTCCGCCTCGATCTCGGCACGCACCTTGCTCTGCGCATCGGTGAGCGTGAACGGCAGGGATTTCAGGAAGCGTGCTTCGAGTCCGCTGCCATCCCCGAGCACCGGTGCGAGATCGCTCTGCACGGTGCGTTTGATGAGCTGCAGGGAAAGCTGGTGCGCCAGCAGTTCCTCGAACGCGAGTCGGCGCTGGGCGGGATGCCGGCCCTCCGCGAGTTGCGCCAGTGAAGTGCCGACCGGCGGGCGGTGCATGAAGCGCAGCGCCTCGCCGAGCGTGGGCAGTGACAACGAGATGAGCAGCTCGCGCGGCAGCAGATCGGGCAGGTTCGCGTCCTGCTCCTTGAGCGAGCGCTCGATCAACGCACGCAGTCGCCCCTGCGTCACGCCCTCGACCAGCGGATACACCGGCGTCAGCGTGGACTCGAGCGGCTCGTCCTTGGCGGGCGGCACCCGCCGGTATTCGGGGTGCACGATTTCCAGCCCGACCGGCCCGCGGCGCACTTCACCGAAGCAGCGCAGCCGCGCGCCGCGCGCGAGACCTTCCTGCTGCGCGCGCGAGAAATAGAAGAACCGCAGTGTCAGAAACCCGGATCCGTCGGAGATCCGGCACAGCAACTGACGACGGCGACGAAAGCTCACCTCGGTGAGCTGCACCTCACCCTCGACCACCGCGCGCATGCCGGGGGCGAGCGCGCCGATCGCAGTGAGGCGGGTGCGATCCTCGTAACGCGTGGGCAGTATGAAGAGCGCGTCCTCGGGCTTCGCGAGTCCGAGCCGGGTCAGAAGCTCAGCACGCACTCGATCTCCACCTGCGCGCCCTTCGGCAGCGCGGAGACTTCGACGGTGGAGCGCGCGGGATACGGCTCGCTGAAATAGGTCTTCATCACTTCGTTCACTCTCGCGAACTGACTGAGATCGATGAGAAAAATAGTGAGCTTCACGGCATTGGCCAGTGTTCCGCCCGCACTCTCGGCGACGGCCGCGAGGTTGTCGAACACGCGGCGCGCCTGCACGTCGATGTCGCCCGTCACCAGCTCCATGGTCGCCGGATCCAGCGGGATTTGCCCGGACGTGTACACGGTGTTGCCGGCACGCACTGCCTGCGAATACGGGCCGATCGCCGTCGGGGCCTTGTCTGTATGGATGATGCTGCGTGTCATGAGAAATCCTGTATGTTCCTGGGTCGCGCGAGCTGCGCGATGGTACGCGTCACGCGCAATACCTCGGGCATGTTGCGAATGGAACGCACGACGCGCGCCAGATGCTTGCGATCGCGCACTTCCAGTTCCAGCGTGAGCAGCGACAGATCGCTGTCGCGCGGGTCGACGCTGACATGCGTGATGTTGGTCTGCGTGCCCGTGATCGCCGCGGACACCGCCGCGAGCGTGCCCATGCGGTTCACCGCCTCGACGCGGATCTCCGAGGCGAAGAAGCGCGTGAGGCCCGCCTGCCAGGTCAGCGGCAACCACTTCTCCGCGTGCCGCATGCCACCCTTGCCTGTGTCCTCGGCCGTTTTGCGTGACTGGTCGTGCACGTTCGCGCAGGTGTGGCGATGCACGACAATGCCGCGGCCGGTGCTGAGGAACGCCATGATGTTGTCGTTGGGAATCGGATAGCAGCAGCGCGCATAGCTCACGAGCAGGCCTTCGGTGCCTGCCACTGCCATCGGCGCCGCGTGCGTGGCGGCCATGTCAGTGCCCGCAGGCAGGAGCCGTCGGGCCACGAGCGGCGCGAGACGCTCGCCCATGCCGACCTTGTCGAACAGCTCCTCCGCATCCTTCATGCCGAGCTCGACGAGTGCAGACCTCATCGCTTCTGGCGTGACCTTGCTCAGATCCAGCTCGAACTCGGCGAGCGCCTGATCGAGCAGTCGACGCCCGAGCCCGAGCGCCTCGGAACGCTTCAGGCTCTTGAGATAGTGACGGATCGCGGTGCGCGCCTTCGCCGTGACGACGAAGTTCACCCAGCCGGGATTCGGCGACGCGCCCTTCGCCGTGATGATCTGCACCGTCTGCCCGTTGCGCAGCACGGTGCGCAGCGGCGACAGGCGCCGGTCGATCTTGGCGGCGACGCAACGATTGCCCACGTCGGTGTGCACCGCGTAGGCGAAGTCGACCACCGTCGCGCCACGCGGCAGGCGCAAGATCTCGCCGCGCGGCGTAAACACGTACACCTTGTCCGGGAACAGGTCGACCTTCACGCTCTCGATGAATTCTTCCGAGCTGCCGGTCTCCTGCATTTCGACCAGGTGCGACAGCCACGCCTTCGCGCGTTCCTGCTGCGCGGAGCTGCCTTCGGCTTCGCCCGCCTTGTATTTCCAGTGCGCGGCGATGCCAGACTCGGCGATACGGTGCATGTCCTCCGTGCGGATCTGCACTTCGATCGGCACGCCGTTCGGTCCGAACAGGGTCGTGTGCAGCGACTGGTAGCCGTTCACGCGCGGAATCGCGATGTAGTCCTTGAAGCGCCCCGGCATCGGCTTGTACACGCCGTGCACGACGCCGAGGCTGCGATAGCACGTGTCGTTGCTGTCGACGACGATGCGCAGTCCGTACACGTCGACGATCTCAGACAGCAGCGAGCTCTTGCGCCGCATCTTGCGATAGATGCTGTACAGATGTTTTTCGCGCGTCTGCACCTTCGCCTGGATGCCCGACTTCTTCATCGCATCGGCGAGCTTATCGGCGATGCGGGAGAGAAATTCCTTCTGGTTGCCGCGTGCGCGCTTGATCGCGCGCTCGATCACGCGATAGCGATGCGGATACAGCGTGTGGAAGCCGAGGTCTTCGAGCTCCAGCTTCATGCTGTACAGGCCGAGGCGCTCGGCCACCGGCGCGTAGATATCGAGCGTCTCGCGCGCCACCTGGCGACGCTTGGGCACCGACATCACTTCGATCGTGCGCATGTTGTGCGTGCGATCGGCCAGCTTCACCATGATCACGCGCAGGTCGCGCACCATCGCGAGCAGCATCTTGCGGAACGACTCCGCCTGCGCCTCCTCGCGATTCTTGAACTTGATCTGATCGAGCTTGGTGACGCCATCGACGATTTCGGCCACGTCGCTGCCGAACTTCGCGGCAATCTCCTCTTTGGAGATCGGCGTGTCCTCGATGACGTCGTGCAGGATCGCCGCGACAATCGTGTCCGCATCCAGACGCAGTTCGGCCAGGATCTCGGCGGCCGCGACGGGATGGGTGATGTAGGCCTCGCCGGACAGGCGTTTCTGGCCCTGGTGGGCGGCGGCACCGAATTCGGCCGCCGCACGGATTTTTTCTACCTGCTCAGCGGGCAGGTAAACGGCTACTTTGGCCAGCAGGTCCTTCAGGCCAGGGGTGCGGCGCGTGCCGGGCAGGAGCCCCAGCAGCGAGGACGCATAGTCCATCGCGGTGGCGCTGGCCGCTCGAGTCGAACTTCTCCGGTCAGTCCCCAAGGCCGAACTGCGGTGCGCGGAACATCGACTGATGATCCGGCTCGGGCACCTGCACTTCCGGCTGCGGCTCCGGCTCGCGCAGCATTTCCAAGGTGATGTTGCCGGCCGCGATCTCGCGCAGCGCCATGACCGTGGGCTTGTCGTTGTCGAGCGGCAGCGTGGCTTCGGCACCATTGGCCAGCCGGCGCGCGCGCTGGGAGGCCAGCAGCACGAGGTTGAACAGGTTATCGACGTGGTTCAGGCAGTCTTCGACGGTGACACGGGCCATGGGCTTCAACTATTCGCTGGGAGGTCAAAAAGGATAAGCCATACAGGCACTTTCGGCCAGTGGCAGTTGCGCACTTTCGGCGGTCATGGTGCCGGAATGGCGCGCGGGCGGCGTTTCAGGGCGCCAGCAGTTTCTGCAGAAAGGGCTTCAGATCTGTCCGCTGGGCGTGCCATCGGCCACCCTCGCCGTTGACGATGTGGCGCAACCCGTCGAGCGCCTCCTCGAACCGGTCGTTCACCACTACATAGTCGAACTCATTCCAGCGCGACATGTCCGTCACGGCGTCAGCGAGGCGGCGTGCGATAACCGCCGGCGTATCCGTGGAGCGCGATTCCAGGCGCTGACGCAGCGCATCACTCGAGGGCGGCAGGATGAAGATGCTGACGCATTCGGGATGCGCGGCGCGCACCTGCCGGGCCCCCTGCCAGTCGATCTCGAGCACGACGTCGTGACCCTTCGCCAATTGCGCCTGCAGCGCGTCGCGGCCGGTGCCGTAATGGTTGTCAAACACGCGTGCATGCTCGAGGAAGCCGCCTGCTTCGACCATCGAGTGGAACTGCTCGGGCGAGACGAAGTGATACTCGCGCCCGTCGAGCTCTTGCACGCGCCTGGCTCTCGTGGTGTGCGAAATGGAGACATACAGACGTGGTTCTGACTTGCGCAGGGCCTTCACGAGACTGGTCTTGCCCGCACCCGACGGCGCAGAGATCACGAACAGCTTGCCGGTCTTCGTCACGTTGATCGCCCCAACCAGAAGGCGGGCGATTCTACTTCGTCAAACACCGGCCGTGTCCGCTTCGTGCCAACCGGCCAGTCACACCAGCCGGCGGGTCACGCGGCGAGGAGCGAGCCCAGCGCATCAGAGCGCATAGACTCGCTCCTCATCAATCGGCCCCGAAAGCCGACTCTCGCGCTAAGTTGCGCGCCGGAAAAACAGCACAACGGCAATGATCAGGAAAACGACAAACAAAATCTTTGCGATGCCGGCCGCGGCGCCGGCGATACCCCCGAATCCAAGAAATGCGGCGATGAGCGCGATGATGAAAAAACCGATGGCGTAATTGAGCATGGCATGAACTCCTTGTTTCCCTGTACGCCATTAGCGAAGTTTTGCGGCCGCCGGTACAGCGGTGAGGCACTCGGAGTACTGTCGTCGGACTCCTACGCGGTTGTGACAGCCTCACATCCCGACCCACGCAAATGCCGCGCCAGTCACAGGAGCCGCGGGGATCGGGGTGTTACGGTCGGACCTGGTTCAACAGCGCACTGATCCGCGTGCGTGATGCAGCTTGGCCGCCTGATAACATCAGTTCACAAAGGTGGGGACGCAATGATGGACGACGACGAACTGGGTGAGTGGGAGCAGGGCTTCATCGATGGCTGGATGCGTGCGAAGGAAATCGGCGTGCCCTCCAAGGAACAGCTGATCGAAGCACTGAACGAGCTCGAGCAATACATCGAGCTGATGGAAAACGAAGAGCCGAAGCCGAATTAGCTCGCGTTCATTGGTGGTGCAGGCAGCCTCAGATCGATGAACGGCAGCACGGCAAATGCTCTGGGCGTCTCTTCGACGATCGAGTTCGGCCGGATCGCCTCGAGCAGCGCATCGAAGGCGCGCGAACTCAGCGGAACGGTCGCGCCGTTTGCGTCGAACAGCAGTCTCCTGACCGGATCGAGCCTGTACCCCCGAATTCGAAGATTCGGATGTCTCTCACTTCACTCCATGCTGTCTTCAGGGTGGTTTATAACGATTAACCACCCGCCAAAGTGCGTTACCGGGTGCTCGCCGCAATGTCATTCGTATCGCAATCCGGGCTCTTTGTTTTTGAGTGACGGCCTGTCGGGTGGCGGGCATGATGTCCGCATGAGCGCCCAGATCCGCCGCGCCAGCGAGCGCGGATACGCAGAGCATGGCTGGCTGCGTTCGTACCATTCCTTTTCGTTCGCCGATTACCACGACCCGCAGCACATGGGATTCGGTCCGCTGCGCGTCATCAACGAGGACCGCGTCGCGGCCGGCCAGGGTTTCGGAACGCACTCGCATCGTGACATGGAGATCATCAGCTACGTGCTGGAAGGGGAGCTCGCGCATCGTGATTCGATCGGCACGGGCTCGGTGATCCGGCCTGGCGACGTGCAGCGCATGAGCGCGGGTCGCGGCGTTCAGCACAGCGAGTTCAATCACTCGCAGACGCAGCCCGTGCATTTCCTGCAGATCTGGATTCAGCCGAACGTCACCGGCATCGCGCCCGAATACGAAGAGAAGCGTTTCGAAGCGCAGCAGAAGCGCGGGCGCCTGTGCCTGATCGCCTCACCCACCGGTGCAGAAGGCTCGGTGACGATTCATCAGGACGCGCGGATCTACGCCACGTTGCTCGATGATGCCGAAGCGGTCGCGTTGGAGGTCGAGTCCGGACGAAAGCTGTATCTGCATGTCGTGCGTGGTTCAGTGCAGGCATCGGGCGAGCAGCTCGAAGCGGGCGATGCGCTGAAGCTCAGCGAGGAACGTGCGCAGCTGCGTCTGACCGCGGGCAAGGACGCCGAGTTGCTCGTGTTCGATCTGCCCGGCTGAGATCAATCAGCCGGCGCAACGCAAAGCAATTTCATCGCCTACCAGCTTACGCGCAAGCCCAACGATGCGGTGGGGGCCGACCCCGACTCCAGTGAACTCGTCGCATCCTGCAACGCGAACAGCTTGCTCACCTCGGCGTACACAAGCATTCGTCGCGAGAATCCCCAGCTCAGTCCCGCACCCGCTTCGGCGCTGGTCGTGTCGCTGTCCGTATCCAGTTCCGTCGTGCCACCGCCCGCCGAGTAACGCGTCTGGTCCGACACCGGCGCGCCCTTCCAGACACTCGCACGCAGGTAGGGCTGCAGACTTCCGCCCAGCGCGCCGAACTTGCCGCTGAACCGCAGGCCGAGGCGCCCGGTCAGGGTGACGGGTGCGCGCTGTTCCACCGTTGCATTGGGTATCGCGACGGTGTCGAGCTTCTGAGTCTGCGCGATGAGCTGGAGCTGCGGCTCGAGCCGGTAGCGCGTGAACAAGCGCAGCGCCTTGCCCATCTCGAACGACATCAGGAGACCGCTGCCCTCAAGGTCGACGCTCGTACCGTTCACCGCGAGAATCGAGCCGCTGTACAGGCTGCGCTGGATCACGTAGTCGAAGTACAGCCCCGACCTGCGCCGATGCGTGCCGTACAGGGCAAAGAACGTATCGGTGGTGTCGGTCGTGCCGACTGCGGCGCCAGAGATGCCTTCCGCGAAACCCGCTACATCCGCGCTGCCCGTGAGCCGACCCGCGTAGACGCCGAGGCTCGGCATGCCGCTCGGGATCAGCCCGCCATCGAGCAACTCGAAGCCGATCTGCGCGCCGGTGAACGTCGACAGCGTCGCCGGAGCGAGCACGCCTTCCTGCTGCGTGTCGAAGCTCGAGCTCAAGGCGCGCGCCCAGGAGCGCGCGCGACGGCGTTCTGAAGCGAGATCGATGTCGCTCCCTTCGCCAACGCGGCGGTGATGCGTCGCGAGCGCTGCCAAGTCGTAGTTGCGCAGCTGGTTCGGCAACGAGGCGAGCAATGCGGCTTCAGGACGGAATGTTGTCGGACCCGGGCCGGGCGGTGCGGGCGGGACGGGCGTGCCCGGCGGCACGGGCGGGACAGGTGTTACCGGGACGGTGGGCTGCCCCGGCGGGTTTGGATCGACGGGCGGTGTCGGGTCCAGTTGAGTGCGCAGGTACCAGTCCCCATCGTCGCCCAGCGGGCCGGACCGGAACAGCTGGTAACTGAACGGTCCGGCCATCACATTGGCGCCGAGCAAAAAGGCATTCATTGCCGAGACCGCCGGACCATTGAGGACGTCGACAAGCTTGATGCCATTGCCCACGGTCTGCGCACCGAGTCCGCCGGCCTGCGTGATGAAGATGCGCGTAGGGCCGAGGGGTCCGACCGCGGTCGCATCGACGACGAGCAGGTCGGACTGCGAGCTCGCGCCACCGGCATTGAGTACGGTGTCGAGGCGCAGGCTGCCGCCGTCGGAGACGAAGAGGCCGGGCGCGGTTCCTGCCGTGAACAATCCGGCAGAATTGACGCTGCCGGAGGTGATGAGCAGCACGTCGCCTGCAGTGGCTGTGCCGCCGCTGTCCGCGTCCGCGAGCGAGATCGTGCCGCGGTTTTCGAAGCGCTCGAGCTGCAGCAGCTGGCCCTGTTCGACTCCCGCCGTCGTGATCGCATGAAACGCCGCATTGACACCCGCGGGAACGTACGCGAACGACGCATCGACACTGCCGGCCGAGCTGGCGTTGCCCAGCAACAGGGTGCCCGTCGCCTCGTTCTCCACCACGTCGATGCCGCCGGCGAACTCGGTACGCGCGACGCGCTCGACGTCACGAACCCCGTCGCCATTCGTATCCGCGAAGTGCCGCAGGTTCCACTTGCCGCTGTTGTCGAACAGCTCCGCATCCGCACCGAGCTCGAGGTAGCCGGTCAGAACACCTGCGTTCCGAACCTGCAGACCCAGCCCCAGAGTGGAGATCACCGCGCGGTCCGACAGCGCGCCGATGTTGCCGGCGTTCGTGAGCGAGACGGCCTGGCCCGTGCCGCCATTGAGTATCAACGCAGCAGAACCGAAGCCGGTCGCAGGGTTGACCGAACTGCTCGTGCTGTCCCAGCCACCGATGAGTACACCGGCATTGCCCACGGACGCGCTCACGCTGCCGAAGGCCGAGCGCGCGCTGACCGATGCACCCCATTCTCCCATCGCGTGCGCGCCGGACAGCACCTGCACGGCGACGTCACCCGATGCACCGGCAACTTCCAGCGCATTCGCGGCGATCGCACGCGCGCCCTGACCCGTGACCTCCAAGGCCCCGCTCGCCACGACGTTGATGTCCCCGCCGCGCGAGTCGACCAGCGCCGCCTCGTTGTTCGCACCGCTCGTCGTGATCGCGCCGAGCTGCAGGTCACGCTCTCCCGTTCCCATGCCGCGCGCCCACACGCCAGGCGAGCGCAATCCGGTCGTCGTGATCAGCGCCGCAGTCGTGTCGATCGTGGTGTCGTCGGGTGCATCGACCAGGATGCCCGGGCTGTCCGCACCGGCAGTGTCGATGTCCCCGGCAACCACGCGGACTGTGCCGGCAACCGATTCCACACCGATGCCCTGGGACTCGTCGCCGGAAGTTTCGATGCGGCCCGCCGAGGTGTCGATGCTCGTCGCACCGGCCGTGGTGAGGTGCGCGACCACACCGTTCGCCCGCAACCCCGTCGTGCTGACGTCCCCGGCGCTCAACGTGAGGGCAGTTCCTGCCTCGACGCGAATGCCGTGCGAGTTGAATTCGATGGTCCTGATGGCGCCGCCAGTGGCGTCGATGTCCGCACTGCCTGGGGTCACCGCCTCGATGCCTCGCGACAAGTTGCCAGTGGTGCTGATGTCGCCCGTCGTGATGGTGAACCCGTCCTGGGCGTAGACCGCGACACCGTGCGAGTCGTCGCCGCTGGTCAGGATCGTTGCATCCGTGGTATCGACGGTTGCGGTTCTGGTCAGGCTCTGTGCGTAGATGCCGTACGACACATTGCCGAATGTGCGCAAGGTTCCCGCGGCCAGCACGCGCGCCACGCCACCATTGGCCACCGCGCCGACGGCGTCGGAGTTGTCACCGTGGGTGATCACCGTGCTGGTCGACGTCGTCTCCACTTCCGCATCGCCGAGGTCTTCCTGATAGGCCCGCGCGCCACCCGAATGGATGCCCCAGGTTTCGAGGGTGCCGGAGAGCAGCGTGCGCGCCAGACCGTTGTTGAAGCCGGCACGGGCGAATGCCGCAAACGAATCGACGTTTGCCGCGAACGGGCGATTGTCCATCGTGATGGTGCCGGAGACTTCCAGCAGAGCACGGCCGCCGTTCGGTGTGTAGGCGAGCGCGCCGGCAATGATGCCATCGTTGCCCACGGCGAGCGTCGTCACGTTGCCGTGCACCTCCGTGCGCGCGTCGCCGCCGCCCGAGGTGTACGCCACTACGCCATAGGCATCGCCGCCCGTCACGGAAATCGTGCCCGGGGCGAGCAGCAGCGTGGTCGCATCGCCGCCGGCGTCGGTGCGCATTATGATGCCCGTGGTGAGCGCAGTGGCCGCGACGTTGGCGATGCTGAGCTGGCCGGAGAAACTCAGCACGTTCACGATATTGCCCGCCGAACTCGACCACGCGTCGATGCCCTTCGCGGTCTCCGTCGCGCTGAGAGAAGTGTTGGCGCTCCAGGTGGAGGTGATCGCGCCGTTCGTGTTGCGGATCAGGACGATCTGCGGCGCGACGTTGTTGATCGGCGCGAACTCCACGAAACCGGTGGTGTTGAGAATCAGGTCGTACGCGCCGAATGGGTTGTTCAGCTCCAGCGGCCCGGTGATCACCGGTGTCTGTCCGGCAACCCCGCCGCCTGCGAGAATCAGTGTTTCGGTGGTCGGTGTGGCGTAGGCGGGAGCAACGTTGTCGCCAACGTTGCAAGTCGTGGTGGCGCCCGCCTGGCTGCAGACCTGCGCGGATGCCTCCGTCGCCAGACCCAGCACGAGAACGAAAAACAGCACGAGGTGAGCGGGGATTGTCCGCACTGACGTGATTCCTGAGGCCATGCTGCAACATAGGCAATCGCTGCAAGACGGAATGTGATCAGCCGCTAGGAATCGACGGCCAGATTTAGTCAAACCGGCGAACCTGCTCGAAACCATGGCCGATACGACGTGAGGCCCGCAGCGAAGGCCGATCCCGTCGGCTTCGCGGGGGATGCTGCTCGCTAGCCACTGCAGTGCTTCGGAGGGCGCTGATGATCGCGCACGATCTTTTCCAACGCTTCGTATTCCTTCCGCATCAGCACGCACGCCAAGTCAAGCAAGCAGGCTTGACGAGCAGTGCGGTACGGGCATGGCGCGATCCTGGGCGCGAGAAGCTTGCTGACGCAGACGACAGAAACTGAACGGGGCTATCCAGCGGATAACGCCAAAGCTCCTGTACGTCACTAACATCGGCTGAAGTTAAAAAAACATGCGTATGCTGCTACCCCTTCTTTCACGCTTCCAGGAATTCCAATGAGCATTTCCATGTATCAGGCGAGCGTTCCGCGATTCGTCAATATCCTCGGTAACCTGTCCAGAATTCTCGACAAGACGCAGGCCCATGTCGACGAAAGGAAGCTCGACGCTGGCTCGCTGACTACCTATCGCCTCTTCCCTGACATGCTGCCCATGACCACGCAAGTGCAGATCGCCTGCGATACAGCCAAGGGCGTAGTGGCGCGCCTGGCCGGGATGGAGATCCCTTCGTACCAGGACAATGAGAAGACTCTGGCCGACTTGAAGGCGCGCATTACCAAGACCATCGCCTTCATCCAGACCGTGACGCCGCAGCAGATTGACGGGACCGAAGACAAGGAAATTGTGGTCAAGCGCGGCGACAAGGAAACCCGCTACAAAGGAATGCAATTCCTCCTCGGCCATGCCCTACCGAATTTTTATTTTCATGTCACAACTACCTACAACATCCTGCGTCACAACGGCATCGTGATCGGTAAGCGCGACTACTTGGGCAATCCATAAGCACCCTCGGCGCCGGAGAAGTTCTCAGGATAGCCGCTGGATCTGCTGATGCAGCGGAGTAACCGCGCGACTTACCAGGTTAGCCGAAACCGGAGCGTGCATCGTGGCTGCTCAAGACCAACTGGTCTCCACAACAGTGCTGTGGTGTCTGTAGTCCTGGCAAGGACTTCGCTGACGTCAGATCCTTCAATGCAACCCGCAGACCCAGCGAGCCAATTTCCCACCAGCGATGCTCGATGCGGTTTCCATACGACCGACCTTGCAAGTTTCATTTGGACGAGCCATGACTTCACCGCGGGCGTGGTGCTGTGTGACGGCGAGACCGGCGCCGGCTTCGGGGAAGGCAAATTTACTCAATGGCGTCGCCTGCGGCGATCACGGGTTTCGTTTAGCCGAGCCCTAAGGTTGCAATCAGCCGTCAGCCGCCAAGCCCGAGGTAGAGCGTCATAGGTTCATCGGAGAATGCGACGAACCCGTAGCGCTCATAGAACTGCCTGGCGTTCTCATCCTTCGCATCCACAATCAACGCATAGGCTGCCACATCGTTCCGTGCTTTCAGGCAGCGATCGACGGCACAGGCGAGTAACAGCTTTCCGATGCCCTGCCCGTGCCGGTCCTTGCGGATCGCCAACCGGCCCAATCGGAAGCATGGCACCGGGTAGCGCGGCAGTTTTTTGCGGTCACGTTCCCGCAGCTCTGCGGCGTCCACCTGGGCTGCACTCAGGCAGTAGTAACCCAGAATCTCGCTCGGCGCGTCGGTATCCACCAGCACGAATGGCGTGCTGACACCTTTGCGCCGGTGCTGCTCGGCAAGGCGCTTCAGGTAATCGTTGAGTTCGGGAACGCCACAGTCGAAACCGTTGCGGTCATGCACGCCGATGTCGAGCGCGCGCTCCTCAAGCACGACGGACTTTCCGCCGCGCCTCCTTCAGCGCCTGCGACAGAGCCGGGTTCGGCTCGAAAGCCCCGCTGACGGCCGCTGCGAACCGCGCGAAGTCGCGCTCGCTGAGTACGACGCGGGTCTCACGTTCGAGCAGGGCCTGGGCCTTCTCCTTGGCCGCCGCGCGCACGAAGCCTGCCATCGTGGTTCCCATGAGCGCAGCAGCCCGCGCGACGATCTCCTTCTCGCTGGAATCCAGCTTGAGATCGAAACGGGCGGCTGAGGTAGTCATGACGGGGGCTCCTGAAAGTACGGCATTTTACCGTATCAGGATATTCGAGAGCAAACGGGTTTTCATTCAAGGGACTTCGAGAGCGGTTAGCTTCGCATGTTCCATGGCCGTCAACTCGTCGATCCGGGTGTGTAGCTGGACGCGAAGATAGCTGCAAAGGTAGCACTGGATCAGATCGGATGACTGTGGACGAATCCGGGGAAAACAGTCAATAACTCAATTAGTTGCAACGACGTTGGCGAACGTCTCCGGACGTGCCAGGACCCTACTCGATGTTCTGCACCTGCTCGCGCGGGGTGCTTGTACTGAGTTGATTCATATGGGATCAGCGTAGCTCCGGATCAGCCTAGCTACATCGCTAGCTACATGGTCCGGGATAGCCCCGAGCGTCAATCTCGTGTTGTTCATTTACTCAGTGCGTTGAGTAAATTTACTCAATGGCGCCGCCTGCGGTGATCACGGGTTTCATTTGGCCGAGCCCAATCCTTGCAATCAGCCGACGCGCTCCGTGATGGAGGGCGGACTTGCGCCACGTCAGCCCGCGACGATTTGGGAGCGAATGCGCTTCTTTGCCTCTGCCCAGGGGGCAGTGGGTTCGCTGCCGGTGTCCAGGCGGCGCAGGCGCTCTGCCAGTAC
>JBDSRN010000063.1:0-33621 GCA_039929265.1 Steroidobacteraceae bacterium | reverse complement strand
CGCCGACTGACCCGCACGCCCGGTGGTGCCTGGCGCCGTTTGTACTCGCTGCGCTTCACCAGATCCAGCACGCGGCCGACCACGGCGCGATCGAAACCGCGCGCGACGATCTCGTCGACCGACAGGTCTTCCTCGATGAAGGCCTCGAGAATCGGATCCAGGACTTCGTACGGCGGCAGTGAGTCCGTGTCCTTCTGATCCGGCCGCAATTCCGCGGACGGCGGACGCTCGATCACACGCAGCGGGATGAATGGATCGCCTTCCTTTTCCAGCGCATTGCGATAGCGCGACAGCCGGTATACCAGCAACTTGCTGCAATCCTTGATCGGCGCGAAACCGCCCGCCATGTCGCCGTACAGCGTGGCGTAACCCACGGCCATCTCGCTCTTGTTGCCGGTGGTGAGAAGCATGCGACCCGTCTTGTTGGAGATCGCCATCAGCAGGATTCCGCGGATGCGCGCCTGGATGTTCTCTTCGGTGATGTCCGGCTTCAAACCTGCAAATTCCTGCGCGTGCGCATCGCGCGTCGCCGCGAACATGCCTTCGATGGAAATTTCGCTGTAACTCACGCCGAGGCGGCGCGCCTGCGCCAGCGCATCTTCCTTGCTCATGCCTGAGGTATACGGCGAAGGCATCATCACAGCCTGCACACGCTCAGCGCCGAGTGCATCGACCGCAAGGGCAAGCGTCAGCGCCGAATCCACGCCGCCCGAGAGCCCCATCACCACGCCCGGGAAGCCGTGCTTGTTCACGTAGTCGCGCACGCCCAGCACCAGCGCGTTGTACACGCTTGCCTCATCGCTGAGTTCAGGCGTGATGACGTCCGGCAGACCGTCCTGCACTTGCGCGTGTGGAATCACCTTGCCACCGCTGCGCTCGAACGTGACGATGAACAAACCCTCGCTGAATGCCGGGGCGCGCATCACGATGCCGCCCTCGGCATCCATCGCGAACGAATTGCCGTCGAAGATCAGCTCGTCCTGACCACCGACCAGGTTCACGTATGCCGCGGGCAACTGCACTTCGGCGATGCGCTCGCGCAGCACGGACTCACGTTCACGCTGCTTGTGGATCTCGTACGGCGAGGCGTTGATGACGAGCAGCAGCTCCGCGCCGGCGGCCTTCGCAGCCTGCACGGGCTCGACCCCCCACATGTCTTCGCACACCAGCAGGCCGACGCGAAAACCGCGGTATTGCACGACGCTGGCGGCTTCGCCCGACGTGAAGTAACGCTTCTCGTCGAACACGCGATAGTTCGGCAGTGCGCGCTTGCGGTAGTTTGCCAGCACCTTGCCGCCATCAATCAGTGCCGCCGCGTTGTAGATGCGCGCGCTGCCCGCCGGGCCTTCGTATTCGGGATAGCCGATGACGATGCCGCAACTGTCCGTGTTGTGCGCGCTCGCTTCGCACAGCTTCGCGAGCGCGGCGTCGACCTGCGTGCGCATGCCACGATGCAGCAGCAGATCCTCGGGTGGATAACCCGAGAGACCGAGCTCGGGAAAGATCGTGAGCTGCACGCCGGCAGAACAACCGCGCTGCATTTCGCGGCGCATGCGCTAGAGATTGCCCTGCACGTCGCCGACGAGCAGGTTGACCTGTGCCAGCGCGACAGTGAGTCGGTCAGCCATGATTTACGCGGCGCAGCCGCGAACACTCACTTCTTTCGGCGCACGGGCTTCGGCGCAGCTTTGCGCTTCGCGGACTGCTTCACCGGCTTGCGGACCGGCTTCTTCGTTGCTTTGGGCTTCACGACCGCTCTGGCTTTTGCTTTCGCCTTCGGCAGTGGCACGGCCTGCGCCATCACGCGCGGCGCAAGGGAGATCACCTTCGGCGCGCCCAGCACCTTGAGCATCGCACTACCGAGCTCGGCGGGCGACTTCACCGTCTTCACGCCAGCCTTGTCGAGCGCCGTGTACTTGTCGGCCGCGGTGCCCTTGCCACCGGCAACCACAGCCCCCGCATGACCCATTCGCTTGCCGGCAGGAGCCGTCACGCCCGCGATGTACGCGACGACCGGCTTGCTGACGAACTTCGCTATGTGCGCGGCGGCCACCTCTTCATCACTGCCGCCGATCTCGCCGACCATGATGATGCCTTCGGTCTGCGGATCACGTTCGAACAGCTCAAGTACGTCGACGAAGTTCAGGCCGCGTACTGGATCGCCGCCGATGCCGACGCAGGTGCTCTGACCAAGCCCATTCTGCGTCGTCTGGTGCACGGTCTCGTAGGTGAGCGTGCCCGAGCGCGACACGATGCCGACGCGACCCTTCTGATGGATGAAGCCCGGCATGATGCCGATCTTGCATTCATCCGGCGTGATGATGCCGGGGCAGTTCGGACCGATGAGCCGCGTGGGCGAATTTGAAAGTGCTGCCTTCACGCGCACCATGTCGTTCACCGGAATGCCTTCGGTTATGCAGACGACGAGCTCGATGCCCGCATCGGCCGCTTCGAGGATCGCATCCGCGGCGTACGGCGCGGGGACGTAGATCATGCTGACGGTGGCACCGGTCTTCGTGACTGCATCGCGCACAGTGTCGAACACGGGAAGATCCAGATGTTGCGTGCCGCCGCGACCCGGCGTGACGCCGCCCACGACGCGCGTGCCATAGGCAATGCACTGCTGCGTGTGGAACGTGCCCTGCTTGCCGGTAAACCCCTGGCAGATCACTTTCGTGCGCTTGTTGACGAGAACGCTCATGTCTATTTCTTGCCTTGCTTGGCGCCGGCGATCACTTTCATCGCGGCATCCGTGAGACCTGTGGCAGCAGTAATGGCGAGCCCGCTCTGACCGAGCATCTGGCGCGCCGCGACGGCATTCGTGCCCTCGAGCCGCACGACCACCGGCACCTGCACGCCGACTTTCTTCACCGCGGTGATCACACCCTCGGCTATGAGGTCGCAGCGCACGATGCCGCCGAAGATGTTCACGAGGATCGCTTTCACGTTCGGGTTCGAGAGAATCAGCTCGAATGCCGCCGTGACGCGCTCGGCCGTAGCGCCGCCACCGACGTCGAGGAAGTTCGCCGGCTTGCCGCCGTGCAGCTTGATGAGATCCATCGTCGCCATCGCGAGGCCCGCCCCATTGACCATGCAAGCGATGTCCCCGTCGAGCGAGACGTAGTTGAGATCATGCTCGCTCGCCTTCAGCTCCATCGGATCTTCCTGCGTGGTGTCGCGCTGCTCAGCCAGACCCTTGTGGCGGTACAGCGCATTCGGATCGATGCCGATCTTGGCGTCGAGCGCCAGCAGCTTGCCGTCCTTCGTGATTATGAGCGGGTTGACTTCCACCAGGCTCGCGTCGTTCTCGATGTACAGCTTGTACAGCGCGGTGAGGATGCTGGTGAACTCGCCGATCTGCACACCCGTGAGACCCAGGCCGAACGCGAGCTCGCGCGCCTGGTAGGCCTCGAGACCCACCGCAGGGTGCACGGTGGCGGAAAGGATCTTCTCTGGCGTGGTCGCCGCGACATGCTCGATGTCCACGCCACCCGCCGCCGAGGCGATGACCGCGATTCGGCTCTTCTCGCGGTTGAGCGTGAGGCTCAAATAAATCTCGCGATCGATCGCCGAACCGGTTTCCACGTAGACCTTGCCGACCGGCAGGCCTTCCGGCCCGGTCTGCTTGGTGACGAGGTGCGTGCCGAGCATCTCGAGCGCCGCAGCGCGCACAGCCTGCGCATCGCGCGCGAGCTTCACACCACCCGCCTTGCCGCGACCACCCGCGTGCACCTGCGCCTTCACCACCCAGAGCTTGCCGCCCAGTTGCTGCGCGGCGGCGACCGCCTCATCCGGTGTGGCGGCAACGATGCCTGCAGGGATGGGAATGCCGTAACTCGCGAAGATTTTCTTGGACTGGTATTCGTGAAGATTCATGGGCGCGTGCAAACCCCGGCGTAAAGACGCTCATTCTCCCGAAATCGCCGCCCGCCTGCCAGCGCGATGCTAGAGTTCTGGTTCGATGCCCTCCGCCGCGGCCCATTCAACCCCAGCGCCTACCGATCTTGCCTGGCGGGTGGTCGGGCTGGTCAATCTGTACCGACTGCTGGTCCCGCTGACGCTCCTCGGTCTGACGCGCTTCGGCAACTATTCCAGCTTTCTGTCGGATAACCATCGCACGGCGTTCTATGTCGGCTGCGTGGTCTATTTGATCGTGGGGGTCGGGCTGACGGTGGCCAGCCGGCGGCACTGGCCCAGCTTGCGCATTCTCGCGCTCTCGCACGGTTTCATCGACGCGCTGGCGATCGCCTTCCTCCTGTGGAGCAGCGGGGGTGTGGCCAGCGGCTTCGGCATTCTCGTGATCGTGCCCATCGGCGCGATGGCGCTGCTCGCAGAGAATCGCGACGCGTTCTTCCTCGCTTCGGTGGCGAGCATCACGCTGCTCGCGCAGCAGATCGCGAGCCATCTTGCGGGCGATGCGCTGCCGAACGATTACATCCTGGCGGGCGTACTCGGGGCGATCGTGTTCCTCGTCGCACTGTCGGTGCGACCGCTCGCGAATCGCCTGAGCGAGAGCGAGGCGCTG
Organism: Steroidobacteraceae bacterium; assembly: GCA_039929265.1. GTDB lineage: Bacteria > Pseudomonadota > Gammaproteobacteria > Steroidobacterales > Steroidobacteraceae > ZC4RG30. Next base: position 29,096 of record JBDSRN010000063.1, on the reverse strand, counting down.
GTGCGCCGCCAGGAGATCGACCTGGCGAACCTCGCGCAGCTCTCGCAGTACATCCTGCAGCATTTGCGCGAGAGCATACTGGTGGCGGACGAAGAAGATCGCATCCGCCTCATCAATGAATCCGCGGCAAACCTTCTGGGTGACAGCGATGCCTACCCCGGCGCGCTGCTGGGCGAGGCTTCGCCCCGTCTGCTGTATCTGCTGTCGATGTGGCGCCAGCGCCGCGGCACCCCGGAAAGCGAAGTGGGCACTTTCATGGCCGCCGACGGCGCGCGCGCGATCCAGCCGCACTTTGCAGCGCTGGGCAGCAACGAGCCCGCCCCCGTGCTGGTGTTCCTCGAAGACACGACGTTGCTCGCCGAGCGGGTCCAGCAGTCGAAGCTCGCGGCGCTGGGACGACTCTCGGCGAGCATCGCGCACGAGATCCGCAATCCCGTGGGCGCGATGAGTCATGCGGGTCAGCTGCTGGCCGAATCACCCGGGCTCGGCGAGGAAGACTTGCGCCTCACCAGTATCATCCGCAGCAATGGGGATCGCGTGAGCACGATCATCGAGAACGTGCTGCAGTTGTCGCGGCGCGGCGCCGCGCAACCGGAGCGCATCGGACTTCGCGACTGGCTGGAGCAATTCCGCGAGGAATTCTGCGAGACACTGCAGTGGCCACTCGACCAGCTCACCGTGCGCGGCCCGGACGACGACGTTGAGGTACGTATCGATCCAAGTCAGTTGCGCCAGGTGGTATGGAACCTTACGCAAAACGCAATGCTCCATGGCACCCGTGCAGACACGCCGGGCGCGCAGGCGATCGAGCTGAGCTACGGTCGTCTGGTGAGCAATTCCCGACCGTTCCTTCAAGTCGCGGACCGCGGTCCCGGCATCACACAGGAGGACGCCGAGCGCGTCTTCGAACCCTTCTTTACGCGTGCAGCCCACGGCACTGGACTTGGGCTGTTCCTCGCACGTGAGCTCGCCCAGACCAATGGCGCGACGCTGTTGCATGAGTCACGCAGCGGTGGCGGCAGTGTTTTCCGCCTCGTATTCACCGATCCCGGTCGGTGGGAAGCCTGAGGTCAAGAGGCTAAGCTCGCGCCAATGTCCAAAGCCCACATCCTGATCGTCGATGACGAGCCCGACCTCGTCGAGCTCATCGCCCTCACGCTGAGTCGCATGGGACTCGCGGCGCAAACTGCGGGCAATGTCCGCGACGCGCAGCGCCTGCTGCAGAACCAGCATTTCGATCTGTGCCTCACCGACATGCGATTGCCCGATGGCGATGGGCTCGATTTACTCGAGTGGATGCAGGACCGGCACCTGAACATACCCGTGGCGGTCATCACGGCGCACGGAAACGTGGAGTCGGCGGTGCGCGCGCTGAAGCTGGGCGCGTTCGATTTCGTATCCAAGCCGCTCGACCTGGGCGTGCTGCGCCGGATGGTGGCGAGTGCGATCAAGCTGGGTGAACGTACCGATGGCGGACTTACAATTCAGGGCCCACGACTCATCGGCAACTCAATACCGATGCAGCAATTGCGCGAGCTGATAGTGCGTGTATCGCGCAGCCAGGCTCCCGTGCACATCTCGGGCGAATCCGGCACAGGCAAAGAGCTTGTCGCGCGACTCATTCATCAGTCTGGCGCTCGGTGTGATGGCCCGTTCGTACCCGTGAACTGCGGCGCCATCCCTGCCGAACTCATGGAGAGTGAATTCTTCGGCCACAAGCGCGGCAGCTTCACGGGCGCGGTTGCAGACAAGAAGGGACTCGTGCAGAGCGCCGAGGGCGGAACGTTGTTCCTCGACGAGGTCGCGGATCTGCCGCTGCATATGCAGGTGAAACTGCTGCGCGTAATCCAGGAAAAAACCGTGCGGCCGATCGGCGAGTCGCAGGAATCAGCGACCGATATCCGAGTGCTGTCCGCAACGCACAAAAATCTCAACGAGCTGGTGGCGCTGGGTCGATTCCGTGAGGATCTTTTCTATCGCATCAACGTGATCGAGCTGCGCGTGCCGGCGCTGCGTGAGCGCGCGAGCGACATAGAGGAGCTCACGCAGATGATCATCGAACGACTGTCGCGACGGCTCGGGGTGGCGACGCCCGCGATCTCCGAGGCGGCAATGAACTCGCTGCGTACCTACTCTTTCCCTGGCAACGTGCGCGAGCTCGAGAATCTTCTGGAGCGCGCACTCACGCTGTGCAGTGGCGGAAGCATCGAGGTTTCCGACGTCCAGCTGCGAGGCCCGTCCCAGAACGTCGGTACGGCGGGTGAACTACCCGTGATACCTGCCGTTACGGGGGGTGGGCCGCTCGGCAGCCAGCTCGAGGAGCTGGAGCGCGAGGCCATCATCAAGGCGCTGGAGAAGACGCGCTACAACAAGACGGCGGCCGCCAAGCTGCTGGGCATGAGCTTCCGGTCGCTGCGTTACCGGATCAAGAAGCTCGGCATCGAGTGACGTAGCGTGTCAGTCAGTGACAAGGACCGCACGAGGCTGTCGTTATTGACGTACACAAGTTAAGTAAAACCGCCGCTCTTCACGGAAAAAATCGCTTTCAAATCAGACACCTGATTTGCCGCGCTGCGCTGGCACGCGGCTTGCTATCTCCCTCGCACCGGCGAGCGTTCGCTGCGCAATTTCACCATCAGGTTTCCAGGAGAAACTGTTTCATGAAGACAATGCAAAAGGGCTTTACGCTTATCGAGTTGATGATCGTGGTTGCGATCATCGGCATCTTGGCCGCGATCGCGATCCCGGCCTATCAGGACTACACGGTTCGTGCGCAGATTACTGAAGGATTGAGCCTGGCAAGCGATCTCAAAGCTGCTGTTGCCGAGCAGTATGCGCAGACGGGCGCCTGGCCGGCCGACGAGGTCGTTCTCGGCGTGGTGGAAGGATCGAAGACCGGCAAGTACGTCTCGGACGTGGACGTGACGGTCGGTACGATCTCGATCGTCTACGGCGGTGCCCAGGCGAACGCAAATGCCCTGCCGGCGGCCGCGCGCTTGCTGACCATTCGCCCGACCATCAGCGTCAACGGGGACGTTATCTGGAACTGCGGCTACAAGCCGGTGGTCGGTGGGAACCCGACGACTGGTACATCGACTGTCATAGCCACCACCGTGCTGCCGAAGTATCTGCCGGCTACGTGCCGCGCATAGTCGAACAGGCTTTTCGAGCCCAGAAGCCCCTCTCCGGAGGGGCTTCTTTTTTTGCGAGACCAGTCACGCAGGTGCTTCGCGCCGATATGCGAGTATCCGTACACATTTAACAATTGATCGTCCCTCAGCCTTGGCTAGACTAGCCTCGGAACCCTCGCCAAAACGATGCCAAGTAAATGAGTGATTCAGGTTCTGCCGCAATAAACATGCGCTCGGGGCTCGGGGGATTGCCCCAGCGCCTGGTGCAGGATGGGGTCATCGACGAAGCTTCCGCACAGACGGCGGTGCAATCCGCACACGACAAGAAGACGAGCTTTGTCACCCAACTCGTTGTGCAGGGTTCGGCAAAAGCCCGCGACATCGCCATAGCGGCCTCGACCGAATTCGGCGTCGCCCTGCTCGATCTTGACTGCCTGAATCTCGATCTCGACAGCATACGGCTCGTGTCAGACAAGCTGCTTGCCAAGCACCGTGTGCTGCCGTTGTTCAAACGTGGCAAGAAGCTGTTCCTGGGGATGTCGGATCCGACAAACCTTCACGCGATCGACGAAATCAAGTTCCAGACCGGGCTCGGCGTGGAAGCCGTGGTGGTCGAAGATGACAAGCTTCAGAAGTACGTCGACAAGGCCATCGAGCAGGTTGACGCCCGAATGCCCAGCCTGGGCGAGGACGAGGGCGTTGATCTGGAAAGTCTGGAGGTCACCGGCGGAGATGACGGCGATGACGCGGAGAGCATCGGGCGGGATGATGTCGAAGACGCGCCCATCGTGCGCTTCGTCAACAAGCTGATGCTCGATGCGATTCGCCGTGGTGCCTCCGATATCCATTTCGAGCCGTACGAAAAGATGTACCGCGTCCGCTTCCGCATGGACGGCGTGCTAAAGGAAGTAGCGCAGCCGCCCGTGCAGCTCGCGATGAAGATGTCGGCGCGCCTGAAGGTGATGGCGCGACTGGACGTCGCAGAGCGACGTGTCCCACAGGACGGGCGCATCAAGATGAAGATTTCGAAGACACGCGCCATCGACTTCCGCGTCAGCACTTGTCCGACGCTGTACGGAGAAAAGATCGTGCTGCGCATCCTGGATGCGTCGCAGGCGATGCTGGGCATCGACGCACTCGGTTACGAACCGTTCCAGAAAGATCTGTACATGAAGAACCTGGCCAAGCCCCAGGGAATGATCCTGGTCACGGGCCCCACCGGTAGCGGCAAGACGGTTTCGCTCTACACCGGTCTGAACATCCTCAATCGTGAAGACACGAATATCTCTACTGCGGAAGATCCCGCCGAAATCAACTTGCCGGGCGTAAATCAGGTCAACGTGAATGCGAAAGTCGGTCTGACGTTCGCTGCCGCGCTGCGCGCTTTTCTGCGTCAGGATCCCGACGTGGTGATGGTGGGCGAGATCCGCGATCTGGAGACTGCGGAGATCGCCATCAAGGCGGCGCAGACTGGCCACCTGGTGATGTCGACACTTCATACCAACGACGCGCCGCAAACCTTGACCCGCATGGTCGACATGGGCGTCAAGCCCTATGCGATAGCGAGCTCGGTGTGCCTGATCATTGCGCAGCGGCTGGCGCGCAAGCTGTGCACGAGCTGCAAAGTACTCATGGATGTGCCCGCAGAAGCGCTACGCCTGGAAGGTTTCGAGGAGAAGGACATCTCCGCCGGCATCAAGGTCTACGCGCCGAAAGGCTGCACCAACTGCACCGATGGCTACAAAGGCCGTGTGGGCATCTATCAGGTCATGCCAGTGAGCGAAGAGATCGGTCGCATCATCATGACCGGCGGCAACGCACTCGACATCGGTGAGCAGGCTGCAAAGGAAGGCGTCTGGGATCTGCGCAGAGCCGGCCTGGAAAAAGTGAAGAGCGGCCTGACCAGCCTCGACGAAATCAATAGCGTAACGATCGAATAGGATTTTCAGCATGGCGCAATCCAGCACTGCCATCCGGCAGATAAAACGCGACACTCCTTTCACCTGGGAAGGCAAGGACAAGCGCGGCAACATCGTCAAGGGCAAGAGCCTGGCGCCCACGGAGCAGGCGCTGCGCGCGGATCTGCGCCGTCAGGGTGTTGCGCCGACCAAGGTGAGGAAGCAGAGCAGCGCTTTCAAGTCCGGCGGCAAGGTCAAGCCGGAAGACATCGCGGTATTCAGTCGTCAGCTCGCAACCATGCTCGCAGCGGGCATCCCACTCGTACAGGCGTTCGAGATCGTCGGCAATGGTCACGAAAAGCCGTCGATGCAGAAACTCATTCTCGACATCAAGGCGGACGTCGAGGGCGGTACTTCACTGCACGAAGCTCTTGGCAAGCGACCGTTGTATTTCGATGATTTGTACGTAAATCTTGTAGAAGCCGGCGAACAGGCCGGCGCCCTTGAGGGTCTGCTCGACAAGATCGCGACCTACAAGGAAAAAACCGAAGCCCTCAAGAAGAAAATCAAGAAGGCATTGTTCTATCCGACCGCGGTGCTGGTGGTTGCTGTCGTGGTTACAGTGATCCTCCTCATCTTCGTGATCCCGCAGTTCGAAAGTCTGTTCAAGGGATTCGGTGCCGAGTTGCCCGCGTTCACGCAGATGGTCATCAACATGTCGCGCTTCTTGCAAGACAAGGGAATATTCGTCGCGGCAGTGATCGCCGGTCTGTTCTGGGTATTCTTCTACTTCAAGAAACGCTCGCGCAAGATGCGCGAATTCCTCGATCGCGCCTCGCTGAAATTCCCGATCATCGGCCCCATTCTGAACAAGGCTGCCATCGCCCGCTTCGCACGCACGCTATCGACGATGTTCGCCGCGGGTGTACCGCTGGTCGAAGCCCTCGACTCCGTCGCCGGTGCCACCGGCAACATCGTGTACGAAAACGCCGTCATGCGGATGAAGGACGAAGTGGCCACAGGCCAGCGCCTGCAGCGCGCGATGGAGAACACGGGACTGTTCCCGAACATGGTCATCCAGATGATCGCGGTCGGTGAAGAAGCCGGTGCGCTCGACCAGATGTCCGGCAAGGTCGCGAGCTTCTACGAAGCCGAGGTCGACAACGCAGTGGACTCCATGTCGAGCCTGCTCGAGCCGCTGATCATGGCGATCCTCGGCGTGCTGGTTGGAGGCTTGGTCATCGCGATGTACCTGCCCATCTTCAAGCTCGGCGCAGTGGTGTGATCGAGTTGCTCGCGGGCTCGGCGGCGCTGTTCATCGGCGCCTTGAGCGTGTTGGGGCTGCTGGTCGGCAGCTTTCTGAATGTGGTCATCCATCGCGTGCCGGTGATGCTCGATCGCCAATGGCGCGAGCAATGCCTCGAGCTCGATGGCAAGGGGCCGCCCGCGGATCTGCCGAAGTTCAACCTTGTCACGCCGCGCTCCGCCTGTCCGGGCTGCCAGGCGCCGATCACGGCGCTGCAGAACATTCCCGTCGTCAGTTACCTCTTGCTGCGCGGGCGCTGCGCGGGCTGTGGCCGGCGCATCAGCCTGCGCTATCCGCTGGTGGAGCTCGTGACGGCGATCGCCTCGGGCGTGGTCGCTTGGAAATTCGGGTTCGGCGTCTCCACGGCGGCGGCACTCGTACTCACCTGGTTCCTGATCGCCCTTGCGTTCATCGACGTGGACACGCAGCTGCTGCCGGACAACCTGACGCTACCGCTCCTGTGGCTCGGCGTGCTGGTGAGCGTGGGGCTGCCGGGGGTTGCGGGCCTGCCGGTTCCCGTGACGCTGCGCGAAAGCGTCATCGGGGCAATGGTGGGTTACCTCAGCCTCTGGAGCGTGTATCAGGCCTTCCGTCTGATCACCGGCAAGGAAGGCATGGGTTACGGCGACTTCAAGCTGCTGGCCGCCCTGGGGGCCTGGCTGGGTTACCAGATGCTGTTGCCGATCGTCCTGGTGGCGGCCGCCGTGGGCGCTGTGACCGGCACGGCCCTGGTCCTGCGGGGGCGTCAGGAACGTGGCGTGCCGATGGCATTCGGGCCCTTTCTGGCCGCCGCGGGTTGGCTCACACTTATTTTCGGACAGGAACTCGTCGCACGCTATCTGAGCCTCTATCCCGGTTATCACTGACCCTCGCCATGAGCTCCCGACCCTACTCGCCATACCGCGTCGCCCTCACCGGTGGCGTCGCGAGCGGGAAGACCACGGTGGCGACGCTGTTCGCTGCGCTCGGGGCGCCCGTCATCGACACCGACCAGATCGCGCGCGATCTCGTCGTGCCCGGTTCGCCGCTGCTGGCGCACATCGTCGCGGCATTCGGCACGCGGATCCTGCTGCCGGATGGCTCCATGGATCGTCGGGCGCTGCGGGAGATCGTGTTCGAGGATGCCCAGGCGCGCGCACGACTTGAGGGGCTGCTGCATCCGGCGATTGCCGCGGAAACTGATCACCGTTCCAGCCGTCTGCGCAATCCCTACGTCCTGGTCGCGATACCGCTGCTCGTCGAGCGCGGTGGAAGGACGCGCTTCGATCGAGTGCTGCTCGTGGATTGCGAGGAGTCTCTGCAGTTGCGGCGTCTGCAGATGCGCGACTCGAGCACGGCTCGCACGGCGCAGGCAATGATCCAGGCACAGGCCCCGCGCGCGGCGCGGCGCGCGATCGCCGATGACATCATCCTGAACGACGGCGACATCGCCGCGCTCGCACCACAGGTTGAAACGCTGCATTTCATGTACCTGGCGCTCGCGGGCGCCGCCGCCCGGCCGGCCCGCCGCTGACTTGCGCCATGAGTGGCGCGGCGCGCAGACACTTACGCATGACGCCGCGCTCATGCAGAATTGCGACATGGGCGAACCCGAAACCAGCATCGAGCCGTCAGCCGCCGCAGCGCCGCTGATTTTCGAGCAGCCGCTGAACGAGCGGATGCGCACCTTCCTGCGACTGGATTTTCTGTACAGCCAGGCGCTGTACCACAACGAAAAAGCCAGCCAATGGGGCAGCCGCGCGGCCGTGGCCTGCCTGCTCGACATCCTCGCCATCTCGACGCGCGGGGACGTGCGCTCGGATGTGCTGAAGGAGCTCGAGCGCCACGTCACCTCGCTCAACGATTTCCAGAACAAGCCCGGCGTCGACGGCGCGCGCCTGCGTGCCATCGTCTCGAACCTCGTGAAGATGCGCTCCGCGCTGCTGGGCGCGGGCGCCACGTATCTGCAGCCGCTGCGCGATTCGGAATTCCTCGCCGCCATCAAGCACCGCAGCGCCATTCCCGGCGGCACGTGTGAGTTCGACTTGCCGGATTTCTTCTTTTGGCTCAATCAGAATCCCGAGGCGCGTGGCCAGACCTTCAACGAGTGGCTGGGCATGCTGCGTCCGCTGTGCGATGCGATCGCGGAGCTGCTGTGGCTCACGCGGCAGAATGGTCGGCCGCGCCAGGAAGTTGCGCCGGGTGGCACGTTCAACATCACCTTCGAACGCGACAACCCGATCCAGTTGCTGCGCATCTCGCTGCCGCCGTCGATGGCGCTGTATCCGGAGATCAGCGGCAGCCACCACCGCTGCAGCGTGCGGTTCCTGAGCTGGAATGGCCTGCTCAATCGCCCGACGCAGGCGACGAGCGACGTCAACTTCCTGCTGACCTCCTGCAGTTAGGGTCTACGCGTGAGCCCCACGCGCGTTGCCTGTCCCACCTGCGGTCGCAAGGTCGACTGGACGCCGAGCGCCACTTTTCGCCCTTTCTGCAGCGAGCGCTGCAAGCTCATCGACCTCGGCGCCTGGTTCAGCGGCGAGCGCGCGATTCCGGATACGAGCAGCGATCCGGAGGACGGCGAAACTGCACCCGGGCGTGAAGAGGCCTGAGACTCGCTACGGCGTGGCGACGTTCAGCGCTGCCGCCGCGAACGCCCACTGATCCGCGTACGCGTCCAGCTGCATCCACAGCGGCTTGCCCGCGCCGTGCCCCGCACGCGTTTCGACTCGGATCAGCACGGGTTTCCTGCAGTGCTGCGCGGCCTGCAGCGCCGCCGCAAATTTGAAGCTGTGCCACGGCACGACGCGATTGTCGTGATCGGCGGTGGTGACTAGCGTGGGCGGATAGCACACTTCGCTGCCCGCATCCTTGAGGGCACGGTGATAGGGCGAGTACACATACTGCGCGCGAAAGTCCGCGGCGTTATCGCTCACGCCGTAATCATCCGCCCACAGGCGGGCGTTCGCGCTCGCGAGGTGATAGCGCAGCATGTCGAGCACGCCGACATCGGGCAGCGCGGCGCCGAACAGATCCGGACGCTGGGTGAGCGCCGCGCCGACCAGCAGACCGCCGTTGCTGCCGCCGCGGATCACGATGCGCTGCGGCTTCGTGTAGCGCTCACGCACGAGGTAATCCGCCGCCGCGATGAAATCATCGAACACGTTCTGCTTGCGCTCGCGCGTGCCGGCCATGTGCCAGGCGGTGCCATATTCGCCGCCGCCACGCAGATTGGCGACGGCATACACGCCGCCGAGCTCGAGCCATGCGAGCGTCGCGGGATTGAAGTCGGGCGTCACCGAGATGTCGAAGCCGCCGTAGCCGTACAGCATCACCGGCGCCTTGCCGTTGCGCTGCAGATCGCGCCGATGCACGAGAAACATCGGAATGCGCGTACCGTCCTTGCTCGGATAAAACACCTGCTCCGTCACGTACTGGCTGGTGGCGGCGGCGAGCTGCGGCTTGCGCAGCACGCTGAGCGCGCCGCTGCCGGGCGTGAATCGAAACACCTGCGATGGCGTGAAGTAGTCGGTGTACGCGAAGAACGCCTCGTCATCGCCCGCGTGAGCGCTGATGGCACCGACGCTGCCCAGCCCGGGCAGCGCGAGCTCACCGAGCAACTCGCCCTGCCGATCGAAACGCCGCAGCAGGGCGTGCGCGTCGTGGAGGTAGGTTGCGAGCAGCTCGTTGCCCGCGAGCACCGCGGCTTCGAGCACATCGGCGGACTCCGGCACGACGACGCGTGTTTGCGGCAGACCCGTCGCGAGCGTGACAGCGACGATCGAGCCGCGCGGCGCGCCGGCGGTGGTGCGGAACAACAGCTCGCTCACCTCGCCATTGCGGCGTGCGCCGAGGAAGAATTGGATGCCGTCGTAACGCGTGAACAGCGGCACCGGCGCATCGGCCGCGATCCTGCCCGGAGCGGCCAGGCGCAGCGCGAGCATGCCATTGGCGAGCGTGCCATCGTCGAGCGCGATCACCAGCCAGCGACCGTCCTCGGTGACGATGCCATCGGGCACGCGACGCGGATGATCAGTGACGGCGAACACGAGCTCATCGTCGCTGGCAGCGGTGCCGAGGCGATGGAAGCGGATCACGGGCTGCTTCTGATCGTCGCCCTCTCCCGCCGCATCCACGGGATAACGGCTGTAGAAAAATCCGGAGCTGTCGCGCGCCCAGGAGACCTCGGTGAACTTGGTGTGCGGGATGATCTCCGGCAGATCCACGCCGCTGTCGACGTCGCGGATGCGCCAGGATTTCCAGTCCGAGCCGGCATCGGAGAGCGAGTACGCGAGCTTGCGACCGTCAGGGCTCGGCACGAAGCTGCCCAGCGACACGGTGGCATCACCGCGAATTGAGTTCGGGTCCAGCAGCACGCGGCCAAGCTCGCCCGCCGCAGCGGCCACGTACAGCGCAGCCTGGTTCTGCTTGCCGTCGTTGCGCAGAAAGAAATAGCGCCCGCCCTGCTTCACCGGCACGGCGTAACGCTCGTAGGTGAACAGCTCGCCGAGGCGCTGGCGGATCCACCTGCGCTGGGGCAGCGACGCGAGCACCGGAATCGCCAGGTTGTTCTGCGCATCGATCCACGCACGCGTGGGCGGCGCATCGAGCTCTTCAAGCCAGCGATACGGATCGGCCACACGCGTGCCGTCGAACTCGTCGCTGATCTGGCCGCGCGCACTGTGCGGATAGGCCGACGTGCGCACGGACGGCAGCGTCGTGCACGCGACGAGCAGCACGCCGAGCAATATGCTGCCCAGCGCGCGAGTTCTCTGGATCGGCAAGCCCCCGCTCCTTAGACTTCTCGGTATGAACCTCCACAAGTTTAGGGCAGTTGCGCTCGTGGCGCTTGCCTGCACCCTGCAAGTTGCACCCGCCATGGCCGCACAGCTCACGATCGATCGCATCTTCGCGGCGCCGGATCTTTCCGGCGAGACGCTGCGCGGCGCGCGCATCTCCCCTGACGGGCGGCTGGTGACGTACCTTAAAGGCGGCGACACCCACAAGGATCGCCTGGATCTCTGGGCCTACGACATCACGGCGCGCCGGCATCGCATGCTGGTGGACTCGACGCGGCTCGTGACCGACGACAAACCGATGTCGGATGTCGAGGCGGCGCGCCGCGAGCGGCAACGCATTTCCGCGCTGAGTGGAATCGTGAGTTATTCGTTCTCGTCGGATTCACGCCGTCTGCTCGTGCCGCTCGGCGGCGATCTGTACGTGTATGACCTGCAAGCCGCGCCGGCCAAGGCCGTGCAACGCCTCACCGACACTCCGAGCTACGAGACCGATGCGCGCCTCTCACCGCACGGCAACTATGTGAGCTTCATTCGCGACCAGAACCTGTGGATCGTCGACCTGCGCACGGGCGTGGAGCGCGCGATCACGCATGATGGCGCGGGCCTCGTCAGCTACGGCACCGCGGAGTTCATCGCCCAGGAAGAGATGGATCGCGACACCGGCTACTGGTGGTCGCCCGACGAGCGCCAGATCGCCTACACGCGCGTGGACGAGACTCGCGTGGCGGAAGTCGAACGCTTCGAAGTGCAGGCCGCGCGCGTGGACATCGTGCACCAGCGCTATCCGGCCACCGGCGCCGCCAATGCGCTCGTGCAGCTGTTCGTGCAAAACCTCGACGGCGGCGTGCGCGAGATCGACCTGGGCGCCGACACCGACATCTACCTTGCGCGCGTGAACTGGTTCCCCGATTCGAAGGCGCTCGCCGTGCAGCGGCAGAGCCGCGACCAGAAAGCCCTCGACCTGCTGCACGCCGATCCCGCCACCGGCGCGACCAGAATGCTGATCACCGAGCGCAGCGATCGCTGGGTAGAGCTCACCAACGAGCTCACCTTCCTGCCTGAAAAATCGCAGTTCATCTGGGCCTCGGATCGTACCGGCTACCGGCACCTGTACCTGTACGACTACGCGGGTCGCCTGCAGCGTTCCCTCACGCAGGGTGAATGGATGGTGGTGGGAGATGGCGGCGAGCCCGCGATCAGCGGCGTGGATGACAAGCTCGGCATCCTGTATTTCACGTCGACCCAGGCGAGCGTGCTGGAGCGGCATCTCTACCAGCTGTCACTGAATTCCCGCGGCGAGCCGCAGCAGGTGACCCGCGGACAGGGCTGGCATTCGATCCGCATGGCGCAGGACTCGAGCATGTATCTCGACACGTTCTCCACGCAGGACCAGCCGCAGTCGCTGAGCCTGCGCGATGCGCGCGGCGCGCTGCTCGCGGAGCTCGCGCCCAACAGGCTCGATGCAAAACATCCGTACGCGCCGTTCCTGGCGCAGCACGGGCGTTCTCAGTACGGCATGCTCACCGCAGCGGATGGCCAGAGGCTCAACTACCAGATGCTCACGCCGCCCGACATGCAGCCTGGCCGCAAGTATCCGGCGATCGTCCACGTGTACGGCGGACCCGGCGCGGGTCAGTACGTCACGCGCAGCTGGGGCGGTCAGTGGACGCTGCTGCGCCAGCTGTTCGTGAACCGCGGCTACGTCGTGTTCATGCTCGACAATCGGGGCACGCAGGCGCGTGGGACGCGCTTCGAAACCGCCATCCATCACCGCATGGGCACGATCGAAGTCGATGACCAGGTACTCGGCGCGAAATTTCTCGCGGGCCAGGCCTTCGTCGATCCGCGACGCATCGGCATCTTCGGTTGGAGCTATGGTGGCTACCTGTCGCTGCTCACCGCGATCAGGGCGCCGCAGCAGTTCGCCGCGGCAGTGTCAGGCGCGCCCGTGACCGACTGGCGTCTGTACGATACGCACTACACCGAGCGCTACATGGGCACGCCCGCGCAGAACGCGGCGGGTTACGACGCGAGCAGCGTGCTCCTGCAGGCGGGCCAGCTGCAGCGGCCGATGCTGCTGATTCACGGTATGGCCGACGACAACGTGCTGTTCACGCACAGCACAGCGTTGATGAAGCTGTGGCAGGAGCAGCGCATACCGTTCGAGCTGATGACCTATCCCGGCGGCAAGCACGGGCTCATCCGCAACGCCGACAGCGGGCCGCATGCGTTGGGTGCGATCGTGGATTTCTTCGACCGGCGACTCGCGCTGGCGCGCTGAGGAGCCCCTAGCGGAGCTTTATCCGCCCGCCGCCAACTGGCCCGCCGCCCATGCCACTGTCGATGCCCGGGACGACCAGGCGCGAGGACTGCTCACGGCGCATCTCGCGCGCCTCTTCGATCGCCTGCTCGAGCGCGCCGCGCACGGCCACGGGAAACTTCTCGATGGCTTCGGCGAGCGTCTTCGCATCGAGCTCGAAGCCGAGCGGCAGGACGCCACCGGGCGTGAGCAGCTGCGTCTGGCCGGAAAAAATCACGGGCCGCGACGGATCGGGCTCACCCGACACCGTGACCGGCGTGAGCCGGCGGATGGTGCCCGCGGTGCGATCAGTGAACGTTTCCTCGACGCACAGGTTGCTGGCGTCGAACTTGATTTCGGGAAGCGAGGGATCGTTTGCCATGTGCCTAGTCTATAGCGAGCCCAGCAGCCTGGGTACGATGGGTTTGTCCGCATCAAGCAGGTCGACGCTCGCGAGTTCGGCCGGCGCCAGCCAACGCAGCACCTGACCTTCCAGTCCCCGCGGTGCGCCGGAATAACCATGCACGAGCCAAAGCGCAAGCCGCACCGTACGATCCGGGTAAGTGTGCTCGAAATCGAATAGCTTGCGCGCCGCATCCACCTGCACGCCCAGCTCTTCAGCGATTTCGCGTTGCAAGGCTGCGCGTTCTGTCTCGCCGGGTTCGATCTTGCCGCCGGGAAATTCCCACTTGCCAGCCTGCCAGCCACCGGGCGGACGCTGCGCAATCAGGACCTCACCGGCCGCATTGACAAGCACCGCGGCGACCACCGGCAACACCGTGATCAGCCACCCCCGGAAAGTGCGCCATGGCAGTTTTTGAATTTCTTGCCCGAGCCGCACGGACACGGCTCGTTGCGACCGACTTTCTTCTCGCCGCGTACGAACGGCGCCGCACCCCGCGGCGCGCCGAGCCGCGCGGGATCGCCCTCACCTTCAGCTTCCGGCGCACCAAGAGCGGACGGCGCCTCGGCATGCTGCGCCTGCAGCGCACGAGTGAGTCGCTCGCGTCGCTCGCTCTCTTCGCGATCGATCTCCTCCTGCGTGCGGATCTCGACCTTCGACAGCATCGAGACCGCTTCGAACTTCACGCGATCCAGCATCGCTGTGAACAGCTCGAACGCCTCGCGCTTGTACTCGAAGCGGTAGTCCTTCTGCGCATAGCCGCGCAGATGGATGCCCTGGCGCAAATAGTCCATGGCCGCGAGATGGTCGCGCCAGTGCTGATCCAGCGTGCGCAACACGACGTCCCGCTCCACCTGGCGCATGATCGGCGCGCCGATGCGTTCGACCTTCCGTTCGTACAGCGCGGCGACTTCGTCGTGCAGTTTCTGGCGGAACGAGACCTCGTCGATCTCCGCATTGGCCGCGAGCCAGCTCTGAGGATCCACCTGCGTGTTGAAGTCGCGCGCCACTGCTTCGGAGAGGCCGGGCAGATCCCAGTCCGCGGGGGAAGCATGCTTGGGCACGAACTGGTCCACCAGCGAGACGAGTGCCTCTTCGCGCATGCTGCGCACGGCGTCCATGAGGTCCGGTGCGCCGAGGATCTCGGTGCGCTGCTGGTACACGACCTTGCGCTGATCGTTCGCGACGTCGTCGAACAGCAGCAACTGCTTTCGGATATCGAAGTTGTGCGACTCGACCTTGCGCTGCGCCTTCTCGATCTGACGCGTGAGCAGGCTGCTCTCGATGACCTCGCCTTCCTTCATGCCGGCCATCGTCAGCAGGCGCTTGGTCCGCTGCGGATCCCCGAAGATGCGCATCAGCGTGTCTTCCATGGACAGATAGAAGCGACTGGAGCCCGGATCGCCCTGGCGACCCGAACGGCCGCGCAGCTGATTGTCGATCCGGCGTGATTCGTGGCGCTCGGTACCGATGATGTGCAGGCCGCCGGATGCGAGCACCGCTGCGTGGCGCTCTGCCCACTCGGCATTCACCGCTGCGCGGTGCGCGTCGTCGATGGGCGCACCGCTTTGGATTTCCAGCGCCTCAACCTCGGATTTGAGATTGCCGCCGAGCACGATGTCCGTGCCGCGACCGGCCATGTTCGTAGCGATGGTCACGGTGCCGGGGCGCCCCGCCTGCGCGATGACATGCGCCTCGCGCTCGTGCTGCTTGGCATTGAGCACGTTGTGCTCGATGCCATCCTTGGTGAGCAGTCCCGAGAGGTACTCCGAGGTCTCGATTGACGTCGTGCCGACCAGCGCCGGCTGCCCGCGGGTAGCGCAGTCCTTGATGTCCTCGATGATCGCCAGGTACTTGTCGTTTTGATTCAGGTACACGAAGTCCTGCGCATCCTTGCGGATCATCTCGCGATGCGTCGGGATCACGACGACTTCGAGCCCGTAGATCTGCAGGAACTCGGGGGCCTCGGTGTCGGCCGTGCCGGTCATGCCGGAGAGCTTCTTGTACAGGCGGAAATAATTCTGGAAGGTGATCGAGGCAACCGTCTGGTTCTCCTCGCGCACGCGCACGCCTTCCTTCGCCTCCACGGCCTGGTGCAGGCCATCCGACCAGCGCCGGCCTGGCATCGTGCGGCCCGTGAATTCATCGACGATGATCACTTCGCCACCGCGCACGATATATTCCACGTCGCGGCGATAGATCGCGTGCGCGCGCAGCGCCGCGTTCAGGTGGTGCATGAGGCGGATATTTGCCGCGTCGTACAGGCTTTCGCCCTCGCGCAGCAAGCCGGCCTCGGCCATCAGTTGCTCGACGTGCTCGTGACCCGCCTCGGTTATGTGCACCTGCTTGGCTTTTTCATCGACAGAGAAATCACCAGGCCCATCTTCCTCTTTTTGCCGCACGAGCCGCGGCACCAGTACGTTGATCTTGAGGTAGGCCTCGGTGCTCTCCTCGGCAGGACCCGAGATGATGAGCGGCGTGCGCGCTTCGTCGATGAGGATCGAATCCACTTCATCGACGATCGCGTACACGAGCCCGCGCTGGACTCGATCCTCGAGCCGGAACGCGAGGTTGTCGCGCAGGTAGTCGAAGCCGAATTCGTTGTTGGTGCCGTACGTGATGTCACATGCGTACGCCGCGCGTTTTTCTTCCGAGCCCTGCGAATTCTTGATCACACCGACCGTGAGACCGAGGAAGTTGAACACGGGCGCCATCCAGTCGGCGTCGCGCTGGGCGAGGTACTCGTTGACCGTGACCACGTGCACGCCATTGCCCGGCAGTGCATTGAGATAAGCCGGCAGCGTGGCGACCAGCGTCTTGCCCTCGCCGGTGCGCATCTCGGCGATCTTGCCCTCGTGGAGCGTCATGCCACCGATGAGCTGCACATCGAAGTGCCGCATCTTCAGCGCGCGGCGCGCGGCTTCGCGCACGACGGCAAACGCTTCGGCCAGCAGATCGTTGAGACTGGTGCCCTGCTTCAGCCGGGCGCGGAACTCGTTGGTGCGGGCCCGCAGCGCCTCGTCGGACAGGGCCTGGCTCGCCGCCTCATGGCCATTGGCGTCGCGCACGAGGCGGGCGTAGCCCCGGACGACGCGCTCATTGCGACTGCCGAAGACCCGCGTCAATAACTGCAGCACGGAAAATCCTTACAAAACGAGAACATGACGACGCCCCACGATTGCGGCGGGGGCGATCTTACAAGCTTGGGGCTTACCGGCGTAATTCTAGACGGAAGGCGCCGGAAATGGTTCGCTACGGGAAGCGGGCTCAGCGACCGATGAAAATCTGCGGATTGACTTGCCGCCCGTCCTTGAGAACCTCGAAATGAACATGCGGACCCGTGGAGCGGCCCGTGGAACCCATCAACGCCAGCGGCTGCCCGCGCGTGACAGTCTGGCCTGCTTTCACCAGCGTCGACTGGTTGTGTCCATAGCGCGTGATGTAGCCGTTGCCATGGTTTACCTCGACGAGCGTGCCATAACCGTTGCGATTCTCGGCCCATGTGACTACGCCCGCGGCGACCGAAATCACCTCGGCGCCCGCCTGGCCCGCGAAATCCATGCCTTTGTGGTACGCGTCATGACCATCGAAGGGATCCGCGCGCCCGCCGAAATACGAGGAGATGTACCCCTGCGCGACCGGGCGTCCATCGGGCTGGATCGCCTCGGTGAGCTTGCGCGACAGGATTACGTTTTCGAGAGCAACGAGCTGTGCGTCGCGCTGATCAAGGCGGCGTTGCGCGCCATCGAGCATGACGGTGAGGTCCGGGACCTGCGCGCTCATGCCATCGAAATCTCCGGCGCTCTCCGGGCCGCCGACCGGCGGCTCGGAATCGAAATTGAATTCGCGACTGCTGATGTTCGCCATCTGCGTGAGGCGTTTGCCCAGCGCGTCGAGGCGGATCATGTGAGCGTTCATCTGGCCGAGGCGCAGGGCGAGCGCATCGACGCGATCCTGGGTCTGGCGGCGAAGGGTGTCGAGTGCGGTGCGCTCGTGCGCGGACTGCGCGACCGAAGCGCGATTGCCGACGTTGTTGCTGGCACTGCGCTCGCCGAGCCGAATGCCGAGCATGAAAGCCACGACGAGGATGCCAACGGCGATGACGCCGAGGCCGCCCAGTACCATGGGATGCGCCAGGTTGAAGTGACGCGCCCGACCTTCACGCCGGGAGAAGAAAATCAAATTCATCCATCAACTCCGTCGAGGTGCGCTTTTCCATGCGCGGCCGGCGTCAAACGCCCTGTTTTTCTCCTGTAAGCTCGAGGCTTACGCTGCCGGAAAACCGCTGTCCTAGCACCTCGCCTTAAGACTGGTGGCTTTGCATCCCAGCCTTTCAGCAGGTTTGCCCAGGATCGGCGAATTGACTATGCCCAACAAACCCACACGAGACAAGCGGAAATTCGGCCCGAAATCACAGCCGCGTCACGTGTCCGAACTGATGCAAAGCATTGTTTCGATTGGTGTGACGCGAAGTGGCAACCCTGCGACGGGGGCGTCACAGGTAGTGGCAAAACCCGTCGCAAATGTGTCGCTTGAATGGCGCGAAACACTGAGAAATGCGCTGGATCCGGAGCTTGGGCCGCACATCGCCAACGTGCTGGTGAAAGCGAGGGAAATTGTCGTTTTTACAGAATCCGCCGCCTGGTGCACGCGGCTGAAGCTCGCAATGGGGCAGATCAGCCAGGTGGTGAAAGCGCGCGATGCGGGGATCGTGAAGGTCGTGGTGAAAGTGATGCCGGCGGGGTCCGCGGACCGCTGAGCCACCGCGTCAGCCGTTCGACGCTTCCGCCAACGCCTGAGGCTGCACGTACGAAATCGGCGCTTGATCGGGCCGCTCGAACGTGACTTCTTCCCACGCATCCTTGTCCGCGAGCAACGTGCGCAGCAGCTTGTTGTTCAGCGCGTGCCCGGACTTGTAGCCGGTGAACTCGCCGATGAGGCTGTGCCCGAGCAGGTACAGATCGCCGATCGCATCGAGGATCTTGTGCTTCACGAACTCGTCTTCGTAACGCAGCCCGTCCTCGTTCAGCACGCGTGACTCGTCGAGCACGATCGCGTTGTCGAGACTGCCTCCCAGGGCGAGGTTGTGCGCGCGCATGGTCTCGAGATCTCGCATGAACCCGAAGGTGCGCGCGCGGCTCACTTCCTTGAGATAGGAGGTAGTCGAGAAATCCATCGTGCCCTTGTTGGAGCGACGCTTGAACTGCGGATGATCGAATTCGATCTCGAAGTTCACCTTGAAACCTTCATACGGATCGAAGCGCGCCCACTTGTCGCCTTCTTTCACCTCAACCGTTTTCTTGATGCGCACGAAGCGTTTCGGACGTGCCTGCTCCTGAATGCCCGCCGACTGCAGCAGGAACACGAAAGGACCGGCGCTGCCGTCCATGATCGGCACTTCGTTCGCGGAGACTTCCACGATCGCGTTGTCGATGCCGAGACCCGCGAACGCGGACAGCAGGTGCTCGACGGTAGAGACTCTTGCCTCGCCATTGACGAGCGTGGTGCCGAGACGCGTGTCGCCGACGTTGTCAGCCAGGGCACGAACCTCCACCGGCTCCGGTAGATCGACACGACGGAACACGATCCCGCTGTCAGGCTCACCCGGACGCAGCGTCATCAGGATCTTCTTGCCCGTGTGCAAGCCGACGCCCGTGGCGCGGATTGAATTCTTGAGTGTGCGTTGACCAACCATTGGGGAGATACGGTACGACCGGGCCCGAAGTGGCGCGACCGTACCGTATCACAATTGGCGCCTCTTCAGTCGGCCTGGCGGCGCAGGAATGCCGGAATATCCAGCAGATCCTCGGGCTCGGACTCCGGCCGCAGGCCATCCCCGACAGCGCGTGCACGCTGGATCGCCGGCTTGTCGAGTGCGGCGTAGTCGCTGCCCGACAGGGGTGCCCGGCGGATCACGCGCATCGACGGTTCGCCACGCATGCCCACCACGTCGCGCGAAATCTCGCGCGGTGCCTCGCGGGCATCGCGCTGGATCTCGCGATGGCGCGCTGCGGAAACGCCGCGGTTGAGGCCCGTCGCAACGACGGTGACGCGGATCTGATTCGATAACTCAGGATCGATCACCGTTCCTACGACCACGGTCGCATCGTCGGAGGCGAACTGTTTGACGATCGCGCCCACTTCCTGGAACTCGCCTATCGACAGGTCCATGCCAGCCGTGACATTCACCAGTATGCCGTGCGCGCCCGCGAGGTTGATGTCCTCGAGCAGCGGTGACGACACCGCGGCTTCGGCCGCCTCACGTGCGCGGTTCTCGCCGCTCGCCGCGCCGCTGCCCATCATCGCCATGCCGGTTTCTGCCATCACGGTGCGCACGTCTGCGAAGTCGACGTTGATCAGGCCCGGACGCGTGATCAGTTCGGCAATGCCCTGCACCGCCCCCTGCAGCACGTGGTTTGCGGACTTGAACGCATCCAGCAGAGTGGTCGAGGCGCCAAGCACCGTGAGCAGCTTCTGGTTGGGGATGGTGATGAGCGAGTCGACGTACTTCGTGAGCTCGGCGATCCCGTGCTCCGCGATCACCGAACGCTTGCCACCTTCCATCTCGAACGGACGAGTGACTACCGCCACAGTGAGGATGCCCAACTCCTTGGCGATCTGCGCGACAACCGGTGCCGCGCCGGTGCCCGTGCCACCCCCCATTCCGGCGGTGATGAACAGCATGTCGCAACCTTCGACCATCTCGATGATGCGGTCGCGATCTTCCATCGCTGCCTGACGACCCACTTCAGGATCGGCGCCTGCCCCCAGACCCTTGGTGATGTTGCTGCCGATCTGCAGTGCAGTCTTTACCTTGGAGTGTTTCAGCGCCTGAGCATCGGTGTTGATGCACATGAAATCCACGCCATCGATGCCGCTCGTGACCATGTGCGACACGGCATTGCCGCCGCCGCCACCGACCCCGAGTACCTTGATCACAGCGCTTTGGCTGTATGCATCCATCAGTTCGAACATGTTGTCAGCTCCTCATCAATTGAATGGATATGTCGTCGTTGCGTTGTTGTTTTTCAAAAACTTCCCTGCCACCAGGACTTCATGCGCTCGAACGCGCCCTTCACGCTGGTGGGTACGGCGCGTCTGCGCTGTGGCGGCGCGGCGTTGTCGCGCGCGTACAGCAAGAGACCAACGCCAGTCGAATAAATCGGGTTGCGGACCACGTCCACGAGTCCCTTGACTTGCTGCGGTACTCCGAGCCGCACGGGGACGTGGAAAATCTCTTCGGCAAGATCGATCGCGCCTTCCATCTTGGCGCTGCCGCCGGTGAGCACGATACCCGCGGCGATCACTTCCTCGAAACCACTGCGACGCAGTTCGTCGCGGATCAGTCCGTACAGTTCCTCGTAGCGCGGCTCGACCACTTCAGCGAGGGTCTGCCGCGCGAGACGGCGCGCGGGACGATCGCCCACGCTCGGCACTTCGATGCTCTCGTCGGGATTGGCGAGCTGCGAGAGCGCGCAGGCGAAGCGCACCTTGATGTCCTCGGCGTACTGCGTGGGCGTGCGCATCGAGACGGCGATGTCATTGGTGACCTGATCCCCGGCGATCGGGATCACCGCGGTATGGCGGATCGCGCCGTTTGCGAACACGGCGATGTCGGTGGTGCCCCCGCCGATATCAACAATGCAGATGCCCAGGTCCTTCTCGTCGTCGGTGAGCACCGCGAAGCTGGAGGCGAGCTGCTCGAGCACGATGTCCTCGACTACGAGGCCGCAGCGCTGCACGCACTTGATGATGTTCTGCGCAGCGCTCTCCGCGCCTGTGACGATGTGAACTTTCGCCTCGAGTCGCACGCCGGACATGCCGATCGGATCGCGGATGCCCTCCTGCCCGTCGATGATGAATTCCTGCGGCAGCACGTGCAGGATCTTCTGATCGGCGGGAATGGCGACGGCTTTGGCAGCATCGATCACGTGCTCGACGTCGGCGTGCGTCACTTCCTTGTCGCGGATCGCGACGACGCCGTGCGAATTCAGCGAGCGCACGTGACTGCCGGCGATGCCGGTGTACACGGAATGGATCTCGCACCCGGCCATGAGCTCGGCCTCTTCCACCGCGCGCTGGATCGACTGCACAGTGGAGTCGATGTTCACGACCACGCCGCGTTTGAGACCACGCGAGGGATGCGAGCCGAGACCGATCACTTCGATCGAGCCATCGGGATTGATCTCGCCCACCAGCGCCACGATCTTCGACGTGCCGATGTCGAGGCCGACGATGAGACTGCGGTCATCGCGC
Source organism: Steroidobacteraceae bacterium (assembly GCA_039929265.1). Taxonomy (GTDB): domain Bacteria; phylum Pseudomonadota; class Gammaproteobacteria; order Steroidobacterales; family Steroidobacteraceae; genus ZC4RG30. Next base: position 7,025 of record JBDSRN010000063.1, on the reverse strand, counting down.
TTTGCCATCAGCCGGTGCTCCTGCGTCCGACCGTGCGCCAGCCGATCGCGAAGCCATTGGTGTAGCGCAGATCGACATAGGAAATCTCTGTGGCGCGCTGACTCACCACGCGCGCTGCCGCGACCACGAAGCGATCGAAACGCTCGTCGACCTGGCGACGACCGAGCCGCAGCTCGACGCCGTTGTCGAGATCGAACTCCCACGCGCCGCGAGGATCGAGCCGCACGGCCGACAGGCGCATGCCTGCTTCAAGCAGCCGGCCCTGCGCCGCGAGATAGCGCTGCGTGACAAGGCCCTGCGATCCAGGCGGACCCGCGAGTTCTGGCAATTCCGGCGGCACATGCCGCGCGTCGTTCACGAACAGCTCGCCACGCACGTTGAGCAAACCTGTCTCGCCCCAGCGCGCCACCGGCGTCTGCTCGACGACGAACACGCGCAGACCGCGCGGCCATGCGCGCCGCACGGTGGCGGAATCCACCCAGCCGATGCGCCGGATCGCCCGCTGCGCGGCATCCAGATCCACAGCGACCAGACCCTTGTCGCGGCTGACTTCACGCACCGCGTTCTCGACGTCGAGCGGCGAGACGCGTTGCAGGCGCCCTTCGACCGCGACCGTTTCGATGGGCTGATCGAGTGCGATGCGGATGCCGAAGGCGACTGCCCCCACGGCCCCGATCGCGACCACTCCCGCACCGATGCGCTTCCAGTCCAGATTCGGCAGCTTCAGGACCGACTTCGGCTTCTGCGCACGGCGCCGGTTGCGCCGGCGTGCACCGCCAGAGAGTTTTTCAAACAATGTGCGCACGTTGATCAGATCGCCTCACGTGTGAAGCTCGTTTCCAGCACCTGCCAGGCGAGCTCGTCGAAATCGAGGCCCGCGTTGCGGGCGGCCATCGGCACGAGACTGTGATCAGTCATGCCGGGAACGGTGTTGATCTCGAGCAGCAACGGCGTGCCGCTCTTGTCAGCCATGAAATCCGCGCGGCCCCAGCCTTCCGCGCCAGTGGCATCGAATGCGGTAAGCGCGAGGCTCGCCAGATGCTGCTCGGCAGTGGCCGTTAAACCCGACGGGCAGAAATACCTGGTGTCGTCGCGAAAATACTTCGCTTCGTAGTCGTAGAAGCTGCGCGGGGTTTCGATGCGGATCGAAGGCAGCGCGCGCCGGTGCAGGATGGCGACTGTGTACTCTGCGCCGACGATCCACGGCTCGGCGAACACGACGGAATCCACCGCCGCCGCTTTCTGACGCGATGGCTCCATGTCTTCGGCGCGCTCGACCTTGCTCATGCCGACGCTCGATCCCTGCGTCGCCGGCTTGATGATCAGCGGCAGCCCAAGCTTCTCGAGTGCGTTCGCGCTGTCGACGGCATTGCGCAGCACGAACGTCTCGGGAGTCGGCACACCCACAGCCTGCGCAAGACGCTTGGTGCGCAGCTTGTCCATGCCAACAGCCGAACCGAGCACGCCGCTGCCGGTATACGGCATGCCGAGGAAATCGAGCGCACCCTGCAACGTGCCGTCCTCGCCGCCGGGGCCATGCAGTGCGATCCACACACGATCGAACTTGCTCTTCTTCAGATCACTCAGCGGCAGGTCGCGGGGATCAAAAGGCTGCGCATCGATGCCACGACGCTTCAACGCCGCGAGCACCGCGGCGCCACTCTTGAGGGAAATCTCTCGCTCGGTCGAAGAGCCACCGGACATCACGGCGACGCGACCGAAATCACTGGCGTCGCTGATGCGACGCAGGCGAGACGGTTCGTACGACAGCTTCATGCCGTGGGCTCTCCGAGAATGCGAACTTCGGGTGACAGCAGCACACCGTGCGTCGCGTAAACACACTCCTGCACCTGCGCCATGAGTTCTTCGATTTCGGCAGCGGTAGCACTGCCTTCGTTCAGGATGAAGTTCGCGTGTTTCTCCGAGACCACCGCGCCGCCGACGCGGAGGCCCTTCAGCCCCGCGGACTCGATCAGTCGCGCCGCGTGATCACCCGGTGGGTTTGTGAATACCGAGCCGCAGCTCCACTCGCCGATGGGCTGGGATGCCTTGCGCCTGTCGAGCATTTCCTGCATCTGGCCGCTCGCGGGTCGACGCTCGAAGCGCAGCTGCGCACTGAGGAACCACTCGTCATCGGCGGGGCCCCGCGCCTTGCGGTAGCCGATCTCGTATTCCTCCGGCGTGCGCGTCGTGCAGCGACCATTGCGGTCTACTACTTCGACTTCGCTCACATGCGACCATGTGTCGCCGCCGAACGCGCCGGCGTTCATCGCGAGCGCGCCACCGATCGTGCCGGGAATACCCGCGAAGAACTCGGCAGGACCGAGGCCCCATTTCGTGCACTGGCGTGCGAGTCGTGCGCACGGCACACCTGCCTCCACCATCACGATATTGGCAGAGCGGCGCTCGAGCCGACCGAGGGCGCCCTGCGTCGCGATCACTACGCCGGGAACCCCGCCGTCGCGTACGAGGATATTGCTGCCGAGCCCGAGCCACGTGAGCGGCACGTCGGGAGCGAGCGTATTGAGGAATGCGTACAGGTCCTGCCGATCGCGCGGCTGGAAATACACTTCCGCCGGGCCGCCTACATGCCACGAGGTATGACGAGCCATGGACTCATCGCGACGGATTCGGGGGAAAAATTCTGGTGCTACTGCCACGGCCACTAAATCCTCCGTCTCAGGCTCGCCGATGCGGACGCATCGGTCAGCGCAGCCGGTAGAGCGTGTGCCGCGGCGCTGATGCCGCCGGCACCCATCATCGCGATCACGTCACCGTCGCGCAGCAATGCCCGCAACGCGCCCGCGATCTCCTCGACTTTCGCAACGAACACCGGCTCCGTCTTGCCGCGCCCGCGCACGGCACGACATATCGCGCGACCATCGGCGTTGTCGATCGGCGTCTCGCCCGCCGGATACACCTCGGTGACGAGCAGCGCATCGGCTGTGGACAGCACGCGCGCGAAATCATCGATGAGGTCGCGCGTGCGCGTGTAGCGATGCGGCTCGAACACCAGCACGATGCGTCGCCCCTGGTAGGCCTGACGCAGTGCATCGAGCGTCGCGGCGAGCTCGGTGGGGTGATGACCGTAGTCGTCGACGATGCTCACCAGCCCCGCCTCGGTCTGCACGTCGGCAATGTGTTGCATGCGCCGGTCGATGCCCTGGAAGTTCGCGAGTCCCCGCTGGATCGCGGCATCGGGGATCGCAAGCTCGGTGGCGACGGCGATTGCCGCAAGCGAGTTGAGCACGTTGTGCAGGCCCGCGAGATTCACCGTTACCGCGAGCGGCTCGGCATGTCCCGGACGCGTCACGTTGAAATGCGTCTGCTGCCCGTCGCGGCGCAGATCTGTCGCGCGCACGTCGGCGGTCTCCGACAGTCCGTACGTGATCACCGGTCTGCCGACATCGGGCAGGATGCTGTGCAGGTGCTCATCGTCGTTGCACAGCACTGCAAGACCATAGAACGGCAGGTTGTGCAGGAACTCGATGAAGCTGAGCTTCAGCTTCTGGAAATCGCCACCGTGCGTGCCAAGATGATCGTTGTCGATGTTGGTGACGATCGAGATCATCGGCTGCAGATGCACGAACGATGCATCGCTCTCGTCGGCTTCCGCCACGAGATAGCGACCAGCACCGAGGCGCGCATTGCTGCCCGCGCTCTTCAGGCGACCACCGATGACGAAGGTGGGATCCTCGCCGCCTTCGGCGAGCACGCTCGCGACGAGGCTGGTGGTCGTCGTCTTGCCGTGGGTGCCGGCAACCGCGATCGCATAGCGGAAGCGCATCAGCTCGCCGAGCATTTCCGCGCGCGGCACGACCGGAATTCGCTGCGCCAGTGCCGCCGCGATCTCGGGATTCTCGCGGTTGATCGCCGTGGACACGACGACCGCATCCGCGCCCTGGATGTTGGCCGCGTCGTGACCGAACAGGATGCGCGCGCCCAGCCCGTGCAGACGCTCAGTGACGTCATTGCTCCTGAGATCCGAGCCCTGCACCGCGTAGCCCAGGTTCAGCAGGACTTCGGCGATGCCGCCCATGCCGCTGCCGCCGATTCCGACGAAGTGCACGCGCCTGATGCGGCGCATGCCATCGTTGAGTCGCCTGTCGGACGCGGTCATGCGGCACCCGCGAGACTCAGGCAGGTGCGCAGCAGGTCTTCCGCAGCCTGCGGTTTTGCCACGAGGCGCGCACGCTCGGCCATCGCGAGCAGCTTGCCGCGACCCGCGCACAGGCGCTGCAATTCCGCACCGAGCTTTTCGACGCTCAGGTCACGATCGGAGATCAGGATTGCCGCTCCTTGGTCCACGAGGAACGCCCCATTGTGTGTCTGGTGGTCGTCCACGGCCGCAGGAAACGGCACGAGCACCGCGCCCACCCCTGCGGCCGCGAGCTCGGAAATCGTCAGTGCGCCAGCGCGGCACACGACCAGATCAGCCCATGCGTATGCCTCGGCCATGTCGGCGATGAATGGCGCGACATCCGCAACCACTGCGGCGCGCGCATAGCTCGCGCGCGCGGCATCCGCCCAGCGCTCGCCGGCCTGATGGCGCACGTCGAAACGCAGCGTCGAGTTCGCGATCACACTCGCGAGCGCGGCAGGCACGACACTGTTGAGGCGCGCCGCACCCAGGCTGCCACCAACCACCAGCAGGTGGATCGCGCCGCTGCGCGTGGCAAAACGTTCCGCGGGCGGCGGCAGGCTGGCGATCTCACGACGCACAGGATTGCCGATCACGCGCGTCTGCACGCCGGCGCCGAACGCATCGGGAAACGCGGTGAGCACCTCACGCGACAGACGTGCGAGGCACCGATTGGTGAAGCCCGCGATCGCATTCTGTTCGTGGATGAGCAGCGGGCGGCGGCATAGCCACGCGGCTACACCACCCGGTCCGGTGACGAAGCCACCGAGCCCCACGACCACTGCGGGCCGGTGCTTGCGCATGATGGTGAGCGCCTGCCACAGCGCGCCGGTCAGGCGGAACGGGGCGAGCAGCAGCGTGCCGATCCCTTTGCCCCGCAAACCACCGACGCTGAGCAACTCGATCGGAAAATTGTCGGCCGGAACGATTCGTGCCTCGAGGCCCTTGCGTGTGCCGAGCCATACGACACTGCGCTCGCGTTCGCGCAGCAGTCGCGCGAGAGCGAGCGCCGGGAACACGTGACCACCGGTGCCACCTGCCATGATGAGGATGGGAGCCTCGCTCATGCTGCCGCTGCCTTGCGCAGGCTCGCCGAGCCGCGCGACTGCGCCATCGCCTCGTGATACACGCGCAGCACGATGCCAAGCCACGCCAGCGTGACGACGAGACTGCTGCGACCGTAACTCATGAGCGGCAGCGTCAGCCCTTTGGTCGGCAGCACTCCCATGTTCACGCCAATGTTGATGAACGCCTGCACGCCGAGCCACAGCCCGAATCCGGCGGCGAGATACGACTGGAACTTCATGCCCGCATCGGCCGCGAGGCGCGAGATGTAGAACACGCGCCACGTCAATGCGAGGAACAATGCAAGCGTGACGACGACGCCGACGAGTCCCAGCTCTTCGGCGAGCACTGCGAACAGGAAATCCGTGTGCGCCTCGGGCAGATAGAACAGTTTCTGCACGCTCGCGCCGAGCCCGACGCCGAACCACTCGCCGCGACCGATGGCGATCAATGATTGCACGAGCTGGAAGCCGGTGTTGTATGGATCCGCCCACGGATCGAGGAACGCGGTGAGACGGCGCATTCGGTACTCGGAGAAGCGGATCAGCAGCGCGAACAAGCCGCCGCCAGCAATCAGGAACGTCAGCACCCAGCGCAGCTGCGCGCCCGCGAGGAACAGCAGGGCGAAGCCGGTGGCCGCAAGCACGGTCGCCGCGCCCATATCAGGTTCGACCAGCAGCAACAACGCTACAAAGCTGATGAGCCCCAGCGGTTTTGCGAGACCCCGAAAGCTGCTGCGCAGCTCGTGCTCGCGCCGCGCGGCATAGCTCGCGATATATATGAGCGTCAGCATGCGCGCCGCTTCCGACGCCTGGAAATTCAGTCCCGCGATGCGGATCCAGCGCCGGCTGCCATTCACCACGTGCCCCAGGCCCGGTATCAGGACGATCAACAGCAGCAGCACCGCGATGATCAACAGCGGCAGCGAAATCTTCTCGAGCACTTCGGTGCGCAACGAGAAAAGCAGCGCCCCGCAGCCGACCCCGATTAGCGTCAGCGTGAGCTGGCGCACGAGGTAGGCGAACGGCTCACTGCTCTCCTTGCCCGCGATCGAGATCGACGCGGATGTGACCATCACCAGGCCGAGCAGCGAGATCGCGAGCACAAGCGCGACGGTGACCAGGTCGATGCGCAGCGGACCGCCGCGCGCACCGGATCTCGCGAATGGCATGGCTGCGCTGCTCATGCCGCGAGCCGCTTCACGGCTGCGGTGAACACTGCACCGCGATGTGCGTAGTCACGGAACATGTCGAGGCTTGCGCAAGCCGGCGAGAGCAGCACGGTGTCGCCCGGCTGCGCGGCCTGCGCGGCGGCGGCAACCGCATCTTCGAGGCTCGCGGCTTGCGTAATTGGGCAGATCCCAGCCAGCGCCAGCTCCAGCGCGGGCGCGTCGCGCCCGATAAGCACGAGCCTGCGGACCTTGCCGGCGAAGGCCTCACGCAGCGGCGCGAAATCCTGGCCCTTGCCGTCGCCACCCGCGATCACGACCAGCGGCTGCTCGAACCCGACGACGGCAGCGAGCGTCGCACCCACGTTCGTGCCCTTGGAGTCGTTGATGTAGTGCACGCCGCCGATGTCAGCGACCCATTCCGCGCGATGCGGCAGGCCGGGGAATTCGCGCAGCTCCGCGAGCATCGCGGCCAGCGGCAGTTTCAGCGCTTCGCCGAGCGCGAGCGCCGCGAGCGCGTTGGCCGCGCCTTTTCTCGCGTAGCCGGACCCGACGAACATGAACACGACGGCATGGTCCGGCAGCGCCAGCTCTCGCCGCATCGCCGCGCGCGCAGCGGATGTCGGCGGCGCGAATCGCTGCGCATCGACG
>JBDSRN010000062.1:0-3437 GCA_039929265.1 Steroidobacteraceae bacterium | reverse complement strand
AGGCCGATGGAGGGCTCGTCGAGGATGTACATCACCCCGGTGAGGCCCGAACCCACCTGGCTCGCAAGGCGAATGCGCTGCGCCTCACCGCCGGAGAGCGTCTCGGCACTGCGGTCGAGTGTGAGGTAGTCGAGGCCGACATCGACGAGGAAGCGCAGTCGATCGCCGACTTCCTTGACGATGCGCACGGCGATCTCGGCGCGCCAGCCTTCGAGTGTGAGCGTGCTGAACAACTCCAGTGCGCGGCCCACCGAGAGTCGTGCGACCTGCGCCAACGAGCGATTGTCGACAAACACGAACCTCGAGCTGCGGTTCAGGCGCGCGCCTTCGCAGGTGGGGCAGGGTCGGTTGCCGCGGTAGCGTCCGAGTTCTTCACGCACCGTGGAGGAATCCGTCTCGCGATAGCGGCGCTCCATGTTCGGGATCACGCCTTCGAAGCGATGCTTGCGCTTCGCGGCGCGGCCGCGCGCGTCGGTGTAATTGAAGTCCAGCTCTTCCTCGCCACTGCCGAGCAGCAGCAGATCCTGGATGCTGCGACTGAGTTTCGTCCACTGCGTCTCGACGTCGAAATGAAAGTGCGCGGCGAGCGCGCGGATCATCTGGAAGTAGTACGCGTTGCGGCGATCCCAGCCGCGGATCGCCCCGCCGGCGAGCGACAACTCGGGGTGCGTCACCACGCGCGCGGGATCGAAAAAATCCTGGAAGCCGAGCCCGTCGCAGGTCTCACACGCGCCAGCGGGATTGTTGAACGAGAACATCTTCGGTTCGAGCAGCGCCACGCTGTAGCCGCAGAGCGGGCAGGCGTGACGACTGGAGAAGATGCTGTCCTTGCCATCATGTGTGATGCGCGCAATGCCCTGGCCGAGCCGCAGCGCAGTCTCGAAGGATTCGGCGAGGCGCTGCGCGATGTCGGGCCTCACTCGGAAGCGATCCACCACGGCCTCGATGTCGTGCTTCTTCTTCGGATCGAGCTTCGGCGCAGCGTCGAGTTCGACCACCTTGCCATCGATGCGCGCGCGCACGAAGCCCTGCGTGCCGATCTCCGCGAGGATCTCCTGATGCTCGCCCTTGCGCGCGCTCACCAGGGGCGCGAGCAGCATGGCGGAGTCGCCCTCGGGCAGCTTCAGCACCTGGTCGACCATCTGGCTCACCGTCTGCGCGGCGAGATCGGTACCGTGATCGGGACAGCGCGGGATGCCGGTGCGCGCGAACAGCAGGCGCAGGTAGTCGTAGATCTCGGTGACGGTGCCGACTGTGGAGCGCGGATTGTGCGAGGTCGCCTTCTGCTCGATGGCGATCGCCGGTGACAAACCCTCGATGCTGTCGACATCGGGCTTGTCCATCATCGACAGGAACTGCCGGGCGTAGGCCGACAGCGACTCGACGTAGCGGCGCTGGCCCTCGGCATACAGGGTGTCGAACGCCAGGGAGGACTTGCCGGAGCCCGAGAGCCCGGTGATCACGATCAGCGCCTCGCGCGGCAGATCGACGCTGATGTTCTTGAGATTATGGGTGCGCGCACCGCGCACTCGCAGGTTCTGCATGGGATGACCCGGGCGGCCGGAAGTTGACCGGCAAGTCTAACGGGAGGTGGTGGCTGCAGGCTCATTTCACAATGAAGCAACCCAATACGCCGGATGCGCGAGCGGGATGCCGCGGCGCTATCATGCGCAATACTGAACACATGAGGCACGGCCATGGCGCGCGGCGTAAACAAAGTCATTCTGGTGGGAAATCTGGGTCAGGATCCGGAAACGCGGGCCATGCCCTCGGGCAGCTCGGTGGCCAACCTGCGTATCGCCACCACCGAAAGCTGGAGGGACAAGGCCAGCGGCGAGATGAAGGAGCAGACCGAGTGGCACACCGTTGTCATGTTCGGTCGCCTTGGAGAGATCGCCGGGGAGTACCTGAAAAAGGGCTCCCAGGTGTACATCGAGGGTCGCCTGCGTACCCGCAAGTGGCAGGACAAGACGGGTAACGATCGCTACTCCACCGAAATCGTGGCCAACGAGATGCAGATGCTCGGCGGCCGTGGCGGGGCCGGCGCCTCCAGCGAAATGCGTGAAACCCGCGATACGCGGGCCGTGGCGGAGCCTTCCGGATCCTCAGCCCCTGCTGGCGGGGGTCAGCGGGATGATTTCGACGACGATATTCCGTTTTAAGTCCGATCTTATCGCCATTAAGCTGTTGATTTAGCATAGAATACGGGCGCCCGAATGCCGGGGTGCCCGCGATTGCGCATTTTCACGCGGGTCCCAAACCGGTACCCTCTTGAGCGCACTCCACTATGCCCGGCCGCTACTTCATAAAGACCTTCGGCTGCCAGATGAACGAGTACGACTCGCGCCGTATGGCCGACGTACTCGAGCAAGGCATCGGCCTCTCTGCGGCTGCAGATGCCGAGTCTGCCGACCTGCTGCTGATGAACACCTGTTCCGTGCGCGACAAGGCGCAGGAAAAAGTGTTCTCGCTGCTCGGCGAATGGCGTGCGCTCAAACAGCGTCGGCCTGATCTCATCATTGGTGTCGGGGGTTGTGTCGCGAGCCAGGAGGGGGAGGCGATCACGCGGCGCGCTCCGTGCGTGGATCTCGTGTTCGGTCCGCAGACCGTGCATCGCCTGCCCGACATGATCGCGAGCGTGCGCCGCAGCGGTCGCTCGGTCGTCGACATCAGTTTTCCAGAGATCGAGAAATTCGATCACCTGCCGCCGCCACGCGCGGAAGGCGCGACGGCATTCGTGTCGATCATGGAAGGCTGCAGCAAGTTCTGCAGTTACTGTGTCGTGCCGTACACGCGCGGCGACGAGCTCAGCCGACCGGTGGATTCGGTGCTGCGCGAAGTGCGCGTGCTGGAGCAACAGGGCGTGGGCGAACTCACGCTGCTGGGGCAGAACGTCAACGCCTACGAGGGCCTGCGGCCCGACGGCGGTTTGATGAACCTGGGTGAGCTCCTGCTCGAAATCGCGAAGCTGCCGGGCATCGAGCGCCTGCGCTTCACCACCTCGCATCCGATCAACTTCGACGATTCGCTGGTCGCAGCGTATGCGCGCACGCGCAAACTCGCGAACCACCTGCACCTGCCCGTGCAGAGCGGCTCGGACCGCGTGCTCGGCATGATGCGTCGGGGTTACACGGTGCTCGAGTATCGCGACAAGCTGCGGCGCCTGCGCGCGGTGCGCCCGGACATCACGATCTCCACGGATCTGATCGTGGGGTTTCCCGGCGAGACTGAGCGCGACTTCGAAGCGACGCTCGCGCTGGTGCGTGATGTCGGATTCGACCAGTCATACAGCTTCATCTACAGCCGCCGTCCTGGTACGCCCGCGGCATCACTGCCGGACGATGTGACGCACGAGGAAAAACAGCAGCGCCTCGCGCGCCTGCAGGGATTGCTGGATGCGCAGCAGCTCGCCATCAGTGGTGCGATGGTCGGCACGC
>JBDSRN010000061.1:0-17966 GCA_039929265.1 Steroidobacteraceae bacterium | reverse complement strand
CACCGCCGCAGGCGCGGCGCACGCGCTGCAGCGCATGGTTCGAAGACAGGCCAAGGGGCTTGTCGAGCAGCAGAATGCCGCTGATCACGATTCGCGCTTGATGGCCGAGTCAATCAGGGCTGTGAGATGGGCGGCGTGGTCGATCGTCTCGTCGAGAATGAAGGTCAGGCGCGGTGCGTGGCGCAGCCGCAGGCGCCTGCCCACCTCGCCGCGCAGGAATCCGGCGGCGTTGTTCAGGCCCTCGAGGACGGCCTCCGGTGGCCCTTTGGCCGCAAACGGAACACAGAACACGCGCGCGCTGCTCAGATCCTTGTTGAGCGAAACCTCGGTGATCGTCACCTTGCCGACGCGCGGATCCTTGACTTCGCGACTCACCAGCTCGGCGATTTCGCGACGCATCTCGGACTCGATGCGTTGGTGACGAGCGCCGGGCATGGTTGCCTCACTGCACCGTGCGCGCGACTTCCACTCGCGAGTAGCACTCGATCTGATCGTTGACGCGCACGTCCTGGTAGTTCTTCACACCGATGCCGCATTCGGTCCCGGCGCGCACTTCGGCCGCCTCGTCCTTGAAACGACGCAGCGATTCCAGTGCGCCTTCGAAGATCACCACGCTCTCGCGCAACACACGGATGGGACTGTTGCGCTTCACGACACCTTCCGTCACGAGGCAGCCAGCAACCACGCCAAACTTGCTCGAGCGGAACACCTCACGAACCTGCGCCACGCCAAGGATGGTCTCCTTGATCTCGGGAGCAAGCATGCCGCTCATCACGGCCTTCACGTCGTCGATGGCTTCGTAAATGATGCTGTAGTAGCGAACGTTGACACCAGTTTCCTTGATCGCCTCGCGTGCACCCGAATCGGCGCGCACGTTGAACCCGATGATCCGCGCGCCGGACGCGGCCGCGAGCTGCACGTCGGATGCGGTGATGCCGCCGACCGTGGCGCCAAGCACCTTGATGTTGACCTCGTCGATCGAAAGCTTGGTGAGCGCGTCGCGGATCGCTTCGGCGCTGCCCTGCACGTCCGTCTTGACCAGCAGCGCAATGCTGCCGGCAGCGGCACTGCCCATCTGCGAGAACGCATCCTCGTGGCGCGTGGTGGCGCGCGCGAGCTTCACGTCACGCGACTTGCCTTGGCGATGCTGCGCGACTTCGCGTGCCTTGCGTTCGCTCTCCACGACGATGAGCTCATCGCCCGCATTCGGCGCGGCGTTGAGGCCGAGTACGACCACTGGCATCGACGGCAATGCCGTCTCGACCGAATTGCCGCGCTCGTCGAACATCGCGCGTACGCGACCAAATTCGCCACCCGCGAGGATGGGATCGCCGAGTTTCAGCGTGCCGCGCTTCACCAGCACAGTGGCGACCGCGCCGCGGCCCTTCTCCATGCTGGATTCCACGACGATGCCAGATGCGAGTCCGTCGCGAGGTGCCCGCAGCTCCAGCACTTCTGATTGCAGCAGGATGCCTTCGAGGAGCTTGTCGATGCCCTCGCCGGTTTTCGCGGAGACCTGCACGAACATGTTCTGACCGCCCCACTCTTCTGCCACGACATCGTGCTTGGAAAGATCTGCGCGCACTCGCTCGAGATCTGCACCGGGTTTGTCGATCTTGTTGACGGCGACGACGATCGGGACGTTCGCAGCGCGCGCATGGGTGATCGCCTCGACCGTCTGCGGCATGACGCCATCGTCCGCTGCCACGACGAGCACGACGATGTCCGTTGCCTTGGCGCCGCGGGCGCGCATCGCGGTGAACGCCGCGTGACCCGGCGTGTCGAGGAACGTGATCATGCCCTTCGGTGTTTCAACGTGATACGCGCCGATGTGTTGCGTGATACCGCCAGCCTCACCCGACGCCACCTTTGCGCGACGGATGTAGTCGAGCAACGAAGTCTTGCCGTGATCGACGTGCCCCATGACGGTGACCACGGGCGGGCGCGGCTCGAGCGTGACATCGCTCTGCTGCGTGCCCTGCAGATCGTCCTCGATCTGGTCTTCCTTGAGGACGCGACCGGCATGGCCCATTTCCTCGAGCACCAGCATCGCTGTGTCCTGGTCGATGGGTTGATTGATGGTAACCATCACGCCCATGTTCATCAGGACTTTGAGTACTTCCGCGGCCTTCACCGCCATCTTCTGCGCAAGCTCGTTGACGGTGATTGTCAAGCCGACCGAGACATCTCTCTTGACTGGCGCAGTGGGCATCGCGAAGCCGTGGCGCGTTTCGCCATCACTCGGCATCGGACGACCGCGACTGCGGGTTTTCTTCTTCTTGTACCGCGCGCTCACGTCGCCGGCGACGTGCAGCTCCTGGCGACCGTAACGCGTCTTGCCATCCTTCTCAGGTACCGCAACGGGCGCAGGCGCCACCTTCACCGCGGGCTGATCGGGACGTGCCGACTCGCTGGAACGCTTCTGCGCACGCTCACGCTCGGCGACCTCGCGCGCAGTCTGCTGCGCCTCGGCCGCGCGTCGCGCTTCGTCCTGGACTTTCTTGCGGTTCTGTTCTTCTTCGAGACGTCGACGATTCTCGATCTCGATGCGCTCGCTCTCGCGCCGCTCGGCTTCCAGACGCTCGACATCGGCGCGCTGCGAATCCTCGATCTCCTTGCGCTTGAGATCGACCACTTCCTGCTGCGCACGTGCCTGTTCCTGCAACACGTCGCGCTTGATGTAGGTGCGCTTGACGCGCACTTCCACGTTCACGGTGCGCGCACGGCCCTGGACGGCCGCAACCTTCAACTCGCTCTGCGTCTTGCGCTTGAGCGTTATCTTGCGGGGCGAGCTGCCCTCTTCGCCGCTGCCGTGGCTGCGACGCAGATGCGTCAGCAGCTCGAGCTTGGCCTCGTCGGTGATGGTGTCATCGGCACTGTTGACGGTGATGCCGGCCTGCTCGAGCTGCACCAGCAGTCGATCGACCGGGACCTTCAACACGTCCGCGAATTGTGAAACTGTAACGTCTGCCATACGAAGACTCCGGGCTTATTGCTCCGTCTGGAACCAGTGCTCGCGCGCCTTCATTATGAGGACGCCGGCTTCCTGCTGATCCAGACCTTCGATGTCCGACAGCTCGTCTGTTGACTGTTCTGCGAGATCTTCTCGAGTACGCACGCCGCGACGCGCCAATGCCAGCGCGAGATCAGGGCTCATGCCCGGCAGCGTAAGCAGGTCGTCGGAAGGCATGGACTGGTCGAGCGTCTCCTCGCTCGCGATCGCCTGCGTGAGAAGCACGTCGCGCGCGCGATTGCGCAATTCCTTGACCATCGTCTCGTCGAATTCCTCGATTGCAGCGAGCTCGCTCACCGGCACATAGGCGACTTCCTCGATTGTCGAGAAACCTTCCTGCGCCAGAATCGTTGCAACGTCTTCGTCCACGTCGAGCTGCTTCATGAAAATCTGCACGAGCTTCGAGGCTTCGGTCTCGCTCTTTGCCTCGGCGTCGGACTCGGTCATCACGTTCAGCTCCCAGCCCGTGAGCTGGCTCGCGAGACGGATATTCTGGCCGCCGCGGCCGATGGCCTGCGAGAGCTTGTCTTCCGCGACAGCGATGTCCATCGAGTGTGAGTCTTCGTCGACGACAATCGACTGCACTTCGGCGGGCGACATCGCGTTGATCACGAACTGCGCGGGATTCTCGTCGAACGGAATGATGTCCACACGCTCGCCAGCGATCTCGTTCGAGACGGCCTGCACGCGCGAGCCGCGCATGCCGACGCAAGCGCCGACGGGATCGATCCGCGGCTCATTGCTCTTCACCGCGATCTTCGCACGCACACCTGCGTCGCGCGCAGCGCCGAGAATCTGGATGAGGCCCTGGCCAACTTCCGGCACTTCCAGCTTGAACAGCTCGATCAGGAATTCTGGCGCAGTGCGCGACAGAAACAGCTGCGGCCCGCGCAGCTCCGACCGCACTTCGCGCAGGAATGCCTTGACGCGATCCTGCGGCTTCAACTGTTCGCGCGGGATCATGTCCGTGCGCTGCACGAAACCTTCGGCGTTGCTGCCGAGATCGACGTAAACGCCGTTGCGATCTACGCGCTTGACGACACCGCTGACGAGCTGCCCAACGCGGTCCTTGTAAGCATCGACGACCTGGGCGCGCTCGGCTTCGCGCACCTTCTGCACCATGACTTGCTTTGCCTGCTGCGCGGCAATGCGACCGAATACCACCGATTCCATTGGCTGCTCGACGAAGCCACCCGCCTCGGTCCTGGGGTCGATGTCGAGCCCGTCTTCCAGGCGCAGCTCGCGCTCGGGCACTTCGAGTTCTTTCGAATCATCCGCGAATACCTTCCAGCGACGGAAGGTGTCGTAGTCGCCGGACTTGCGATCGATGGCGACGCGCACGTCCCATTCCTCGCCGTGCTTCTTCCGGGTAGCCGCGGCGAGGGCTGCTTCGAGCGCATCGAAAATTACTTCCTTGTCGACGCCCTTCTCGTTGGAGACAGCATCGACAACCATCAGAATTTCTTTGTTCATCGCTTCTTACCTTTGCGTGCCGAAGCCGCGTCCGACAGCACGGGAGACAGTCGCGCCTTTTCCAGCTGCGCGAACTCGATACTCACCATGTTGCCGTCCACGTTCATGTCGAATCCCGTCCCGTTCACTGCCGTCAGCGCGCCGGTGTAGTTGCGCCGACCATCCCGCGCCACCAGCAGCGCCGCATGAATGCGTTCGCCGATGAAGCGGACAAAATGCGCGGGCAATCGCAACACGCGATCCAGCCCGGGCGAGGAAACCTCCAGCGTGTACGCCGTCGGAATCGGATCTTCCACGTCGAATAGTGCCGACAGCTCGCGACTCGCGCGTTCGCAGTCTTCGACGCCGATGCCCTCCACTTTGTCAAGGAAGACCCGCACCATCGAATGCGAACGCCCGGGTACGAACTCGATCTCGACGAGCTCGTACCCGAGACGTCCGAGCAGCGGCTCGGTCAGCTCGATCAGGCGATTGCGCAGCGTCGAAGCCATGTTTCCGCCCACCAACAAAAAAGGGCCCAAAGGCCCTCCCGAATCCCCAAACGAGCGTTCAAAAGACGAGGCCCCGCATGGGGGCCTAATAAAATGCTTTACGATCAAGCACTTATAAGTCGAGAAACCCTTGCCTGCCGACGGTGACCGATGTCGCCCCCGACGGGGCGGCGATTCTACGTAAACGAGGCTACCGCGTAAACCCTCTCGGCCGCCCTGCCCTTATCGGAGGTACAGATAGATGTGCGTATTGATCCAGTCCACTTTCGAAACCTGGCCGCTCAACTGCATCGTCCTGGAAAAGTCGAACTCGCCCGCGATAGTGATGAGCGATAGCGAACGAGGTGCCGACGGCGCAACACCACAGCACGTGGCAAAGCCTTGCTGCGTAGGAAAATTTCATCAATGGAGACCTGCGGAAAAGCTCGAAAGCGATTTGGGCATTCAATTACGGGATCCCACCATCGCGGTAGCCATCGACGCACCATAAAGCTCGCCGATGGCGTGATATAGCCCGCAATCCTCAGCCAATCAAATTTGTTGCTTTGGCAATGAGCGTGTCGGGCGCCGTGAGTTCAGCGGGCCTCCTGATGCACCTGACTCCCCATGAGAGCGGCCAATCATCCGGGAGCGCCATCGTCGAACTGCGCCAGCCAGTCGATCGTAGTCTGGCGGAAGCGCACGAGGCATTTGTAGTGGATGATCTGCTGCGGCAGACTGGCGAGTACGAGTCGCACACGCCTTGCCCACTGGGGCACCGTCGCGATATCCGCCATGTTGATCGGATAGCAGCGGATCACGAACAGGATCGCGTTCGATCGAGGCAATCGCCACAGGCTCTGCAGTTCGACGCGCAGATACACCTTCTCGCCGACATTCATCGGCGTTACCGTGGTGCGATCCGGGCCCCACTTCGGATAGTTCTCCGGGCTTGTGTCGAGTCGTGGGTTGATCGTCATCGCCCAGTTGAGACGACGCACAGGCTTGCCCTGCTGTAGATTCAGCAGGAATTTCAGCGCTCGATCGAACACGCCTGCCTCGTGCGCCAGTGGCACGGACGCATGCCATTCCATGAAATTCATTCCGATATCGAAATCGAGCGACCAGTCGGCCTGGCTTGTGACGATTCCCGCGTCCATCCACAGACTGCCGTCGCGCTGATCCACGATGCACAAGTCACCCTGCGCCTGGCGCGCGATGTATTCCATCGGCTCATAGGGCAGAGTCGAGACATCGCCAAACGTGAAGGTCTGATCGATCCCCATCGGTCGATTGATCCAGCGCCAGCGATCGCCGTGCTTCGTGAGCGTGAACAGCTCGGGGTAACCGAGCGCCTGCTGCTCCATCAAGAGCTCCAGCGCGTCCCACTGCGCACTGATCATGTGCGGCAGCGCCTGGCAGCGCAGCGAGTCCTCCGCCAGAACCAACGCGCGGTCCTGCATCTCGGCCAGGTAGTGCTCGTCTATATCAATCAGGTGTTCGTACGCCGTACCCGCGGCACCGGCCGTGTGGGGCTCCAGGTTCACCGTATACGTGTAGCGGTCTTCGTGGAATGGAAAGGGAAAACGCAGCACGCCTGCACCCGAGTTGCGGAACGTGAAATCGTCGCGAAAGGTCTCTTCCCGAAAGGCAATGGTCATGGCTACGCCTAGAGATCCAGCACGAGTGCGCGCCCCTTGAAGCGCGACACGCAGATCATGAGTTTGCTGTTCGACACTTTCTCTGCATCTGAGAGGTAGTGATCGTTGTGCTCCAACGCCCCGTCGAGCCCGAGCACTGCAGTTGCACACTGGCCGCAGGCGCCGCCGCGGCAAAGGAAAGGCGCATCGACACCGGCCGCCTCGACCGCCTCGAGAATGCTCTGGCGCCCTTCGACAGCGACATCCATGCCGGATCGCTGCAGGATCACACGGAACGCGTTACCGGCCGGCGGCCCGAGAAAACGCTCGAAATGCAGATTCTGCTGCGGCCAGCCCGCATGCCTTGCCATGGTGAGCGTGGCATCGATCATTCCCGTGGGACCGCACACATACAGGTGTGTCCCGAGTGGCTGGTCGTCCAGCAGCTTCGCCACCGGGATAAAGACCTTCTCTGCATCACAGTACACGTTGACTCGCCCGCCGAATTTCCCTTGCAGCTCCCGCCAGTACGCGCCATGACTTCGGCCGCGTATAGCGTAATGCAGCTCGAAATCCTGACCCCCGCGCTCGAGCTGCTCGAGCATGGCCATGAATGGCGTGATGCCGATGCCCCCCGCAAGGAAGAGGTGTCTGCGGCCACGCTGATCGACCGGAAACAGGTTCACCGGCTGGCTCACGGTGAGCTCGG
Organism: Steroidobacteraceae bacterium; assembly: GCA_039929265.1. GTDB lineage: Bacteria > Pseudomonadota > Gammaproteobacteria > Steroidobacterales > Steroidobacteraceae > ZC4RG30. The sequence continues at coordinate 10,661 of JBDSRN010000061.1, read as the reverse complement.
TGCCCAGATCCACCTGCTCGTGCATGAACTGCGAACCGCCGCGCGACTTCTCCACGTGCAGCACGCTGATCGCGTATGCGGAGGATTCGTGTGGGGCCGACATCAGTGAATACGCATTGCGACGCAGACCTCCGGCGTCCCGCATTGTTACGACGACGTGGGCGCCACCGGAAAAATATGGCAATGTCCCACCGTCGCGTCGCTCCAGCCGGAACCGCTTCACCCGATCAGCCACCTGTGTGATCTCCGCAACCCGCATCGGCATATCCGTACTGATGCTCACGGATACAGCTCCTCGAGCGAGGGCGCAGTGCCGGGAGCTTCTGCGTCGACATTCACACCCTGGAAGGCCCCTAACCTGCGCGAGTAGTGATCGCGCACCAACAAGCCCAGGCCGCACCCGCTGCAGGCAAACGGACTGTGCGTGACACCATCTGTGAACTGCTTGCAGTGCACGCACTGCACGCGACGAGCGAGTGAGCCGCGGTGCTCGGTGCAGATCGAGGCCGCATCGATGTGCGAGTCCATCGCCACTTGCAACACCTGGCCAATGAACCCTTCCGTACCCGCTACCTGCAGGCTGGTACCCATTTTTGCAATTGCAAGATCATCACGCAGGCGCTGCAGCAAAGAGTCGAGGTTGGGCGCCTGCCGGACCAAGTGCGGCGCGAGCTGCTGCAAGCCTGCAAGGTGCTGTACCGAATTGCCGGCGAGAAACAGCACCTCGGAGCGGGTCAGAAACTCGCGTCCCGCCCGCTCCACCTGCTCGAACAGTGCCTTGGCACCCTCGCCCTGCAACGCAAACAAGGTGCGGCGCGCGTGCGGGTTCACCTGCAATCCCGCGTAGACCGGCCGGCTCTTGATCGCAGGGGTCCTCATGCGCGCTCGCTCAACCCACCGCCGTACGTTTCTTCTTTTCGAGATCGTCGAAGCTCACTTCGAGCCTGGTCCCAAAGCTTAAGATCCTGGGCCGCTCCCTGCCCTTCTGTCGCCGGGACTTCTCCGCACCGCGAGCGCGTTGCCCGATGCCTATTCGCGAGGGTCGAGAATCTCAAGCCAAGCGGCATGCCGTCCACCACGCGATCTTGTTCTGCCTGTATCAGTTTAGGACGGACTTGCCATGGAAGCGTTGGCTTGGACCCCGGAGCAGACCTTTTGGGGCCTGCTCCGCATAGGCATATTTGGTAGCGGGGCAGGATTCGCTAGTTTCCGACGCCGAATAAAGCTGAAGAAAGACTACCGGCGCAACTCCGGCTAAATGACCAGTTAAGCGGCTCCGACCGCGGGGCGGCACTCGTTACGGCCTCCATCCCCTGCCCGCCGCTCGTTAGCTGGGCGCCTGCGGTGGCTTCCCGAGGCACGACTGCTCGGACGGACGACGCTTTAGGGGAGCGAGCCTTCGCCCAGGCAGATCGTGCGAGTGCTCCGAGTGCGTAGTTGCAGCCAACTAGATTCGAAGTTGCGTCTTCAGGCCCTCAACCTCCATTTCGTGGTACTCGTTGTGGCTGTACGGTCCAACCACACCTTCAACGATCTCGCGTACGGCGGCAACCGACGCACCTTCCCAGATGCAGACACCGAGCCGGTGATCGCGAGTGGCGGCGTGGACTGGCAAGGCGACACTGGCAGGTAGCCCCGCCTCCAACGCCTTGTCCTCGGCGGCTTTGAAGCCCTCAACGTCATGAATTCGATGGATGACTGTTACGAACATGCGACTCTCCGACGATTCGTTGTGATGATCGAGCACCATACCCTCTGGAGTTGACCCGCTTTCGTGGACGGGTAACTTTCTAAATTCTCACTGTCTGTTCTACGGATAGTCTCCGCTCGAAGTTATTCGGCGACAAGCGCTCGATGGACGAGTGACGCCGATGTGGGTTGTACCAGCCCTCGATCCATTCGAAGACAGCCATTCTGGCCTCGTTTTGTGACTTGAAGCGTCGATGCATGAGCGGTTCCTTCTCGATCGACTAACAAGCTCTCTGCCATGGCGTTGTGGTAGGCATCGCCCACTGTGCCCATCGAGGGCATCACGTTCATCTCCTGGCAGCGTTTGCCAAATGCGTAACTTGGATATTGGGTGATCTCCAGCGGTCGTCGCAACATCTCGCTAAGGAGGTGTTGTATGGGTCGACCACCAGGGTGGATTACAAGTCGGACAGGACGAGCACCGACGCGTTCGCCAGGCAGGCCGGGTGTCAACCATAGGGAAGCGGAGCAGGCATTCTGGGTACGCATTGCTGCAGGAGCTTCGAGTGAAGAGGCAGCGTTGGCGAGCGGCGTATCGCAGCCATTGGGTCCGCGCTGGTTCCGCGAGGCAGGCGGGATGGTTCCCATCAGTCTGGTTGGGAGCTCGGGACGATACTTGTCGTTTGCTGAACGCGAGGAACTCGCGCTATTGAAGACGCAGGGGTTGGCGGTTCGTGAGATCGCGCGGCGGAAGCGACGGTCTCCATCGACAGTGTCGCGCGAGCTGCGACGCAATGCGTCGACGCGGCGGCAAGCTGCACTATCGGGCTACAGTCGCACAGTGGAAGGCTGAGCGGTTCGCATCGCGACCCAAGATCGCCAGCTCCCTCGCTCTAGCTCAGCGACTGGCAGCGGCAGAGCTCGAACGGGCAGAGACCATCCGAGCCAAGAGCCCCACCGCGGTCGGCCGACGCCCGCCCCGGGTGCGCGACGCCTTCCTGGCGCTGGTGGAACCACTTGAGGTAGCACTCACTGCGGAACCAGAACGCGCCCGGCCCGCGCTCATGGACGCAAGCGGCTCCCGAATAGTCCTGCAACTGGACGAATCCGGAAAATTCTTGTGGGCTGGTTACGGGCTTGAGACCGCCCCCCTGATGGCAGTATCAGGGGGGTCGGATTTAATGGTAGCGGGGGCAGGATTTGAACCTGCGACCTTCGGGTTATGAGCCCGACGAGCTGCCAGACTGCTCCACCCCGCAGCAGAGAGGGCGCGCATTCTAGCGCAGCGCCGGGGCAGAAAGGCAACTATCTCGCGGGAGTTTGCCGCCGCCCCCACACCGCGTTTACAACGACCCGATCACCGCCGCGCACACCTGCAGCAGCTTGTCCGGTAGCAGGCCCAGCACGAGCACAACCAGCGCATTGATGCCGAGGATCAGACGCAATGGCGCCCGCCGCAACGCACCCGGCAGACCATCCGGCGAGTCGAAATACATCACCCAGACGATGCGCAGATAGTAGAACGCACCGATCACCGAAAAGAACACCGCAATCGCAGCGAGCCACACATGCCCGGACGAGAGCAGCGCCTGGATGATGCCCAGCTTCGCCCAGAATCCGACGAACGGTGGCACGCCCGCCGTCGAAAACATCAGCATCAGCATCATCAGCGCAAGCGACGGATCGCGCGAGCTCAAGCCCTTGTAGTGACTGATCTCGTCGGCTTCAAAGCCGCCGCGCCCCGCGAGCAGCACGACGCCGAACGAGCCGAGCACCATGAGCACGTACACGAGAGTGTAGTACAGCGCGGCCTGATAGCCCTCGGGCGTCCCGGCGACGAAACCGAACAGCACGAAGCCGACGTTCGCGATCGCTGAATACGCAAGCATGCGCAGCAGACTGGTCTGGGCGATGGCGACGATGTTGCCGAGCGCGATCGACAGCACCGCAATGATCGCGAGCATCTGCGTCCAATGGGGCGACGCATGTTCGAGACCCTGGGTGAGCATCCGGAACGCCAGGGCAAACGACGCAAGCTTCGGCGCGGTGGCGACCAATAACGTCACCGATACGGGCGCACCCTGATAAACGTCGGGCACCCACATATGGAACGGCGCGGCACCAAACTTGAACGCCACCGCCACCACGATGAACACCACGCCGAGGATCAGGCCAAGGCTCGGCGGGCCGCTGAGCGCCTGGGCGATCACGATGAGATCGAGGGAGCCCGTGAGGCCGTAGACGATCGACATGCCGTACAGCAGCGTTCCGGATGCAATCGCACCCAGCACGAAGTACTTCATCGCCGCCTCCGCGGCCACGCCGGAAGCGCGATCGAACGCCACCAACGCGTACAGCGAGAGCGACAGCAACTCGATGCCGATGTACACGGTGAGCATGCTGCCGGCAGACGCGAGCACGAAAATGCCGAGCAGTGCGGTGAGCGCAAGCACGTAATACTCGCCCTTCAGGATGCCGCGGCGGTGCAGGTAGTCGCTCGAGTAATACAGACCCACTGCCACGAACAGGAAGCCCGCGAGCTTCAGCAGCGTCGCCAGACGGTCCGCGATGTACATCCCATCAAACAGGCGCACCGGCTGGTCCGGCGTCGCGAACAGCATCGTGAGCAACGCGCCGACCGCGAGCACCACGAGGGTGAGGCTGCCGGTGATCTGGGTGTGCTTCGGTCCCATGAACACATCGATCAGCAACAACGCGCAGATCGCGAAAGTGAGATAGATCTCGGGCAGCGCCGGCAGCAGTGCGGCAAAACTGAAAGTGGCGTCGTTCATGGCAGCTTGCTCGCCATCATCTGTTCGACCAGATGATGCGTGGTGGCGCGCATCACATCGAGCAGCGGCGCCGGCCAGATGCCCAGCAGCAGCACCGCGACGGCCAGCACTCCGAGGATGAGGAATTCACGTGCGTCGAGATCGGTGAGCGCAGCAACTTGATCATTGGCCACCGGCCCGAAGATCACGCGCTTCACCATCCACAGCGTATAGGCGGCGCCCCATATCAGCGTCGTCGCGGCGAGCAGCGCGTACCAGAAGTTCGCCTTGAAAGCGGCGAGAATCACGAGGAATTCGCCGACAAAGCCTGAGGTCGCCGGCAGACCCGCGTTCGCCATGGCGAACAGCACCATTAACGCCGCGAATTTTGGCATCGTGTTTACGACGCCGCCGTATGCGCTGATCTCGCGACTGTGCATCCGGTCGTACAGCACGCCGACGCACAGAAACATCGCACCGGAGATCAGGCCGTGCGACACCATCTGCACCATCGCCCCGTCGATCCCCATCGTTGCCCCCCGCAGGTCGCCGGAGTTCGCGACGATGTCGTACCCAATGAACGCACCAAGCGTCACGAAGCCCATGTGGGCGATGGACGAGTAGGCGATCAGCTTCTTCATGTCCTGCTGCACGAGCGCGACGAAACCGATGTACACCACCGCGATCAAAGACAGCAGGATCACCAGCCAGTCGAGGTCGCGAGACGCGTCCGGTGTTATCGGAAGAGAAAAGCGCAGCAAGCCGTAACCGCCCATCTTCTGCATGATCGCCGCCAGGATCACCGAGCCGCCCGTAGGCGCCTCGACGTGCGCATCGGGCAACCAAGTGTGCACGGGCCACATCGGGACCTTCACCGCGAAGGCGAACAGGAACGCGAAAAAGATCCAGATCTGCTCATTCAGCGTGAGCGGCAATGCATGCAGCGCGGCGATGCTGTAATCGCCGGTCTTCAGATACATGTAGATCAACGCGACCAGCATGAATACCGAGCCGAGGAACGTGTACAGGAAAAACTTGATCGTGGCGTACACGCGCCTAGGTCCACCCCAGATGCCAATGATTAGGAACATCGGGATCAGCATTGCTTCCCAGAAGAAATAGAACAGCAGCGCGTCGGTCGCCGCGAAGGTCCCGATCATCAACCCTTCGAGCACGAGGAACGCCGCGAAGTACTGCGCCGCGCGCTTCTCGATGACGGTCCACGCCGCGATAATCACCGGAATCGTGATGAACGCGGTCAGCACGATGAGCGGCATGGAAATGCCGTCGACGCCCAGCGCGTAGTCCGAATGCAGCGAGTTGATCCATGGCAGTCGCTCCACGAACTGCAGCTTGGCGGTGTCGCCGTCGAACCCCGCCCACAGCGGCAGCGAGAGCACGAAGGTGATGATCGAGCCGATGAGCGCGACCCAGCGCGCCACGGCGAGCCTGCCTTCACCCAGGATCAGCACGACGAGACCCGTTGCGATGGGCAGCCAGACTAGAATGGAAAGGAGGTTGTTCATCGCTCAGCTCGCCCGTAACAGGAACCAGCCGAGGAAGCCGGCGAGCCCGATGATCATCCAGAACGCATAGGTGTACAGATAGCCGGTCTGCACGCGCCGGGCGAAGAACGAAAGCTTCTCCACGCCCCAGGCGGAGCCATTCACCAAGCCGCCATCGATGATGCCCTCGTCACCCACGCGCCACAGCAGGCGCCCGATGCCGCGCGTCAGCGCCGCAAGCACGTGCTCGTTGAACCAGTCGAAGTAATACTTGTTCGTGAGCAGCGTGTGCACCGCCTTGCCCTTGCGCTCCCACGCCTCGGCCCAGTGCGGGAACTTCAGGAAGAACAACCAAGCTGTGAGCACACCCCCGGCGGCGAGGAAGAACGGCGGCTGCGTCATGCCATGCAGCGCGAACGCCACCGCACCGTGGAACTCATGCTTCAGTTGGCCCACGACGTCGTTCTTCTCGAGCACGAAGATCGCATCGCCGAAATAGCCACCGAACAGCACCGGCGCAATCGTGTAGAAGCCGATCAGCGCCGACGGAATCGCGAGGGCCACCAGCGGCGCCTTCATGTCCCAGCCCACGTCGTGGAAATGCTCCTGCGCGTGATGGTCGAGGCGCTCCTTGCCGTGAAAGGTCATGAAGATCATGCGGAACGTGTACAGGGCGGTGATGAATACGCCGATCAGCACGCACCAATAGGCGTAGCCCGCGCCCGCGCGCCGCGACTCATGCACCGCCTCGATGAGCGCGTCCTTTGAATAGAAGCCGGCAAAAAACGGCGTGCCGATCAGCGCCAATGCGCCGATCAACGAGGTCCAGTAAGTCACGGGCATGCGACGCCACAGCCCGCCCATCTTGCGCATGTCCTGCTCGTGGTGCATGGCGATGATCACCGCGCCGGCTGCGAGGAACAGCAGCGCTTTGAAGAATGCGTGCGTCATCAGGTGGAATATGCCGATGCTGTAAGCGGAGGCGCCGAGGGCAACCGTCATGTAGCCGAGTTGCGAAAGCGTGGAGTACGCAACCACGCGTTTGATGTCATTGTTGACGATGCCCAGGAAACCCATGAACAGCGCCGTGGTCGCGCCGATCACCAGCACGAATGACAGTGCCGCCTCGGAAAGCTCGAACAGCGGCGACATGCGCGCCACCATGAAAATGCCCGCGGTCACCATGGTTGCGGCGTGGATCAGAGCCGAGATCGGAGTCGGGCCTTCCATCGAATCCGGCAGCCACACGTGCAGGGGCATCTGCGCGGACTTGCCCATCGCGCCGATGAACAGGCAGATGCAGATCACCGTCAGCGCCGACCATTGGTGGCCTGAAAACAGCTCGAGCTGCGTGTCGGCGAGGCCCGGGGCAGCGGCAAACACGTCGGCGTAGTCGAGCGAGTCGGTGAGCATCAGCACGCCGGCGATGCCGAGCACGAAGCCGAAGTCGCCGACGCGGTTGACGAGGAACGCCTTCATGTTCGCGAATATAGCGGTCGGCCGCGTGTACCAGAAACCGATCAGCAGGTACGACACCACGCCCACCGCTTCCCAGCCGAAGAACAGCTGCATGAAATTGTTGGACATCACCAGCATCAGCATCGAGAAGGTGAACAGACAGATGTAGCTGAAAAATCGCTGGTAACCCGGGTCGTCGTGCATGTAGCCCATGGTGTACACGTGCACGCACAGCGAAACGAATGTCACGACCACCATCATCAAGGCGCTGAGATGGTCGACGAGAAACCCGACCTGCATGATCGTGCTGTCGCTGACCAGCCAGGTGTACACGGTCTCGTTGTATGTCGGCGCGCCGTGCAGCAACTCGTACAGCACATGGATCGACAGCCCACAAGAGATCGCGACGGCACCGATGGTGACGGCTGCGGCGCCCGCGCGCCCGACGAGCTTGCCGAGCAGGCCCGCGACGAGCGCTGCAATGAGTGGCGCCAGGGGAATGGCGAGCAGCAGATTCGGGTTCAGGTTCATGGGATTCTCAGCCCTTGAGGGTGCTGAGATCCTCCACCGCGATGCTGCGACGCTCTCGGAACAACACCACCAGGATGGCGAGACCGATGGCCGATTCGGCCGCGGCCACCGTCAGAATGAAGAACACGAACACCTGCCCGTCGATATTGCCGAGATAGCGCGAAAACGCGATGAAATTGAAATTGGCGGAGAGCAGCAGCAGCTCGATGCACATCAGCAGCAAAATCACGTTCTTGCGGTTGATGAAAATGCCCGCCACCGACACCGCGAACAGCGCGCCCGAAATCACCAGCATGTGCTGCAGCGTGATCATTCGCGCTTCTCCGCCTTCATCGAAATGAGCTTTACGCGATCGACGCTGCGCGCCGCCACCTGCATGTTGATGTCCTGCACCTTGAGATTGCGTCGTGCGCGCGTCGTCAAGACGATGGCGGCCACGATCGCGACCAGCAGCAGCACCGCCGCCAGCTCGAACGGATACACATACTTCGTGTACATGACACTGCCCAGCTCACTGGTATTGCTGAAGTCCGCGGCCAGCGGTTTGGGCGCCTGCGTGACGTCGATGCCGAGCTTCTTGACGACGACGACGCCGACGATCTCCGCAATGACGACGCCCGCCGTCAGGAAACCCAGCCAGGCGTAACGAGTGAACCCCTTGCGCAGCTCATCGCCCTTGATGTCCAGCATCATGACGACGAACAGGAACAGCACCATCACCGCGCCGACGTATACGAGCACCAGCACGATCGCCAGGAACTCAGCCTCGATCAGCAGCCACAGCGCAGCACTCGTAAAGAAGCAGGAGACGAGGCACAAAGCCGCATGCACGGGGTTCTTCGTCAGGATCACGCCAAGCGCAGCGAGCCCGAGCGCGATTGCGAAAAGCCAGTAGAGCACCAGTGGCAGCACGTTATCCCCTGAATATTTCGCCGGCGCTCAGCGGTAGCGCGCGTCCGCGGCCTTGTCGGCGTTGATCATCGCTTCGTAGCGTTCGCCCACCGCGAGCAGTTTGTCCTTGCTCATGATGTTCTCGCCCGGATGTTCCATGTGGTACTCGTGGATGCGCGTCTCCACGATGGCATCGACCGGGCAGGCCTCTTCGCAGAAACCACAGTAGATGCACTTGAACAGATCGATGTCGTAGCGGCTGGTGCGGCGCGTGCCGTCGGCTGAGACTTCCGAGTCGATGGTGATAGCGAGCGCCGGGCACACCGCCTCGCACAGCTTGCACGCGATGCAGCGTTCCTCGCCGTTGGGATAGCGTCGCAGCGCATGCAATCCGCGGAAGCGCGATGACTGCGGGGTCTTCTCTTCTGGATAGTTGATCGTGACCTTGCGACGGAACAGCGTACGCGCGGTGACGGACAAGCCACCGAGCAGTTCCCAGAGGAAAAACGTCTTGAAGAAATTCGAGCGGGCCATGCTTCAGGGACTCCAGGGTCCGACTTTGAAATACACCATCAGGCCTTCAACGGCGATCCACACGATGGTCACGGGGATGAGCGCCTTCCAGCCCAGGCGCATGATCTGATCATAGCGGTAGCGCGGAAAGGTCGCGCGCAGCCAGAGGAACACACAGAGGAACAGAAACAGTTTTGCCAACAGCCAGTGCAGGCCGTCGCCAAAAATCCAGCCGACATACGGAATATCGGTCAGTCCGGTAGCGAAAAGTGGATTGGGACCCGTGAGATAGCCATCTAACGGACTCAGCCAGCCGCCCATGAAGAACACGGAGGTGAGCGCCGCGACCAGGATCATGTTCGCGTATTCGGCGAGGAAGAAAAGCGCGAACGCAATGCCCGAATATTCCACGTGGAAACCCGCGACGATCTCCGACTCACCCTCCGCCACGTCGAACGGCGCGCGGTTGGTTTCCGCCACGCCCGAGATGAAGTAGACGATGAACAGCGGGAACAGCCAGAACCAGTTCCACGCGAACAGCGCGCCCTGCTGCTTCTCGACGATCACACCCAGGTTCAGGCTGCCCGCCGCCATCAGAACGCCGACGAGCGCGAAGCCCATCGCGATCTCGTACGCGACGATCTGCGCCGCCGAACGCATCGCACCGAGGAATGCGTACTTCGAATTGGACGCCCAGCCCGCGAGGATCACTCCGTACACACCCACCGACGTGAGCGACAGAACGTACAGCAAACCCGCATCGACTTCAGCGATGGCGAACTTCGGTGCGAGTGGAATCACGGCCCAGGTGGCGAACGCGGGAATCAGCGCGATGGCGGGAGCGAGCCGGAACAGTACCTTGTTCGAACTCGACGGGATCACCACTTCCTTGATGAGCAGTTTGATCACGTCCGCGAACGGCTGTCCTGCACCGGGCAGGAAGCCGAAGATCGTCACGCGGTTCGGGCCACGACGCACCTGCATCCAGCCGATGAGCTTGCGCTCCCACAGCGTGAGGTACGCAACGCTCAGTATCAGCACCACCGTCAGCACGATGATGAAGACCGTCGAGTGCGCAAACGGCGGCAGGCTCTCCCACAGTGTGTTCAGGAACTCCATCAGGCGCCCTGCCCCACATCACCGTACGTCACCGCAGTGACCCGGCCTTCACGGCTCTTCTGCAGCGATGCGGCACGTCGCACGAGCGAATCGATCTGGTAGATCGGCACGTCTACTACGGCGCCGCGGGCGGACTTGTCGCCGCAATTCGCCTGGGCAGTGGTGGCCGGAGCGAAGGCAACAC
>JBDSRN010000060.1:0-2496 GCA_039929265.1 Steroidobacteraceae bacterium | reverse complement strand
AGCGAGGTGGTCATGTCGCCGATCTCGTCGAGGAACAGCGTGCCGCCTTCGGCAAGCTCGAAGCGTCCCTTGCGTGTGGCGACTGCGCCGGTGAAGGCGCCCTTCTCGTGGCGGAACAGCTCGCTTTCGAGCAGCTCCGCGGGAATCGCACCGCAATTCACGGCGATGAATGGCCGCGCGCGGCGCGGGCTCGCGGCATGGATCGCACGGGCGACCACTTCCTTGCCGGTGCCGGATTCACCGAGCACCAGCACGCTGGAATCGTGCCCGGCGACCTGCTTGATCAGCTGATTGATGGTGCGGATCGCAGCCGACGCGCCTGTGGGCACGGGTACGTGCGCGGGCACGAACGGGCTGTGCTGCGTCTGCGACGAATCGTTGAGTACCATTTTTTCGACCGCTGCCATGTGAATGTGACGCCGTTCCGTAGGACGAGGTCATTCTGCTCGCTGGCGCGGCCGAATTATGTGATGGGGCTGGAACCACCGCTCACAGCAAGTGTGAGCCAGTTCAAATATCAGGCGCGGCGCGGCTGCCGTACGCCGGCAACTTGTCGCCGGTGACGCCGGAACGCCAATTTCTCAATCAGGTCAGCGATCTGCTCGCCGGGAGGCACCAGGCGCGCCTTGACCTGCCCGTCAGGCGTCACGGAACTGACGCGTGCGATGAGGCTCAGCGGTGAGGCGAGACAATCGCGCAGGTAGATCTCGAGGATGCCCTGCCTGCCCATCTCCGGCGCGCTCCCCGTCGACTTCCACACTACGCCGAGCGCATTGAAGCGCACCGACACGGGCTTGGGTCGCGGCTGACTCGCCACCAGGATCTGGCCGACCAGCTCCAGCAGCAGGTTCATTTTCACTTCGATGCGCAGGAGATCCGCCGAATGCGGCGATTCCTTGTCCTGCTTCTCGATCGACCCGTGCTCTTCGATCGCCGCGCATACCTGCAGCAGTTTCACATTGCGATCGGTGAGACTCGCCAACCCGATGCTGTCGAGCGGCTCGGCCAACGGCCTCCATGACACCGGCAGCACATCTTCGTATGCCAGTTCATCGTGCAACACGACGGTGTCTACGCCTTCGTACATTTTTACCGCCTCGAGCTTCACGCAGTGGCTGCGTGCGATTGCATCATGACGAGCAGACCACGGTCCGTATCAGCCACCGTGCTGCTCACCGCTTCCACGCAGCTTAACTCAGCAGCATTGCGGATTCCCACCTGCAACGCACGCAGCAGCGCACGGCGTTCGTTCATGATCGCGACCATGGCGGGGGTGATGCGTGCGAAGTTTTCCGCCAGCGCAAGTCGCAGCAGGCGCGCGCACAGACCGAGCACGTAGTTGGCGTTCATGCGTTGCGAGGCGCGCAGCCCGATGGCGCGTGCGGCGCAACGCCGCGTGGGCCGGGATGAGCTGCGGTATTGCATCAGCGTGCCCCGGCAGCGTGCGCGCTGCGGGCTTCGGCCGGCACGCCAACCCAGGCGCCGCGCAATTGCTGCAACAGCGCGCTGGCTTCATCCAGCACATCCAGGCGGTTCTCGATGCTCGCCTTGAGCAACTGCTTGCAAATGTAGGTGTACAGGTCCGACATGTTGGCGGCCATCTCACCGCCCTTCTCGAGATTCAGCGTGCCGCGCAGCTCGTCGACGATCGAGATTGCGCGATGCAGCAGCCGGTTCCTCTCAGCGGTGCTGCCCACTTCGATCGCCGAACGACCCGAAGCCATGCGCTCAAGCGCGCCGTCCATGAGCATCAGGATCAGCTTGTGCGGGTCCGCAGCTGCCACGCCGCCGTGGGTTGCCACTGTCTGATAAGCCGCAAGGCCGCCACCGGATCTTTTCATCGCCGCCCTCATATCGCTTCATGCCGTTCATGAAGTTTATCGGCGGCGCTACCGATCCCTTGAGTACCCCTGGCGAGGGATCAATTGCGGCCGATCTTCGGCAGGTTGTCGATCTGCTGACCGAGGTAGCTGGAGGTGGTCTGCATGCTCGACAACAGATTGTCGAGCGCTGTGAACTGCTTGAGATAGCGCGCGTGGATCACTTCCATGCGCGCATCGATGTCGGCAACCTGCCTGCTCAGGCTGCGCTGCTTTGCGATCAGGCCGTCGCTGCGAGCGTCGATTGCGGCGCCTTCGGCAAGACGCGTCTTGAGGTCGGCGGTCAGACGCGTCACGACGCCGTCCGCGGAAACGAACAGTTTCGTGACGGCGTCCGGATCGGCTGCCATCGCCTTTTCGAGCTTGCCCTGATCGACAAACAGGCTGCCGTCGGCCTGTGTCTTGATCCCGAGCGAGCCGAGCGTGTCCGTCCCGCTGGTGGCACCGCTCACCCTGTCGGTGAGCATGCGGCGCAGCTGCTGTTCCAGGCCGGTGACGAGCGCATCGCCGAGCATCGGCCCACCAGTGTGCGTTGCGGCGTCATAGCCGCGCAGCTTGACGATTGTGGCTTCCAGTTTGTTGTAGGCATCGACGAATGCCTTCACCTTGGCAGTGG
>JBDSRN010000059.1:0-4997 GCA_039929265.1 Steroidobacteraceae bacterium | reverse complement strand
GAAATTGTACACCAAGCTTAGCGCGATCCAGTCATCACCGGGGCACTCCCATTGAGCGTCTTTCCCGCAGCACGCTTCATGCTGAGCGTCGCAAGCCATCCACAGTATCCGCCTGACCAAGGTTTCGAAGTGGCCATCGCCGGACGCTCCAACGCCGGTAAATCCACCGCGATCAACGCGCTGACGGGGCGGCACGCTTTGGCGCGGGCGAGCAAGACCCCGGGCCGAACCCAACTTGTGAACTATTTCGAACTCCAGCCCGACCGACGCCTTGTCGACCTACCTGGTTACGGCTACGCCGCCGCGCCGGCTGCCGTCCGCGGCGGCTGGAGCGCTCTGACGGATGGGCTGCTCACGCGCGGCAGCTTCCGGGGCCTGCTGCTCATCGTTGATTCACGCCGTGGCCTGGGCGATGGGGATGCGGGGCTCATCGAATGGGCGGGCCTCAAGCCGGAGTTCGTGCACGTGCTGCTGAGCAAGGCGGATCAGGTGAAGAAGAGTGAGGCGCGCGAGGTGCTCGAACGGTCGCGCGAGGACCTCGACGGGATAGGCAGCGTGCAGCTGTTCTCGGCGCTGAAAAACATGGGTATCGAGGAAGCGCGCAAGACTTTGCTGCGCTGGTTCGCCTAGCGGATCGCCCAAATAAAATTGCCCCGGTGGGGATACCACCGGGGCAGACTAACCCGGCACAGGTCTCTATGAACCGGGTTATACCTGCTCAGGGAGGGAAGCAGGGAGAGCTTGCGCACTCCCAGGATTAGTCAGCGCCGCGCAAGAGGAGTTCAACAAAATTTGAAAAAAAGTTGAATATGAAATCAAGCACTTGTGTGTTGTTTTGTAGCGTTTAAGCGACAGTCGGAATGGTCTTTGCTAGTGCGCCTCGTCCCAATTTGCCCCCCGCCCGACCTGCACTTTGAGGGGCACCCTCAGCTGCGCGGCGGCCATCATCTGCTCGCGCACCATCGCTTCGACACGATCGGCGGCATCCGCCGGAACCTCGAGCACTAGCTCGTCATGCACCTGCATGACTAGCCTCGCAGGCAGTGAGTTCGTGTCGCAGAGTTTTTCCACGCGGAGCATTGCGCTCTTGATGATATCCGCCGCAGTGCCCTGCATCGGCGCATTGATGGCGCTGCGTTCCGCGTACTGCTGCAGCTGACGGTTGCGCGACCGTATCTCGGGCAGGTACAGCCGGCGGCCGAACACCGTTTCGACGTAGCCCAGTTCCTTCGCGCGCGCGCGCGTCGTATCCATGAAACGCTTCACGCCCGGATAGCGTTGAAAGTACAGCTCCACGTAACGCTGTGCCGAGGTGCGATCGATGCCGAGCTGGCGCGCGAGACCGAAGGCCGACATGCCGTAGATCAGGCCGAAGTTGATCGCCTTCGCCGAGCGACGCTCGTCGGCGCTCACCTTTTCTAGCGGCACGCTGAACACTTCGGCGGCAGTGGCCTGATGCACGTCGCGATCCTCCGCGAACGCGCGCACCAGACCTTCATCGCCGGAGAGGTGCGCCATGATGCGCAACTCGATCTGCGAGTAGTCCGCCGCCAGCAGCAGATGCCCCGGGGGTGCGATGAACGCCTGGCGGATACGGCGACCCTCCGCCGTGCGGATCGGGATGTTCTGCAGGTTGGGATCGGTCGACGAGAGCCGCCCTGTTGCCGCGACTGCCTGGTTGTAACAGGTGTGCACGCGCCCGGTTCGTTCGTTCACCTGCAACGGCAGCTTGTCGGTGTACGTCGATTTCAGTTTCGCGATGCCGCGGTACTCGAGAATCAGCTTCGGCAGCACATAATTCGCGGCTAGTTCCTCGAGCACGTCCTCTGCAGTTGAAGGCTGACCGGTGGGCGTCTTGCGCAATACCGGCAGCTGCAGCTTCTCGTACAGCACCTGCTGTAGCTGCTTCGGCGATTCCAGATTGAACTCCGCGCCGGCTTCCTTGTGCGCGGCTGCGGTGAGATCGCGCATCTTGAGCACAATCTCCTTGCTCTGCGTCAGCAGCAGCGTGGAATCAAGCAAAACGCCGCGCCGCTCCATCTTCTGCAGTACTTCGACCAGCGGTTGCTCGAATTCTTCGTACAGCTTCTGGAGTGTCGGTACCGAGTGCAGCCGTGGCCACAGCGTGCGATGCAGGCGCAATGTCACATCGGCGTCTTCGGCGGAATACGCGGCGGCAGTTTCCACCGGCACCTGGTTGAATGTGAGCTGCTTCACGCCCTTGCCGGCGACATCCGCGAACGTGATCGTATCGATCCCGAGGTAGAGTTTTGCGGTGGAATCCATGTCGTGTCGTGTCGCGACGCTGTTCCACACATACGACTCGAGCATCGAATCAAAGCGCATGCCCGCGATCGCGATGCCGTGATTGGCGAGCACGTGCGCGTCGTACTTCAGGTGATGGCCGATCTTGCCGATCTTCGGATCCTCGAGCAGTGGCTTCAGAGCGGCGAGCACGCGGTCGCGGTCGAGCTGTTCGGGCGCGCCGGCATAGTCGTGCCGCAGGGGGACGTATGCCGCTTTCCCCGGCTCGATCGCGAACGACACCCCGACGATCTCGGCGCGCATGTAGTCGAGGCTCGTGGTCTCGGTGTCGACCGCAAACTCTTCCGCGTTGCGCAACGCGTCGAGCCAGCGCTCGAAAGTGGGCCAGTCCGTGAGCGTCTCGTAGTGACGCTCGAGCGCACCGAGTGCGACATCCACGTTGTCACCGGCTGGCGCTGCGTCAGCCGTGGGCGCAACGGTGCTCGCCGCCGAAGAGGTTGCAGCAGGCACATCGGCGCGCTCGCCACCCAGCGAGCGCAGCAGCCCTTTGAATTCCAGCCGCGCATACAAACTCTTCAGCGCTTCGACATCCGGCGCGCGCGGCGTCAATGCGTCGACATCGTCGCCGACGATCTCGGAAAGGGAAATATCCGAGCGGATTGTCGCGAGCTGGCGCGAAAGTTTGAGGGTGTCGAGTCCCGAACGCAGGTTCTCGCCCACTTTGCCGGTGACATCGGCGCAATGCGCGACGAGCTCGTCCAGCGTGCCGTACTGCGCGAGCCATTTCGCCGCGGTTTTCGGCCCGACTTTTTCGATGCCCGGAATGTTGTCGGAGCTGTCGCCGACGAGGGCGAGATAGTCGATGATCTGCTCGGGCCAGACGTCGAACTTCGCCTTCACTCCGGCGCGGTCGAGCGTGGTGTTCGTCATCGTGTTGATGAGCGTGATGTGCTCGTTGACGAGCTGCGCCATGTCCTTGTCGCCAGTGGAGATCCACACCCGCTCACCCGCCGCCGCGGCTCGGCAGGCGAGCGAGCCGATGACATCGTCTGCCTCGACGCCCGCAATTCTGAGCAGTGGCATGCCGAGCGCGCGCACTGCGGAGTACAGCGGTTCGATCTGCATACGCATGTCATCGGGCATGGGCGGGCGATGCGACTTGTACTGCGCGTACAGGTCATCGCGGAATGTCTTGCCCGGCGCGTCGAACACGACCACCAGACGGCTCGTGTGCTGTTCCTTGCTGAACCTCTGCAGCATGTTCAGCACGCCATACACGGCCCCGGTGGCCTCGCCGCGTGAGTTGGTGAGCGGGGGCAACGCGAAGAACGCCCTGTACAGATAGGACGAACCGTCGACGAGGATGAGGTGCGGAGCTTCAGGCATGGGAGGCGCAGTATATCGATCTGTCAACGCGGGCCCGCCTGCAACGTTGCAGGTATGCATGAACATTGCCGTCACCATTGCCGCCAACCGCTTCGGCCTGGGAGCGAAGCCGGGTGAAATCGCCGGAATCGGCAGCGATGCGCGTGGCTGGCTGCGCGCTCAGCTGACCTCACCTCCACCTGCG
This sequence comes from Steroidobacteraceae bacterium, assembly GCA_039929265.1. Classification (GTDB taxonomy): domain Bacteria; phylum Pseudomonadota; class Gammaproteobacteria; order Steroidobacterales; family Steroidobacteraceae; genus ZC4RG30. The sequence continues at coordinate 1,162 of JBDSRN010000059.1, read as the reverse complement.
CTTCAGGAGCTGGACCTGAAGAGCACCGCGGAGGTGCTCGCCGCCGCAACACAACTGCGCGCCGTCCCCGGCGCCGCGACGCAGGGCATGAAACTGCCCGCCCTGTACCGACCGTTGTACGTCGCCGAGGCGCGTGCACGGCTGGTGCACGCTGTGCGGACGGATCGGCCTTTCCTCGAGCGGCTCACGCAATTCTGGTCCAATCACTTCGCGGTGTCGGTCGACAAGATCGCCGTGCTGGGACTAGCCGGTCCGTTGGAGCGCGAAGCGATCCGCCCGAATGTGCTCGGCAGTTTCCACGACCTGTTGCTCGCAGTGGAGCAGCACCCGGCCATGCTGATGTATCTCGACAATCAGCGCTCGATCGGCCCGAATGCCGCGATCGCCAGCCGGGCGCAGGCCAACGGTCGCGAGATCGGGCTCAACGAGAATCTGGCACGCGAGATTCTCGAGCTGCATACGCTCGGTGTCGATGGGGGCTACACGCAGGCCGACGTCACGAGCTTTGCGAAGATCATTACCGGTTGGTCAGTGGCCGGCACGCCCGGGGATCGGCGCGGCATGAATGACGGCGTGTCGCGGGGATTCGTGTTTCGGCCCATGCTGCATGAGCCGGGCGCGCAGAGATTGCTCGGCAAGCAGTACGCGCAGGACGGCGAAGCCCAGGGCCGCGCCGCACTGCGCGACCTCGCACGGGCACCCGCCACTGCGCGCCACATCGCGATCAAGCTCGCGAGGCATTTCATCGCCGATGATCCGCCGCCTGCGGTCATTGTACGCCTCACCAAGGCGTATCTGGCGAGCGACGGGGCGCTGCGTCACGTGTACGAGGAGCTGCTCGACGCGCGCGAAGCGTGGAGCGCCGAGCCCGGCAAATTCAAGACGCCGCAGGACTACCTGGTGTCGACCTGGCGAGCGGTGCAGCTCCCGATTCCCGAAGGCAATCGCGCGCTCGCGCCGCTAGAGGTGCTGGGCCAGCGCCAGTTCGCACCCAAATCCCCGGCGGGCTGGCCGGATCGCAGCTCGGACTGGGATGGCTCATCCGCGCTGTTGAAGCGAATAGAATTCGCGGACGCGCTCGCACGCCGACTCGGTGACACGCGCAACGCGCGGGAGCTCGCACCTGCCGTGCTCGGCAGTGCGTTGAAGGACGCGACCCGCG
>JBDSRN010000058.1:0-11298 GCA_039929265.1 Steroidobacteraceae bacterium | reverse complement strand
CCCCTCGGGCGAACAATTGGTGTCGACCACGGCGATGACTGGAATACCGAGCTTCTTGGCCTCGGCCAGTGCGATGCGCTCATGACCGATGTCGATCACGAACAGCGCATCGGGCAGCGAGCCCATGTCCTTGATGCCGCCGAGGCTCTTTTCGAGCTTCGCCATCTCGCGGCGCAACTGCAGCGCTTCTTTCTTGCCGCGCTTGTCCAGCGAGCCGTTCGCCTGCATCTCGCTGATGTCGGTCAGGCGCTTGATGGACTGCCGGATCGTCTTGAAATTGGTGAGCATGCCGCCGGGCCAACGCTGGTTGACGTAGGGCATGCCTGAGCGCGCAGCTTCCTTCTGGACGGCATCGCGCGCGGACCGCTTGGTTCCGACGAAGAGAATCGTGCCACCATCACCCACCACGGCCGTGGCGAAGGCCACCGCTTCCGCATACAGCGGCTGCGTCTTTTCGAGGTTGATGATGTGGATTCGGTTACGTTCGCCGAAAATGAACTGGGCCATTTTCGGGTTCCAGAAGCGGGTCTGGTGTCCGAAATGGACACCCGCTTCCAGCATCTGTCGCATGGACACGCCGGGCATAAAAAACTCCTGCAATTCGGGTTGGGGCCTTGACGCGCATCCCTGGCGGCAATCCCCCTTCTTGAAGTTCAGAGGGACACCCGGCCGACAGTGACGATGCGCGCGTGGATTGCGTTGCCAAAAAAGGCGGCGCTTTATACCATGAACTTCCCGCGCAAACAATGTCTTACGCGGTCCCGAGTTTAACGGCCCAGGCGCCCTCCCATGCATATCACCATCAAGTCACCGTCCGAGCAGGAAAAGATGCGCGTCGCGGGCTATCTCGCCGCCGACGTGCTCGACATGATCGGGGAGCACGTGGTGCCCGGGGTCACGACCGAGGAGCTGGATCGCCTGTGTCACGATTTCATCGTGAAGGTGCAGGGCTCGATTCCCGCCAACCTCAACTATCGCGGCTTTCCGAAGGTCATCTGCACTTCGGTCAATCACGTCGTTTGCCACGGCATCCCGAACGACAGGAAGCTCAAGGCCGGCGACATCGTCAACATCGACGTCACGGTAATCCGCGATGGTTTCCACGGCGACACGAGCCGCATGTACTACGTGGGCAAACCTGCCGTGCAGGCTGACAGGCTCGCGCGCACCTGCTTCGACGCGATGTGGCGCGGCATCGAAGTTGTCAAACCCGGCGCGCGTCTGGGCGACGTCGGACACGCGATCCAGGATTTCGTCGAGGCGCAGGACTATTCGGTCGTGCGCGAATACTGCGGTCACGGCATCGGGCGTATCTACCACGAGGATCCGCAGGTGTTGCACTACGGCCAGCCAGGCACGGGCCTCGAACTTCAGGCAGGTATGACTTTCACGATCGAGCCGATGATCAACGCGGGCAAACGGCACGTACGCCTGCTGCCCGATGGCTGGACAGTGGTCACCAAGGACCATTCACTCTCCGCGCAGTGGGAGCACACGATACTGGTCACCGATCGGGGTTTCGAAGTGATGACGCTGAGCGGCGCGGATCGTCACTAGATGGTCGTCAAGAACAGGGCCATTATCGAAGAAGACGAAGATCGCCTGCCTACGCCGCAACTCGACTGGCCGCTGCTCGATCGCCTCGCCGAGACACTCGAAGCCGATGCCTGGTCCGGCGACACCTACCGCCGCATCGTTCAGGAATCGCAGGCCGAGCTGAAGGCGCGCTTCTTCGCTGAAGAGCCCGTCGAGGCGCTGGTGCGCGCGCGCGCGCAGCTCATGGATGCACTACTCACGACCGTGTGGGAGCAGAAACTCGATGCGCAGATGCGCCACCGGCTCGCACTGGTCGCGGTCGGCGGATACGGTCGTGCCGAGCTGCATCCGCAATCCGACGTCGACATCCTGCTGCTTATCCCGAGCGACCGCCCGCTGAGCGACGTCGAACGCGGTCAGATCGAACAGGTCGTCGCGTTCCTGTGGGACATCGGCCTGGAGGTCGGTCACAGCGTGCGCACCATCGAGGAATGCACCGAGGAAAGCGTCGCCGATGTGAGCACGATGACCACGCTGCTGGAGGCGCGTCACATCGCGGGCTCCGCGGCACTCGTGGACCAGATGCGCCGTGCGCTCGCCGCCGATCGCGTGTGGCCAGCGCGCGAATTCTTCGCAGCGAAAGTGCGCGAGCAGGAAGAGCGTCACGCGAAGGCGAACGATACCGCCTACAACCTCGAACCCAACGTGAAGACCGGGCCCGGCGGACTGCGGGACGTGCAGACGATCGGCTGGGTGGCGAAGCGGCATTTCGGTGCCGAGACGCTCGACGAGCTCGTCACGCACGGTTTTCTCACGCCTTCGGAACTGCGCAAGCTGAAGCTCGCGCAGGCCTTCCTCTGGAAGGTGCGCTACGGGTTGCACGTGCTCACCGACCGCCACGAGGACCGGCTGCTGTTCGATCATCAGATCAGGCTCGCGCATACCTTCGGCTACGAAGATGCAAGCTACACGCTCGCGGTTGAGCAGCTCATGCAGCGCTACTACCGCACCGTGCTCGACGTCAGCTTCCTCAACGAGCTCCTGCTGCAGCTGTTTCGTGACGCGATCCTCTCGGAGAACGCCCCGCCCCGCCCGCTGAACCCGCGCTTCCAGGTGCGCAACGCCTATCTCGACGCGGTGAACGACCAGGTGTTCGCGCGCACGCCTTCCGCACTGCTCGAGATCTTCGTCCTGCTGCAGCAGAACCCGGACATCCGCGGCGTGCGGGCTTCCACCATGCGCGCGGCTGCCCGGCATCTGTGGCTCATCGACGAGGAATTCCGGCAGAACCCGCGGCACCACCGCCTGTTCCTCGAAATCCTGCGTGCACCGTTGGGGGTGACGCACGAGTTGCGACGCATGAACACGTACGGCGTGCTGGGTCGCTACATTCCTGCGTTTGGCCGCATAGTGGGGCGCATGCAGTACGACCTCTTCCACGCCTACACGGTGGATGCGCACACGCTGTTCGTCGTGAGCAATCTGCGTCGCCTCGCGATGTCCAAGTACGACCACGAACTGCCGCAGCTGTCGAGCATCATGCAGCAACTCGCCAAGCCCGAGGTCATCTACCTCGCTGCGTTGTTCCACGACATCGCGAAGGGTCGCGGTGGCGATCACTCCGAGCTCGGCGGCGTCGATGCAGAAGCGTTCTGTCTCGAACAGGGGTTGTCGCGCTACGACGCCCGTCTCGTTGCATGGCTTGTGCGCAATCACCTCCTGCTCTCGCTCACCGCGCAGAAGCAGGACATCGGGGATCCGCAGGTCATCAACCAGTTCGCGCGCAAGATCGGCGACGAAGACCACCTGAATTATCTGTACGTCCTCACTTGCGCCGACGTGCGCGGCACGAACCCGCGACTTTGGAACTCATGGAAGGCCTCGCTGTTCCAGGAATTCTACGAACGCGTGAAGGGCGCGCTGCGACGCGGACTCGAGAGTCCCATCGATCTTGAGCAACTGGTGCGAGAAAACCAGGAAGGAGCGCGCGCACTGCTTGCCGAACGCGGCGTCGCGCCGGCAGGGATAGAGCGCACGTGGGCTCGCCTGTCGGCCGTGTATTTCCAGCGCCATTCGCCGGAAGAGATCGCGTGGCACACCAGCGTGCTCGCCGCGCGGGATCCGGCCTCCGATGATCCTCTGGTCTCAGTGGAACCCCGCAGCGAGCGCGGCACCACCGCAGTGCTGATCTTCGCGCCGCATCGCAGGCACGGGTTCGCGCGCGCCACCGCCGTGCTCGACCAGCTCGGCCTCAACATCGTGGATGCGCGCATCACGCCGACCGAAAACGGTTTCAGCGTCGACCTGTACCACGTGCTCGAAGAGGATGGCGCGCCCATCACCGATACGGAGCGGCTCATCGAAATCGAATCAGCGTTGTGGAGCTCCCTGCAGCGACCTGAGGATTCCCCGGTATCCGTGTCGCGGCGCGCCGCTCGCCAGACGCGCATGTTCAACACGCCGACCCAGATCCATCTCAGTATCGACGAGAACAATCGCCGCTCCGTGCTGGAACTCATCGTCGGCGACCGACCTGGCTTGCTGTGCGATGTAGGCAAGGTGCTCTGGGAAGAGCGCATCAACCTGCATGGCGCCAAGATCAGCACCATCGGCGAGCGCGCAGAGGACGTGTTCTACGTCACCGACCTCGAGCAGCAGCCGCTGGGCGATGAAGCCGCCGCGCGCCTCAAGCAGAAGCTCGCACAGGCCGTGGTGCGTCGTCCCTGAGATGAATCCCGCCCTGCAGGGCCTGCGCGCCTATCCCTTCGAACGACTGGCCGCGCTCAAGGCCCCCCTGCGCGCTCCGCCGGAGCTGCGCCACATCCCGCTCTCCATCGGCGAGCCGCGTCACCCGCCGCCCGAGACGGTGATCGCAGCGTTGCGTAGCTCGCTCGGCGAGCTCGACAACTATCCCGCCACGCGCGGTCTGCCCGAACTGCGCAGCGCTGCCGCAAACTGGCTGACCCGCCGCTTCCGGCTCGCTGCCGGCCTGGTGGACCCTGAGACCATGGTGCTGCCGGTGAACGGCACGCGCGAGGCGCTGTTCGCGATCGTGCAGGCGGTGGTGGATCCGACGGCCGACCCAGTGGTAGCGATGCCGAACCCGCTGTACCAGATCTATGAAGGTGCAGCGCTGCTTGCCCGCGCGGAGCCGTACTATCTCGCCACCACTCAGGAAAACGGCTATCTGCCGGATCTGGACGCCGTGCCGGAGGATATCTGGCGGCGTTGCCAGTTGCTGTTCCTGTGCAGCCCCGGCAATCCCGCGGGCGCCGTGCTGAGCGTTGAGTACCTGGAGCGCGCGCTGGCGCTCGCGGAGAAATTCAATTTCATCATCGCCGCCGACGAATGTTATGCGGAGTTGTATCTGGACGAATCGAGCCCGCCGCCGTCCCTGCTGAACGCCGCGGTGCGCATGGGCAATCACGCGCTCGAGCGCTGCATCGTGTTCCATTCCTTGTCGAAGCGTTCGAGCGTGCCCGGCCTGCGCTCGGGTTTCGTCGCGGGTGATGCCGCGCTGATGAGCCGCTTCCTGCTGTATCGCACCTACCACGGCTGCGCAATGGCGGTGCCAACGCAGCGCGCAAGCGTCGTGGCGTGGTCCGACGACGTGCACGTCACCGAGAACCGGCGCCTGTATCGCGACAAGTTCGACCAGGTGCTGCCAATCCTGCAGGACGTGCTCGATGTGTCGCGACCGGATGGCGGCTTCTATCTGTGGCCGTCGCTGGCCACCTGGCAGGATGGTGACGATGAGCGCTTCACCGCCGAAGTGTTCAGCCGCTGCAACGTCACGCTGTTGCCCGGCAGTTATCTCTCGCGAGCGACGGCGGATGGCAATCCCGGGGCTGCCAGAGTGCGCGTGTCACTTGTGGCAACCCTCGCGGATTGCCTGGAAGCAGCGCAGCGCCTACGGCAGTTCCTTCTCGGCAAGGCTGCCTGAACTGCAGCTGAACGCCTGACGCACACGCCGAACTGGACGAGCGGCGCGCACGTGGTCAGGATTGGCGCGGGGTGTACACAACCAGCGGAGATGACATGTCAATGTTCAAACGCGAATGGCGGACCAGGCTCGTCACGATCGCCGCGACTGCGGTCATTTCGACCATGGGCGCGGTGGCGATGAATGCGGCGATGGCTGCCACACCGGCAGAGACGATCAAGGTGCGTCACCAGGGCATGAAAGATCTCGGCGGCGCGATGAAGACGATCAACGATCAGCTCAAGACCGATGCACCCAATGCTGCCGCGATCAAGGGAGCTGGCGTGAAGGTCAAGGCTGCGGTCGACGGAATGCCGAACTGGTTCCCGAAAGGCACTGGCCCCGAAACGGGTGTCGAAACTGCTGCCAAACCGGAAATCTGGTCGGATGCCGCGGACTTCGCGGAGAAGATGAAGGCGTTCCAGGCCGAGGGCGGCAAGATCGTGTCGCTGGCCGACGCAGGCGACGTCGAAGGTCTGCGGACCCAGGTCAAGACTGCGGGCAAGGCCTGCGGCAATTGCCACGACAAGAACCGGGTCAAGAAAGAATCCTGATTGGCAGAGTCTTCCGCCAGGCCAGTGCAGGTGCGGGTATGGGATGCGCCTACCCGCCTTGCTCATTGGGGTATAGCGATCTGTTTCGGCGTGTCCTGGTGGACCGTCGAGACTTACCGCATGGAGTGGCATCGCTGGTCCGGGTACGTAATGCTCGGCCTGCTGCTGTTTCGCGTCTACTGGGGCGTGTTCGGCAGCACAACGGCCCGATTTGCATCGTTCATTCGCGGCCCTCGTGAAATATGGGCGCACGTCACTCATCTGGGGACGCGCAGCGCGACCGACTCAATGGGCCACAACGCACTCGGCGCGCTCAGCGTCGTGGCGATGCTGCTCATGTTGGTGGCGCAGGTGACGCTCGGGCTGTTCACGGTGGACGTGGACGGCATCGAGTCCGGCCCGCTCTCGCACCTGGTGGATTTCGATACCGGGCGGCTGCTGGCCAAGTATCACGGCATCGGATTCACGGTGCTGCAGTGGCTGATCGGTCTGCACATCGTGGCGCTGCTGTTCTACACATTCTATAAACGCGACCGTCTGATTCCCGCAATGATCACGGGCAACAAGCCGTGGCAACCGGGTTGGGACGAGGCCAGCGCGGCACTGCGCTTTGCCCCGTTCTGGGTATTTTTCGTCGGCGCGATCCTCGCGGCTGGCGCCGCGTGGTACATCACCGCTTCCTGACGTAGCGCCCGTCGAACTCCGTCTTCCAGCGCTTCCCGCCGTCGGCGGAGCTCTCCCACAGCTGACGCACACTGCCGCCTTCAGCAGGCGTCAGCGTCAGGCGCTGCAGCACCGTGCCGGAGAGCTCTTGCGTCTCCCCAAGCAGCAGAATGCTGTTGCCGACCTTGCTGCCGGCGAGATCAAGCGACGAGCCGGTGTTGTCGATCCAGTGCTGGCGCCACTTGCGTGCGAGACCGTCGTAGAACGTGAGGCTATGCCCTGAGATACCGCCCTCGCCCGCCCAGCTTTCGTACAGCGCACAGCCGCCCGCGACTGAGGCGATGCGATTCTCGCCCGCGGCCTTGCCGTCCGAGTGCGTCACGCTCCAGTCACCGATCCAGAAATCCAGCTGATGATGCGCATCCGTATTGCAGTTGCCCGCGGGCGGCTGCGCCGCGTAGGCAGGCCACGTGATCAGGGTGACAGCGAGCCATGCGGCGCGCATCAATCCGACCGCTGCGCCCATGCGCTGCCGAGACCGCCATTCTCACCACACTCGATGTGGATCTCCATCGGGCGGCAGCACACCTCGCAATCCTCGATGTAGCAGCGCGAGCCGGCGCTGACGTCGACCGTGGTGCCGATCGTTTCCCCGCAGGACGGACACTGCAGTTCCACAAACGGCAGCGCCATCACACCGTGGGCGCCATCCGGCTCGAACACCGGCTCGAGCCCGTACAGGCGATCGACGTTCTCCGGCGCGATATGGGTCGCGGCACGGACCACCTCCTCGAGCTTGCTGGGTGAACGGCGGGCCATCCGTGCAGAATACTGCATCGGACCCTCTGGACGCAGTATTGGCCGTCACGCAGGATGCGCTGCACCCACTTCGGAAATTCCATGAGCGACACCCTGCGACCCACAATCGAAGCCGCGTTCGAAAAACGCGCTGACATTTCTCCTGCCCAGGTCGACCCCGCAGTACGCCATGCGGTGGAGGACTGCATCGGTCGTCTCGATGCGGGCAAGCTGCGCATTGCCGAGCCAATCGACGGAACCTGGCGCGTGAACGAATGGCTGAAGAAGGCCGTACTGCTGTCGTTTCGCATCAGCGACAACCAGGTGATGCATGGCGGTGGCACGCGTTTCTACGACAAGGTTCCGCTGAAATATTCCGCGCATGACGAGGCCGCATTTCGCACCGGCGGCGCGCGCATCGTCCCGGGCGCCGTGGTGCGGCGTGGGGCGTACATCGCGCCCAATGTCGTAGTGATGCCATCGTTCGTGAACATCGGCGCCTGGGTCGGCTCTGGCACAATGGTCGATACCTGGGCTACCGTCGGCTCCTGCGCGCAGATCGGCAGCAACGTGCATCTGTCGGGCGGCGCCGGTATTGGCGGCGTGCTCGAACCGTTGCAGGCTTCACCCACGATCATCGAGGACGACTGCTTCATCGGTGCACGCGCGGAGATCGTCGAAGGCGTGATCGTCGGCGCCGGCTCGGTGATCTCGATGGGGGTGTTCATCGGTCAGAGCACCCGCATCTATGATCGCGCGACGGGTGAGAGCACCTACGGGCGCGTGCCGCCCGGCTCTGTCGTCGTAGCGGGTTCGCTGCCGTCGGCTGATGGCGCGTACAGCCTGAACTGCGCCGTGATCGTCAAACGAGTGGATGCCAGGACGCGCGCCAAGACGGGACTCAACGAACTGCTGCGGATTGTCGATTGATGCGGCAGAGGCAGCGCAGGCTCAGCCCGACGTGGAGTTCGCTCTAGCGTTCGGGTTGCCGAGCAAAGCCGGCACCACCTGCGTGCGAAATGCTTCAATGTCGATGGCAACGTCATAGCGTTGACGGCCGTTTCACGCTCCATTACGAGCGCGCAGTGCGCGCTTCCCAGCCGGAATAAACCTGGATGGCCAGCTGCACCTGGCGGACGAGCCCGCCCATTTCGGTCACGCGCATGTGCAGTGCCGACAGCGCCCCGTCGAAACCTTTGCGATGTGCCCCTCGATCATTCGCAGATCAGCCGAAGCGACCGGTGATGTAGTCCTCGGTGAGCTTGTGGCGCGGATTGGTGAAGATGCGATCCGTCTCGCCGACCTCGATTAGATCGCCGAGATGGAAATACGCAGTGCGCTGCGAAACTCGTGCAGCCTGCTGCATGGAATGCGTGACGATGCAGATCGCATACGAGGCACGCAATTCGTCGATGAGATCCTCGATGCGCGCAGTCGCGATCGGATCGAGCGCGGAGCACGGCTCGTCCATCAGGATCACTTCGGGGTTGATGGCGATGGTGCGAGCGATGCACAGGCGCTGCTGCTGGCCACCCGAGAGACTGGTGCCCGGCTGGGCCAGGCGATCCTTGACCTCTTCCCACAAGCCGGCGCGCTGCAGGCTGGTATGTACGATCTCGTCGAGTTCGACGCGATCGCCGGCAAGACCGTGGATGCGTGGGCCGTACGCGACGTTCTCGTAGATCGACTTCGGAAATGGATTCGGCTTCTGGAATACCATGCCGACGCGTGCACGCAGCTGCACGACATCCTGCTTGCGGTCGTAGATGTTCTGTCCGTCGAGGATGATCGAACCGGCGACGCGCGCCCCTTCGATGGTGTCGTTCATGCGATTGAGGCAGCGCAGGAACGTCGACTTGCCGCACCCGGACGGGCCGATCATCGCGAGCACCTGGTTCTTCGCGACATCGATGTTCACGTCCTTGATCGCGCGCTTTTCACCGTAGAACACGTCCACGCCACGGCACGAAATGAGCGGGTCTTCGACAGTGATCCTGCCAACAGTCTTGCCGGCAGGAGCCTGCAGGTCGGCAACGACCTTGGCGTTGTTCTGGTGTTGCTGGTTCACGTCGGAGGGCACTTTAACCTGTATGGCCGCCGACTTGGGTGTCCCCTGGGACGTCTCCATCGTCGTGTTGAGCATGAAAACCTCGGAACCGGGGATGCGACGCTTACCAGCGACGCTCGAAGCGATTACGCAGGAACACGGCCCCGGCGTTCATGATCGCCAGGAACAGCAGCAGCACGATGATGGCGCCGGAGGTGCGTTCAACGAAGGCGCGCTCAGGGCTGTCGGCCCAGAGGAACACCTGCACTGGCAGCACGGTCGACGGATCGGTTGGCCCGCTGGGAACATCTACGATGAAAGCGATCATGCCGATCATCAGCAGCGGCGCGGTTTCCCCCAGCGCCCGTGCCATTCCTATGATAGTGCCCGTGAGCACACCCGGCATCGCCAGCGGGAGCACGTGATGTGTGACCATCTGGATCCTGGAGGCTCCCATGCCGAGTGCCGCTTCCCGGATCGACGGCGGCACTGCCTTGAGCGCGGCACGCGAAGTGATGATGATCGTCGGCAGTGTGAGCAGACTGAGCACCAGACCACCCACCAGGGGGGCGGAACGCGGCAGGCCAAAGAAGTTCAGGAACATCGCGAGGCCCAGCAGACCAAACACGATGGACGGCACTGCGGCGAGATTGTTGATGTTCACCTCTATGAGATCCGTCCAGCGATTGCGTCGCGCGAATTCTTCGAGATAGATCGCAGCGGCAATGCCAATCGGAAACGAAAGCGCCAGCGTCACGAGCAGCGTGTAGAAGGTGCCGGCAATCGCGCCACCGACCCCCGCCTGCTCCGGCTCGCGTGAATCACCGTTGGTGAAGAAACCAGTGTTGAAACCGAGCCGCAAGAGCTCCTGGCCGCGCAGGGTTTCGATCCACCCTATCTGCTGGTCGGTAAGCGCGCGGTCTACCTCCGCTGTGCTCTTGCTGATGCGACCTTTCAGGTACTGGTCCACGTCGTCGCTCGCGAGCACGCTGAGCTTCTGTCGCTGGCCCAGGAGCTTCGGATCCGCATCGACGCGATGTTGCAATTCGTGCGCCGCCGAATTGCTGATCAATCCATAGAGTTGGCGGGTACTGGGTCGGCCCTCGACCTGAGGAAATTTTTCCTTGAGCGCGGCGCGCACGATGGCCGGGTAGTCAGCGACGAGCAGCGCATCCGGATCACGCTTCCCTTCCGGATCGAGAATTGCCGGATCGTAGAATACGTCGATCTGCACGCTCGCCTGGCGGAACGCCGACAAGCCCTTTGAGAAGATCGTCGTGAACAGGAACAATACAAAGCCGAGGCCGATCAGCACGGCGCCCAGGCCGTAGGCTCGGAAGCGACGCTCCGCCCAGTAACGGCGACGCAAGCTTTTCCCGACCCGCGCACGGGTTTCGGCGGCGGTGCGAATGCGTGGCTTGGCAATCTCTTCATTCATATTGTTCGCGGTACTTGCGCACGACGTGCAGGGCAAGGATGTTGAGGCCGAGGGTCACGAGGAACAGCATCAGCCCGAGGGCGAACGCAGCGAGCGTCTTCGGGCTGTCGAACTCCTGGTCACCGGTAAGCAGGGTCACGATCTGCACGGTGACGGTGGTCACGGCCTCAAGTGGATTGATCGTGAGATTCGCGGCGAGCCCTGCCGCCATCACGACGATCATCGTCTCGCCTATGGCGCGCGAAACGGCAAGCAGCACGCCGCCGACGATGCCGGGCAG
>JBDSRN010000057.1:0-8670 GCA_039929265.1 Steroidobacteraceae bacterium | reverse complement strand
TCTGGAACTTGGACGGATCCTTGAGGAAGTCGACGATCTCGCCCACTTCCTGCTTCGCCTCATCGACGCCCGCGACATCTGCAAACGTTACGTTGACCTGATCCTCGCCCAGCAGTCGCGCTCGACTCTTGCCGAACGACATGGCGCCACGCCCGCCCGATGCGCCCTGCATCTGCCGCAGCATGTACACGAACACCAGAATGAGCAGCAGCGCGGGAGCAAGCTGCAGCAGCAACTGGGCAATGAAATTGGGCTGCTTGGGCGCGCGACCTTCGATGCCGACGTTCGCTTTCTGCAACGCGCCGATGAGCGCGGAATAGTCGGTTTCGGGATTGAAAGTCTTGAACTGGGTCTTGTCCTTGCGGACGCCGAGGATCATCTCGCCCTGCAGGACCACAGAGTCCACGCGATTGGATTTCAGATCCTCGAGAAACATCGAATAGCGGACATCCTGCGCCTGCGCCCCGGCCGGCATGTATCGGCTGAACACTGCGAGCAGCACGAATACGATAACGACCCAGAGAAGGATGTTTTTCGTCAGATCGTTCAATGTGTTGACCTCAAAAAGGCAGGCTCAGGCAACCTACACCATCCGCAAGCAGGTCGCCAGCAAGGACCACAGACGGTGTGATGGGTCGCGCTTCCGCAGCTTTGTTATCAGAAGCTGCGGCATGTCAGGGCCCGGATTTGGCTCCATTCCGGCCCCTGTCCGGTCTTATGAGGGCGGATACCCGCAGCTTCAATGGCATGCCCTAGAATCGAGGCATGGAACTCACCGAAAAACAGCGCCGCCACCTGTGCGGCCTCGCCCATCCCCTCAAACCCCTCGTGATGATCGGCAACGCCGGCCTCACCGATGCCGTAGTGCACGAGACCGACCGTGCCCTGCGTGATCACGAATTGGTGAAGGTCCGCGTGGGCGGGAAGGACCGGGCGGAGCGGGACGCCTTCATCGCCCTGTTGGGCCAGCGCAGCGCCAGCGCAGTGGTCACGCGCATCGGCCACGTGGCCGTGCTGTACCGGGCGCACAAGAAGCTGCCGCGCATCGTTATTCCTGACTGACTCTTGCACGCTCAGACTGCGTCTTCCATGCGCGAGGCTCCGCTGCGCTCGCGAGCCTGACCCCCCACGCCCCGCCGCCGCAGCGGAAATCGACACTCCCTTGGAAGCCGTAATCTTCGGCCGTGCGAGAATCTCATCGGCATCGCGCAGGCGGCCGGCGAGGGCGCGGTCGGTGGCGCCGATCTGTCGGTGCGCCCGTTGTTGCCCGTCGCGGAACCGCTCCAGGCCGTGCCCGGCCTTATCGCCGTACAGCATTCCGGCAGCGGCAAGACCAATCGGTATTTCCTGTGCTCTCACGGCCATGGTCAGGGGTATCTCGACCTCAACGGCCTCATTCCCGAAGTGGTGGAGCGCATCGACTATCGCAAGGGCCCGATCGTATAGACATCAGCGCATGGCCTGCGGTACAACGCGCGCGCCGTGCTCGACCGGGCGAAGCGCAAGTACAAGGCCTTCCGCACGGGATAGATGCTCCGCCGCTAGACGTAGTGCACTTCGACGATCTCGTAGGAACGCGTGCCCGCCGGAGCCGCGACCTGCACAACGTCGCCCTGCTCCTTCCCGACCAGCGCTCGCGCGATCGGTGAACTCACGGAAACACGTCCCGCCTTGATGTCGGCCTCATCCTCACCGACGATTTGATAGGTCACCTTACCCGAGCCGTCTTCGTCCTCGAGATCCACCGTGGCGCCGAACACCACCCGCCCCGTGCGCGGCAATGCCGTGACGTCGATGATCTCCGCGTTGCCAAGCTTGTTTTCGAGTTCGCCGATGCGGCCCTCGATGAAACTCTGCTGCTCGCGCGCCGCGTGATACTCGGCGTTCTCCGACAGATCGCCGTGCGCACGCGCTTCGGCAATCGCCTTGATCACGTTGGGTCGCGCCTCGGACTTGAGGCGGCGCAATTCCACGCGCAGCGCCTCGGCGCCCCGCAGCGTTAGCGGCGAACGTTTCACAGCGGTACTTCGCTGTGCAGATCCTGCAGACGATTCACATCAACCTCATCCATGTGATCCAGGGCCTCGCAACTCGCGAGCGCTGCGGCAAGCGTAGTGTAGTACGTGATGCGCCGATGTACCGCCTCTCGACGGATGAAGGCGGACTCGCGAATGGCCTGCTTGCCTTCGGTGGTGTTCACGATCAGCTCGATCTCGTCATTCTTGATCATGTCAACGATGTGCGGGCGACCTTCGCGAACCTTGTTCGCCCGTCGGCACGCGAGCCCCGCATCCTCGATCGCCTTGGCCGTCCCGGCCGTAGCGATGATCTCGAACCCATGCTTGATAAGCCGGCGCGCGAGTTCCACGGAACCGCTCTTGTCGCGATCCCGAACGCTGATGAGGCAGCGGCCGCTGCGGGGCAGCGTGACGCCGGAGGCACTCTGCGATTTGGCGTATGCCTCGCCGAAGGTCCGGCCCGTGCCCATGACCTCGCCTGTGGATTTCATCTCAGGACCGAGGATAGGGTCGGCTTCCGGAAACTTCGCGAACGGGAACACCGCTTCCTTCACCGAGAAATACCTGGGAATGCGCTCGCGTGTAAATCCCATCTCCGCGAGCTTTCGTCCCGTCATCACGCGCGCGCCAATCTTGGCAATCTGCACGCCAGTCGCCTTGGAAACGAACGGCGCCGTGCGCGATGCGCGTGGATTCACCTCCAGCACATACACGATGCCATTCTGGATCGCGAACTGGATATTCATCAAGCCGACGACCTTCAAGCCGAGGGCGAGCTTTGTCGTCTGTTCGCGCAGCTCCTGCTGCACTTCCTGCGACAGACTGTTGGGCGGCAGGCAACAGCCAGAGTCGCCGGAGTGCACGCCGGCCTGCTCCACGTGTTCCATGATCCCGCCGACCAACACGTCGGTGCCGTCGCAGATCGCATCGACATCGACTTCCGTTGCCACATCCAGGAACCGGTCGAGCAGCACGGGACTGTCGTTCGACACGCGTACCGCATCGGTCATGTAGGTGCGCAGGTCGTCCTCCTCGAACACCACTTCCATCGCGCGACCGCCGAGCACGTACGAGGGACGAACGACGAGCGGAAAGCCGACTTCGCGCGCGAGCAGCAGCGCCTGCTCCTCCGTGCGAGCGGTGGCGTTGGCTGGCTGCTTGAGGCCGAGTTGCTTCACCAGCTTCTGGAAGCGTTCGCGATCTTCCGCAACGTCGATGGCATCAGGTGACGTGCCGATGATCTTCGCACCGGCTTCCTCGAGTGCGCGGCACAACTTCAGCGGCGTCTGCCCGCCGTACTGCACGATCACGCCTTCGGGCTTTTCTTTCGCGATGACCTCGAGCACGTCTTCGAGTGTCAATGGCTCGAAGTACAGACGGTCCGAGGTGTCGTTGTCGGTCGACACCGTTTCCGGGTTGCAATTGACCATGATGGTTTCGAAACCATCTTCCCGCAGCGCGAGCGCTGCATGCACGCAGCAGTAATCGAACTCGATGCCCTGGCCGATGCGGTTCGGGCCGCCGCCGAGGATCATGATCTTCCGCCGATCCGTGGGATGCGACTCGCACTCTTCCTCATAGGTCGAGTACATGTACGCGGTCGACGTGCTGAATTCCGCCGCGCAGGTGTCCACGCGCTTGTACACCGGTCGCACGCCGAGCTCGTGCCGTCTCGCACGCAGGTTCTTCTCGGACATTTTAATCAGCGACGCCAGGCGGCTGTCCGAGAACCCCTTGCGCTTCAGCGCGCGTATGCGCTCGTAGGTGAGCGTCGTCATGCCCGCGGCGCGCACGGCACCTTCTTCGACGACCAGGTCCTCGATCTGTGCGAGGAACCACGGGTCGATGTAGGTGTATTCCTGGATGCGAGCGAGCGACCAGCCGGCGCGGAACGCATCGGCGACGAATAACAGCCGATTCGGACCGGGATGCCGCAACTCGTAGGCGAGCTTTTCTTCCGCATCGGCGCCGAGCGGCAACGTAACCTGCTCGTTGAAACCGTCGAGTCCCGTTTCCATGCTGCGCAGGGCTTTCTGCAGCGACTCCTGGAACGTGCGGCCGATGGACATGGCCTCGCCAACGGATTTCATCTGCGTCGTGAGGCGCGTGTTGGCGGCGGGGAATTTCTCGAACGTGAAGCGCGGGATCTTGGTGACGACGTAGTCTATCGACGGTTCGAACGACGCAGGCGTCGCACCGCCGGTGATGTCGTTGCGCAGCTCGTCGAGCGTATAGCCGACGGCGAGCTTGGCCGCTACCTTGGCAATCGGGAAGCCGGTAGCCTTGGATGCCAGCGCCGAAGACCGCGACACGCGCGGATTCATCTCGATGACCAACACGCGCCCGTCCTGCGGATTGATCGCGAACTGCACGTTCGATCCGCCGGTCTCGACGCCGATCTTGCGCAGCACGGCGATGGAGGCATCGCGCAGGCGCTGATATTCCTTGTCGGTGAGCGTTTGCGCAGGCGCGACGGTAATCGAATCACCTGTGTGCACACCCATCGGATCGAGATTCTCGATCGCGCAGATGATGATGCAGTTGTCGTTCTTGTCGCGGACAACCTCCATCTCGAACTCTTTCCAGCCGATTACGGACTCTTCGAGCAGCAGCTCGCTCGTCGGCGAGGCGTCGAGCCCGCGCGCCACGATCGCTTCAAATTCCTCGCGGTTGTACGCAATGCCGCCGCCACTGCCGCCCATCGTGAAAGAAGGACGGATGACTATCGGGAAACCGATCTCCGCCTGCACCGTGAACGCCTCCTCCATGCTGCGCGCCATGAGCGATCGCGCCGACTGCAGGCCGATCTCGCGCATCGCATTGCGGAACAGTTCGCGATCCTCAGCCATGTCGATGGCATCACGCGATGCGCCGATCATCTCCACGCCGTGTTTCTCGAGCACACCTTCGCGCACGAGATCCAGTGCCGTGTTCAGCGCGGTTTGCCCACCCATCGTAGGCAGCAGCGCGTCGGGCTTTTCCTTCTCGATGATGCGCGCGACGGTGCGCCAGTTGATCGGCTCGATGTACACGGCGTCCGCCATGTCCGGGTCCGTCATGATCGTTGCGGGGTTTGAATTCACCAGGATGACACGATAGCCCTCCTCTCGCAGCGCCTTGCACGCTTGTGCGCCGGAGTAATCGAACTCGCAGGCCTGGCCGATGATGATGGGGCCTGCACCGATGATCAGGATGCTTTCAATGTCAGAACGACGTGGCACGACTAACCGTCCGCGGCTTGCGGCTGCGACGAACGCTGCGCGCGCAGCAGGTTCTGCAGTCGCCGGATCATCAGTTGCGTGAAGCGATCGAATAAAGGCTTGAGCTCGTGCGGGCCCGGGCTGGCTTCCGGATGTCCCTGGAAGCTGAAGGCGGGCTTGTCGGTGCGCGCTATTCCCTGGATGGAGCCATCGAAAAGCGAGACATGGGTCACCTTGACGTTCTCTGGCAGCGTACTGCCATCCACGGCAAAGCCGTGATTCTGGCTGCTGATGAACACGCGACCCGAATCCACTTCCTGCACCGGGTGATTCGCACCGTGATGACCGAACTTCATCTTCACTGTGCGCGCGCCGCTGGCAAGGCTGAGCAACTGGTGACCCAGGCAGATGCCGAACACAGGTAGATCTGTCTCGAGAATCTGGCGAATCGCTTCGATCGCGTAGTCGCATGGTTCCGGATCACCCGGGCCGTTCGAGAGGAATACTCCGTCCGGTTCGAGCGCGCGCACATCGGCGGCAGAGGTCTGCGCCGGCACCACCGTGACGCGGCATCCACCATCGGCGAACAGGCGCAGGATATTGCGCTTGATGCCATAGTCGTACGCGACGACGTGCAGGCGCTGGTGCGGACGCAGCGTCGCGCGCACACCTTCCTGCCAGATGCTGCCGTCGTTCCATTGGTAGATGCGCTTGGTCGACACGACCTTCGCAAGATCCATGCCCTTGAGGCCGGGGAACTTGCGTGCCGCACGCACCGCGGCGTCTTCGTCGACTTTTTCGCCGGTCATGATGCAGCCGGCCTGCGCGCCTTGCTCACGCAGCAGGCGCGTGAGCTTGCGCGTGTCGATATCGGCGATGGCGACGACGCGACCGCGACGCAAGAACTCATCCAGCGGGATCGTGGCGCGCCAGTTGCTCGCGAGCAGCGGCAGGTCGCGGATGACCAGACCCGACGCATAGATCAGCGCAGACTCGAGATCCTCCGGCGTCGTGCCGGTATTGCCGACGTGCGGGTACGTCAGCGTGACGATCTGACGGGAGTACGAGGGATCGCTGAGGATCTCCTGATAGCCCGTCATGGCGGTATTGAAAACGACTTCGCCGGTGGTATTGCCCTTTGCACCGATGGACTGACCTCGGAAAATGGTGCCGTCGGCGAGCGCCAGTACCGCAGGGAGGCTCACTCGTTGGCCTCCGCACGAAGGGGGCGGCGAATGAATACTTCAAACATTTAATATCCAGGCGCAGATGCACAAAGCGGGAGGGAGTCTTTTGGGACGCCCTCCCGCCTTGCGCGGACTAACCCGTAACGGATGTGACGGATTAGTAGAAAATTTTAAGGATCGGGGACCGCCCTGTCCATGCGTAATTCACCCTCAATCACCGATATTTTACCCGCCGGTTTCGGGAGGCCTGATTCCGGGCCTGAAGACCGGCGCGCCGATCAAGCCGTTGATTTGAGATTGATTACGTCTGTCATACGGTATGCCCCCGGTCGCTGCCCGGCCAGCCAGCTCGCCGCTGTCAGGGCTCCGCGCGCGAATATCGCCCGATCGGTCGCGATATGGCCGAGAACGAGTTGTTCCCCGGTGCCCAGGAACCGCAACTGGTGCTCCCCGACGACATCCCCGCCCCGGGAAACCGAAAATCCGACGCTGCCAGTTACCCGCCTGCCCGACCCCGTGGATTGAGCGGGCTGGGGCAGGATCGTGCCACGCCCCGCCGCCACGGCCCGACCGATCGCCAAGGCGGTCCCGGAGGGTGCATCGACCTTGTGGCGATGGTGGGTTTCAGCGATTTCGACGTCGTACGCCTCCGGCATTGCCCGAGCGGCCTGCTCCGCCAGCGAAAGGAGCAAGGTGACGCCAAGGCTGGTGTTCGGGGCGATCAGCAGCGGGATCTTGCGCGCCGCGGCGGCAAATTCCGCCTGCATCGCCGGAGCGTGCCCGGTGGTGCCGATCAGCATTGGTTTGCCCGCCTGCACGCATGCCTGCAGGTGCGCCTTGGTGGCCGCTGCAGAGGAGAAGTCCACGACCACGGCGGTATTCGCAAGCGCATCGCCCAGATCGGTGGTGATGATGACGCCAACTGGCTTGCGGCCGATGCTCTCGTCCGCATCGCGACCCAGACCCGGATCGCCCTCCGCGCACACGGCGCCCGCGAGCGCGAACTCCGGAAACTCCGTGCGCAACGCGAGCAACTGCTGGCCCATGCGGCCTGTCGCACCGAGGATCGTCAGACGAATGGTCATTGGGCTACTTGGCCGACGTGAAGAAGCGTTTCACTTCCTCGAAGAATCCCTGTTCACGCGGCGCGTGTCGAGACTCATCGGCACGCACCGACGCGTCGAACGCCTTGAGCATCTCGCGCTGCTCGGCAGTGAGCTTCACCGGCGTCTCCACCATGACGCGACAGAACAGATCGCCACGAGCGCCACCGCGTACTGGCTTGACGCCCTTGTCACGCAGACGGAACACACGACCGGACTGGGTCTCAGCCGGCACCTTCAACGCGACCTGTCCGTCGAGGGTCGGTACGGTGACCGTGCCACCAAGCGTGACCGTTGCGTAACTAACAGGAATTTCGCATGACAGATGTTCGCCATCGCGCTCGAAGATCGCGTGCTCGCGCACCCGCACTTCGACGTACAGATCACCCGACGGCCCACCGTTGCGACCGGCCTCGCCTTCGCCGGACAGGCGGATGCGATCGCCGTTGTCGACCCCGGCGGGAACCTTCACCGACAGCTTCTTCGTGCGCCGCACGCGACCCTGACCAAGACAAGTGTCGCAGGGATTCTTGACGATCTTGCCGTTGCCACGGCATTTTGGGCAGGTCTGCTGCAGGCTGAAAAACCCCTGCGAGACACGCACCTGGCCGGTGCCGCTACAGCTGTCGCAGGTCACCGGGTTCGAGCCCTTTGCCGCGCCGTTGCCATGGCAGGTTTCGCACTCGACGAGCTTGGGGATTTCGATCTCCAGGGTGG
Organism: Steroidobacteraceae bacterium; assembly: GCA_039929265.1. Taxonomy (GTDB): domain Bacteria; phylum Pseudomonadota; class Gammaproteobacteria; order Steroidobacterales; family Steroidobacteraceae; genus ZC4RG30. The sequence goes on along the minus strand of JBDSRN010000057.1, from coordinate 445 downwards.
TGCCGAACACCGCCTGGCTCAGGTCGAGCTCGGTCTCGTAGCGAAGGTCCGCACCGCGATACACCTGCTGCCCACCGCGCCCACCGGAACGCCGCCCGCCACCGAAAATGTCGCCGAACACATCACCGAAGATGTCGCCGAATTCCTGACCGCCGCTGAAACCGCCGCCGCCCGCACCGCGCAGTTGCTCCACGCCGGCATGACCGTGCTGGTCGTAGATCGCGCGCTTGGGTGCATCCGACAGGACTTCGTAGGCTTCCTTCGCCTCCTTGAATTTCTCTTCCGCGTCCTTGTCGTCCGGATTGCGATCCGGATGAAATTTCATCGCCAGGCGTCGATAGGATTTCTTGATGTCCGCCTCGCCCGCATTGCGAGCCACATCGAGCACCTTGTAGTAATCCAGTTTCGCCATTCGACTCTCTGATCAATCAATGAAAAGCGGCCG
>JBDSRN010000056.1:0-20229 GCA_039929265.1 Steroidobacteraceae bacterium | reverse complement strand
TAGATCGTTGTGAGAGCCGATTTGTCGGGCCGGTCGTCGGCAGGTTTCACCTTTAACGGTGAACGCCAGATCTCCCGGTAATGTCCGCCTTCGGGGTGCGGCTGAAGTCGTAGCCTGGCAATGAGCTCGGCGGCGCGTGGATGCATCACACCTCCTTGTCGATGAGCGAATGGGCTCGCGTTTCGCGCATCAGCAGATGCCCCAGCAGCGAGCAAACGCATTGATCGAGGTATATCCGCTGACCATCACGAGCGCCGCGAACACCAGCCAGAATGCAGCGATCCGCATTGAGATCGCAGGCCGCTTTGCCTGCCAGCGCACGCAAGGCCTCCCTCCGCACCTGGCGCCGCGATGAGATCCAAGACCTTCAGCGCTCCGCATCTCGTCCCCCGTCCGGCCCGAATCGCCGTTGTCGCTTGAGATGGGTCTGGAGCAACCGGCTTCCATTGCAATCGTTTTTAGCTCTCGGGCAGCGGTATGAATTCCGATTCGCCCGGCACTACTCCAAAGCGTCCTTTGCGCCAGTCTTCCTTCGCCTGCTCGATCCGCTCGCGCCTGGAAGAGACGAAATTCCACCAGATGTGTCGCGGTCCATCGAGCGACACACCACCCAGGTACATCATGCGAGCCTCCTGAATCGCCTCGATCACGATGCGCTCCCCGGCACCGAACACGACCATCTGCGGCGCGCTGAAACTTCTGCCATCGATACTCACCCTTCCGCGCGCGAGATAGATGGCGCGTTCTTCGGTGTCGGGCTCGAACTGCGCGCGCCTGCCGAGAGCAAGTTGTACGTCCACGTACAGCCAATCGGAAAGCGTACGCACCGGCGATGATGCGCCGAATGCGCTGCCCGCAATGACCCGCGCCGAGAACCCCGCGTCCGTCACGACAGGAAGCTCGTGCGCATCGAAATGCTCGAAACTCGGAGCCACTTCCTCGTGCGCGGACGGCAATGCAACCCAGCTCTGGATTCCGAACATGCATTGACCGTCGCGACGCGCGTCGTCCGGCGTACGCTCCGAGTGCGCGATGCCGCTGCCGGCGGTCATCAGGTTCAGCGCCCCCGGCTCGATCGCGAGCATATTGCCCAGTGTGTCGCGATGCATGATCCGACCTTCGAACAGGTACGTGACAGTCGCGAGCCCGATGTGCGGGTGCGGACGCACATCCATGCCACGCGCCGGCGCGAAACTCACAGGCCCCATCTGGTCCCAGAAAATGAACGGGCCGACCATCTGGCGCTGCAGATGTGGCAGCGCGCGATACACCTGGAAACCACCGAGATCCCGGGCGCGTGGAATGATCGTGAGGTCGATCTGACTCAAGGCGCCACGCCGCAGGTGTTCGCGACGCCGATTACTGCCGCGAGCGTCGTCTGCACCAGTTCGCTTGCGAGCTCCAGCGTGATGCGGTCGAACTCCGGCGTCAGGGTGGAGTGACCGGGGCAGGTCTCCATCGCGGCGTGACTCTGATAGCCGTTCGGATAGGCCACCCCGTCGTCAATAACGCGCTTGAAGCCATCCGCAAACTTGCCGCGGTACTGGTCGTAGAGACCTCCGGCAAACTGATCCACCGAAATGGCGACCACGAGATCTGGCTTCGGCGCATCTGCCGCAACGGCTCCCGCTGCGACACAGGCATACGCACTCGCGCTTATCCCTATGCGGAACAGTTTCATTGCATCTCCACGCGCCATTTGACGGTTGCACTCAACGGATGGGCCATGTCGTCGGGGCCTCTTACCGTGCTGACCTTACCCAGATTCTTCGTGCCTTCCGCCTTCAGTGCATCGATGGGAATAGGCACATCGAACTCGAACTGGCTCCTGGCATCGGCCGCATCGCCCTGCAGACGCAGATTGTACGCGGGCTGCTTGTGACCATTGCGCGTGCTGATCACTCTCACATGCGCGTCGCTGCCAGCCACCAGCAGCGTGAGCAGTTGCCTGCCGGCGTCGAACGTCACCCTCGTCAGGCACAGATTGCGCTCGGGAACGGTCTTGTCGCCGGAAGGATAGCCGCCGCCGCCGCGAATCGTCTGAGTGAACGGAACGAGGGGTGGTTGACCTGGATCGCCAACTTCCATGCCGCTGGCTTCATCCAGGATCGAAGCGCCGCCGCGTCCGCACGACGTTCCCGCCAGCGCCCTGGTATCCGCCGGCTCCGCGACGAGCTGGCGCGTGCCCGGCAAATAAGTTCCGCGCAGTGGCATCGTGTACGCGAGTTGGCGATGGAACTTCATCTTCGTATACGCGCCATTCTTCGGATGCGACCAGGTGCCGGTGCCGTCGAACAGGATCTCGATCGACAGCATGCCCGTGCGGTCCGCAGGTGCCTGTAGCTTGCGCACTGCCCCGTTGGCGATCGCGCCTTTCGGTGCCGCGCTGCCGTCTGGCGCATCGGCAATGCTCATCGTCGCGCTCTTCCGGTCGCCGATCAGATACGCACCGGGTTTTGGCACGAGCGTCAGCGTGACGGTCTCGCTGCCCTCGGCGAGCATGTCCTTCACCGGCATGACCGTGAGCTGCACGATCGGGATATTCGGGCCGAACATGATGGCGGTACCGGGACTCGCGTAGTCCTCGTTCACCTTCGCGGTTCCAGCAAGAACGAGCGGCACGGATATCGATTTCGCAAAGTTGCCGTCGTTGCGCGCAATCATGAAGGTCGCGGCTTTCGGCCCCACCTCCGAGCCTTGCGGATCCACCGCATAGATGGTGAGGGTCGAAAGCGGCTCGGCCGCCCACGCCAAACCGCATGGCAGGAGCAACACACCGAATCGCGGATGCATCATGCGCCGAGGCTAGCACGCTCAAATGCGTGGATTGACATGTGACCTTTTCGTCACCTATTATCCAGTCATGACCGACGACGATCCCGTGTTCAAGGCGCTCGCGGACAGCACGCGTCGCTTCCTGCTCGACCTGCTGTTCGCGCGCGACGGTCGCACGCTCACTGAGCTCGAGTCGGGCCTCGCGATGACGCGTTTCGGCGTGATGAAGCATCTGCGCGTGCTGGAGAACGCGGGTCTCGTCCTTACGCGCCGTGCCGGCCGCGAGAAACTGCATTTTCTCAACCCTGTGCCGATCCGGCTGCTGCATAACCGCTGGATCGACAAATACACCGAGCACCACGTGTCGGCGCTCACCGATCTGAAGTCCGAACTGGAGAGCAGGAAATGGTCACAGAAGCTGAGGCGAGCCTGAAGACGCAGATGTTCGAGATCTACATCCGGGCGCCTGCCGAGGCGATCTGGGATGCGATCACGACACCCGAATGGACCGCGAAGTACGGGTATCGCGCGCCCTGCCATTACGAACTGCGCGCCGGGGGCGCGTACTACGTCAAGGCAACGCCGGAGATGAAGCAGTACGGCGTGCCCGACACCATCATCGATGGGGAAGTAGTCGAAGCAAAGGCACCGCACCGCCTCGTGCAGAGCTATCGCTGGATGTTCACGCCCGAGCAGAAAGAAGAAGGCTTCACGCGCGTCACGTGGGAGATTGTGCCGACCGGTGCCGGCTTCTGCCGGCTCACGATCACCCACGAAGCCGGCAACGCCCCGTCGATGGCCGCCGCGATCGGCAGCAAGTTCAACAACACCGGTGGAGGTGGCTGGAACTGGATACTCAGCGACCTCAAGTCGCTGCTGGAAACCGGCAAGACCATGGCGGCCTGATCAGCTGCAACGAATTCAGCACGCTGCACCGCGACAGATCGCGTGGCTGTGCGGGATTTTGCCTGCCTTGTCGTGTTCATCGCTGTTGTCATGGCCCGCAAACCTGGGTGTAACCTACGGAACGCACCGAGCTTGCAGACGAACAATAAAAGGGGACCAGCGATGACCAATTTCGCCACTGTCGTTCACGAGTGCACTGACTACGCAGCCTGGAAGAAGGTGTATGACGCGGATCGGCCGCGCCGCGAGGCAGCGGGCCTCACGGAGGTCCACGTACTGCGCGACGTCCACAAACCCAAGCTCATTGCGCTGATGTTCACGGTGGACGACCTCTCCCGCGCGAAGGAGTTGATGAACTCGGCCGGCCTGAAGCAGGCCATGACCGCGGCAGGCATCGTCGGTCCACCGGCGATCCGCTTTCGCACGGGCGACTACAACAAGGTCAGCGCACCGATGTACGCAACCATGTCGGTCCCAACGAAGGATTACGCCACGGCCATGGAGGCGTATGGCATGGACAGCGCCGAGCGCAAGGCAGCAACACTCACGGACATCGCGGTCCTGCAGGAGATCGACGACCCGGGCAATCTCCTGCTCATGTGGACCGTCACGGACGTGGCGCGCGCGATCAGGTTCTTTGATGATCCCAAGCTTGCCGAGCACATGGTGAAGAACGCTGGCGTCATCGGACCGCCCGAGCGGCACTTCTGGGCGCCGTAGAGCGCACTGCGCGCGGCCATCCCGTCGCGTTCTGAGCACCGGTCTGCACTCACGCGAAGTCGAGCGTGTGATCGCCGACTCGCACTTCACCGAGCCGCTGCAAGCGGCACTCGGGCCTGGGCAAGTCCGGCGCGCGAATCCTCGAGGCGGATCAGGCAGTGCGCGATGCGCATGCACCCGGTGACTTGGGTTATGCCCGATATCCGCTGTCGGCGGGATACCAGGTTGTCGCCACGGCGAGGCTGAAGGGGCTACCGATCGAACTCATCCATGCGGCCGTTCGCGAGGCACGTCGAAACCAGGACGTGAGCAACTCGGCGGCAGTAGCGCGCGCAACACCCCGTTGGTCCAACCAAAGCCATCCTGAGTCGGATACTCGCCACCAGTGGCTGCCGCATCGCCGGTGACGTCGTACTTCTCGACGAGCTTGCCTCGCTTCGCGAACTCCGTGACGTTCTCGCGCATCCATCCGGTGGCGATCGCATCGGCCAGCCCCTTCTCCTCGTACCGCGCGAAGCCCTGGATCGCGATCCACTGCAGCGGCGCCCAACCGTTCGGCGCATCCCACTGCTGTCCGCTGGTGATCGTCGTGGGCACGATTCCTTCGGGTCGAAGCAACGTCAGTCGCGTCGTGCTCGCAACCTGCGCCGCCTGTCCGCGCTCCGCGATGCCAAAGAACAGCGGATACAGACTCGCGGCGGTCACGGCATCGCTCAGGCGCGCGTCGGTCCACACAAGATCCGTGAACGTATGCCGCTTCTCGTTCCAGAAGATGCGCCGGATGTCGCCAGCTCGCTTGTCCGCCAGCGCGCGATGACGAGTGCCGCCCGCGGAATCGCCCGCGACGCTGTGCGCACGAGCCAGCACGACTTCGAGTTGATACATCAGGCTGTTGAGATCCACTGGCAGGATGTCGACAGTACGGATCGTGGCCAGGGTCCTGCCATCGGCAAGCCAGCGCGAACTGAAGTCCCAGCCACTCTCCGCTGCGGCGCGCAGGTTGCGATGCACCTCGCGCGCCGGCCGGCGTGATGCGCGCGCCGTCGCTTCGTCCTCGCGATAGGCCTCGTCGCGCGGCACGTCACGGTCATCCCAGTAGCGATTCAGCACCGTGCCGTCCGCGAGCTTCACCACTCGCCGATGCGCCTTGCCACGCGCAAGCGATGCTGCGCCCGACATCCAGAACTCGTACTCGCGTTGCAGTTGCGGAAGGTACTTGCCGTACACGGCCTCACCATCGCGCTGCGCCACCAGTGCAACCATCGCTGCGAAGAACGGCGGTTGCGAGCGGCTCAGGTAGTAGCTGCGGTTGCCGTTCGGCATGTGCCCGTAGCTGTCGATGAGATACGCGAAATTGTCGAGCATCTCGCGCACGAGGTCGTGTCGACCGGAGGCTTGGAGCCCCAGCATCGTGAAGTACGAATCCCAGTAGTAGATCTCGCGAAATCTCCCGCCTGGGACCACGTACCGCTTCGGCAGGGGCAGCAGTGAGGAGCTCTCGGCAGCGTCGGGGCCGCGCGTGAGCACGGACCAGAGCGAGTCGATATGCGCGCAGACGTTCGCGCGCGAATCATCGACGTACTCGACACCGGGTGTCGACGGCAGGGTGAAATGCTCAGCGACGAAAGCGCGCAGGTCGAAATCCGGCGCGCCACGTTCGCGCCGCCACTCGGCAAGAATGTTCGCTGCCGGCGATTTCGCAATTGCATCCGGGAAAGTTTTGCTGTCAGGAAAGATGTCGCTGTGCTGCACATCCGCGAACAGACCGGCGAACAGCACCGATGGCGGCTTGGGAGCTGGCGCGCCAAACGTTGCGCCGCACGACAGCAGCAGCACCGCTGCAATTTTCGCGCGTCGCATCCGGCTGGCGTTGATGCGTACTTTCATATCAATGGGCCCGCTTGGATTCGAACCAAGGACCAAGGGATTCACTTCGCCCCGATGTTTCCATCGGGAGTGGACTATCTCTTCACCCGTCGTTCGATCGCTCGAACGCTGAGGGTGCGGGACGCTCGATGCCTGTCATCAAGAGCACTCGCGTGGCCAGCGCCATCGCAGCTCTCAGGTAGTCTCTGCACCTTCCGGCAGTGCACTGCCGGCTTGGCTCAGGATTGTCTTGGGCTCGCGCCGTTAGATTCCCCTGAATTCATCCCGTCCACTTCGCGGCTCTCACCGCGAAGGCACCTTATGTCTACAAGATGAGTCCCCTGCACTAACCGCTGTGCTACGGGCCCGTCCCCCCGATTGTACAGGGCCGCGGCCGCCCGGGTTATGTGCGCCTACGACTGGTGACGGCCAGCGACCCTTGGCTCGCCGCCATGCGCCCATGCACTATCGCGCTCCCTACGAACCGAGGTTTCCATGCTCAAGCAACTGACACTGGCTGCCGCGCTTCTTGTCACCGGCGCTGCCGCCCATGCCGCAGACAATGGTCTCTACCTGGGTGTCGGCCTGAACCAGACCGATTTCAATATCGACGGCGCGGTCGACGACAAGGACAATGGTTACAAGGCGATCGTCGGTTTCCGTCTGCTCGACAGTTTCGGCGTCGAAGCGAACTATGCCGACCACGGTGAGGCGGTGCTCGCGAGCAGCCCGGTCAACGCGTCCGTCGAGGCCAAGACCGCTTCGGCATTCGCAGTGGGCTTTCTGGACTTTCCTTTGATCGACTTGTTCGCCAAGGCCGGCCTCGCCTACACCGATGCAAAAGCTTCTGTTCCGGGGCTCGGCAGCGCAAGTGACAGCAGCACCGACTTCGCGTGGGGCGCGGGCGTGCAGGCGCATTTCCTGAGTTTCGCGGTGCGCGCGGAGTACGAACGCTTTGAAACTGACAACAAGTTCTCTGTGCTGTCCGCGAGCCTGATCTACACGTTCCTCTAGACTTTTTTGCGGATGAAGCCGATCACCAGCGCTGCGATGCCGATCAGCAACAGCAGATGAATCGCGGTGGCGGTGATCTTGACCACCAGCCACAGCACCAGCCACGCCACGAGCAACGCGACACCAATTGCCTTGAGGATTGCCATACGCAGAGCCTAGCATTGCCCGCCTCTACATCGAAGGTATTCTCATGAAGCTGTACGTACTCACGGGCGCCTGCTCGCTGGCCTCTTTCATCTCGCTCAACGAGTCCGGTGTGAAGTTCGAGCACGTTTCAGTGGACCGCAAGAGCAAGGTTACGTCGGATGGCGAGGACTATAACAAGATCAACCCGAAGGGCTACGTTCCCGCGCTGAAGCTCGACAACGGCCAGGTGCTCACCGAGAACGTCGCGGTGCTCAGCTACATCGCCGATCTCAATCCGGCCGCGAAGCTCGCGCCGCCACCTGGCACTTTCGAGCGCTACCGACTTCTGGAGTGGCTCGGCTACGTGAACTCCGAAGTGCACAAGAACTTCAGCGTGCTGTTCAACCCGAAGGCACCGGAGGACACCAAGGCACATGGGCGCGCCAACATCGACCGCCGCCTCGGCTTCATTGAAGACACGCTGGGCGACAAACCCTTTCTCATGGGCAGTGATTTTTCGGTCGCCGATGCATACCTGTACGTGGTGTTGAGCTGGCGCGAAAAGCTGGGCATCGACATCGGAAAATTCCCCAAAGTGACTGCCCTTTACGAACGGGTCCGGGCACGTCCGTCAGTGCGGGCCGCGCGCGACACAGAAGGCCTCGCGCCCTAGTAGAATCGCGCCACGCGATTCGTCGGATAATCCTTGAAAAGTAGGTTGTTGAGAGCCGTTCTCAACAACGAGAGATTCTATGTCGAATACCCCGGCAAATCACCCTTGCGGTGACACTGCCATGACAAATCCCGAGGGGGGCGGAGCTAGCCTCCCTTTCATGTCTCTCGCCGAACTCGTCGTCCTGCATCGCCGTCGCATCGCGGGTGAATTGGCCCCGTCGGAGGCCGTCGCCGCCGGACCGGATACCTGCGCAATAGACACCTGCCTGCGCCAAGTGCGCATCGGCACGCGCGCGCTGCTCGGCACGGCACCCGTGGGCATGGGGACGCGTCAGGGCGTCGATGCCTATCGCTTCCTGCTCGCCCTGGCCTGCGGGCTCGAGAGCGAGATCGCGGGCGAGACCGAGATCCTTGGTCAGATCAAGGCGGGCTGGCGCGAGTTCGACACGCGTGGCTCGCTGAGCGCGCGCCGCCTGCGCCCGATCATGCAGCGCCTCTTCCAGGACACGAAAGAGATCCGCAGCCACTACCTCACCAGCCTCGGCAGCGCCTCCTACGGCACACTCGTGCGCAAGCTGCTCGGCGGCCGCGTCGATGGTCCGACGTTGCTCATCGGCGCGGGCCAACTCGCTGCCACGGTGCTGCCTTATCTCGACGGCGCCCAGCTGACGGTGTGGAACCGCAGCGCCACGCGCCTGAACGAGCTCATCGCCAACGCACGCAACGACAAGCTGGAAGCCAAGCTGCTCGACAGCAGCGAAGCCGCCGAGCTGGTTGCGTGGGGAAATGCGCGCAACGTCATCGTCTGCATCCCCGCCGATGCGCAGCGCGATGCCGCACGGGTCGCGGCGTGGAGCGAGCGCAGCGTGCATGCCGGTCGCGTGCTGCATCTTGGCATCGAGAGCGCGAAGAACACCGCGTGGGACGGCGTTACCGGTCTCGCGACACTCGGCGATCTGTTCAGCATGCGCGATGCGCAGGCGGCACAGCGCAACGCGCAGCTCGCGCGTGCACGTTGCGGTTGTGCGGAGAAGGCCCAGCTCGCGCTGCTCGAGAGCAACGGCTCGGCCGGACATCAAGGTTCCTCGCAGCACGGTTGGGATGATCTCGGCGCCTTCCAGGCGTTGGGCTACTGACGCAGCCCCTGCCACCCCTTTCCATCGGGTCAACCCATGCCTGCAACGCGCCTCAGGCTCGGCACGCGTCGGTCGGCCCTCGCGTGGATTCAGAGCACGCAGGTGGCGCGCGCCATCAGCCGTCTCCATCCTGACGTCGAAGTCGAACTCGTCGGCATCGACACGCGCGGTGATCGCATCCAGGACGTCCCGCTCTCGGGCGTTGAGGGCAAGGAATTCTTCACCGCGGAGATCGACCAGGCGCTGATCGAGGGGCGCGTCGACATCACGGTGCACTCGCTGAAAGATCTCAGCGTCGAGCGCCCCGCCGCACTGTGTACCGCCGCCATTCCCGTTCGTGCGAATCCCCGCGACATCGCCCTGTTCGCACCGGATGTACCCGAACGGCTCTCCGCCGGTGCCGGTCTGCGCATCGGCAGTTCTTCGCCGCGTCGGCAGGAGCTGCTGCCGCCTTTCTTGCGTCGCGCGTTGCCGCATGCGTCGCGCAATTCACTCAGCCTCGAGTCATTGCGCGGCAATGTCGATACACGACTGCGTCGATTGCGCGAACCCCGCGGCAGCGAGCGTCATCTGGACGGCATCGTACTGGCGCTCGCGGGGCTGACGCGCTTGTTCGCGGATACCGAGACGGATCGGCGTGGCCACGCCCTGATGCAGGAACTGCTTTCGGAACTGAACCTGATGCTGCTGCCGCTCAGCGAGAACCCGGCGGCACCGGGCCAGGGCGCGCTCGCCATTGAATGCCGAAGCGATGATGCCCTCACCCGTGCGATTCTCGCCACGATGGATGACGCGGCCACACGTCGCGCAGTGATCTCCGAGCGCGCGCTGCTGCGCGAATGGGGCGGCGGCTGCCATCAGCGCTTCGGTGCGACGCAGGTTGCAATCCCCGGGGTTGGCGCGCTGTTGTATGTGGCGGGACGTCGTGACACGGGTGAGCCGGTCGCCCTGCATCGCTGGTGGCCCGACTACGCATTGCCCGTCGCTCCGCGCGACGCGCGCGCATGGGATGGCTCACAGCAGCCTGCACCACAGTTCGAGTACCTGCTCGATGCACCGGCGCTCGGTGCGAAGCTGCGCGATGCGCCCGCCGTTTTCGTGGCGCACTGGCGCGCACTGCCACCCGATGCCGCCGCGCATCTGCATGGCAGGCGCGTGTGGACCTCGGGCACGACCAGCTGGGAGCGTCTCGCGCAACAGGGCGTGTGGGTCGAAGGCAGCGCCGAAGGTCTCGGCGTCGAAGCGCTCGCGCCCACGCTCGCCGAACCCGTGCTGGGATTGCCGAAAGCCAGCGAGTGGTCGGTGCTGACTCATGCGGACGCCACGGATTCCTGGAGCGCGCGAGAGGTGATCGGCAGCTACCGGCTCGAGCCACACGACTTTGCCGATGAAGCCGCCATGCGCAAAGCGACTCATGTGTACTGGACCAGCGTTGCGCAGTACGAGCGCGGCAAATCGTTGCTGCGCCACGATGTGCAGCACGCCACCGGCCCCGGCAAGACGGCCGCCCATCTGCACACCGCCGGTATCGCGAATTTGCGCGCATTTCCTTCCGTCGACGAATGGCGCAAGTGGCTGGGGGCGGAGTGAACAGCAAGGGTGCGATCAGCGAGCTTCCACGCCGGCGCCTGCGTGTCGCTGCCATTCTCGGCGCGGCATGGCTCGTTTTCCTCATCGCGCTCGGCGGGTGGTGGGTCTCGATCGTGATGCGCCAGTCCTCACAGATCGCCGAGCTCGAGCTCGCCGGCGGCATGGCAGAGAGCGCGGTCGATGCGAAGTGGGAACAGACCCGCCGCATGCTGTTCTGGGAATCCTCCACGTTCCTGCTACTGCTGCTCACCTTGTCCGCGCTGCTGTTCTGGCTGTACTGGCGCGAGTACCGGCGCACACGCGCGATGCAGGCATTCTTCGCGGCCGTGACGCACGAGTTGCGCACTCCACTCACCAGCGTGCGCCTGCAGGCCGAGGCCCTCGCGCTGACCGCGGGCGAGAATCAGCCCAGCGCCGAACTGACGCGCCGCCTGCTCGACGACACGCATCGCCTCGAATCGCAGATCGACAAGGCTCTCGAGCTCGCGCGCATGGAAGGCGGTGGCTCGCTCGCGGAACAGGAAATACCGTTGAATCCATGGCTCGAGCGTGTGCTCGGCTCGATGGCCCAGGTGCACGGCGCACGCGTGCAGATCGCGACCCACATCGCCGCGGATCTTCCACCGATCCGCGGTGACGCGGCTGCCGTGCAGATGATCCTGCGCAACCAGCTCGAGAATTCCGTGCGCCACGCGCAGCGCACGCCGGTGCAGGTGAACGTCGATGCGCGTGCCAACGCAGCAGGTGTTGAGATCCTGTATCGCGACGACGGCGGTGGCAGCAGCGAGCCGCACGCCGCGCTCGGCAAGCTGTTCCAGCGCGGTGGCGCCTCGAGCGGCACCGGTGTGGGCCTGTATCTCACGCGGGTGCTGATGGAGCGCATGGGCGGCAGAGTCGCGTTCGGCACCGCTGCAAACGGCGGCTTCGAGACCCGGCTGCAGTTCCAGCGCGGACCGGAAGCAACCGTATGAGCACCTCACTGCTCATGCTCGAGGACGATCCCAACGTGGCGGGGACGCTCGGCGATCTGCTCACGTCATCAGGATTCGCGGTGACGCGTGCGGCAAGCGTCGCGGAGGCGCGTAGCGCGCTGGTGCGCGGCACGTTCCAGATCGCGTTGCTCGATGTCGGTCTGCCCGATGGCAGTGGCTTCGATGTCGCGAAACTGATGCGCGAACGTTCACCCGGCACGGTGATGATGTTCCTCACTGCGTACAGCACGCCAGAGGATCGCATCCACGGGCTCGAACTCGGCGCGGACGATTACGTCACCAAGCCGTTCAACTTCCGCGAACTGCTCCTGCGCATCCAGAACGCGCTCAAGCGCGCAACTTATCTGCAGGCAAGCAGCGAGTCCGCGCATGGCGCGGTGCGCATCGGCAAGGCGGTCGTCGACTTCGAGCGCTTCACCGCGAGCGTCGACGGCGTGGCACAGGCCCTCACCCACAAGGAATGTGCCGTGCTCAAGCTGCTCGTCGAACGCGCCGGCGCGGTGGTCAGTCGCGATGACATCCTCGACCGCGCATGGTCCGCCGAGGAATTTCCGACCTCACGCACCGTCGACAACTTCATCGTGCGGCTGCGACGACTCGTCGAGGCCGATCCCGCGAATCCGCACACCATCCGCAGCATTCGCGGCGTGGGTTATCAACTTCATCTGCAGGGCGATCCATCTTGAACGAATCCGCTTTCATTGCCGCGCTGGCTGGCCGCAACACCGGGCGCCCGCCCGTCTGGTTCATGCGTCAGGCCGGGCGCTATCACGCGCACTACCAGAGCCTGAAACGCCATTTCGATTTCATGCAGCTTTGCAAGCAACCGGAACTGGCCGCGGAAACCGCGATGGGCCCGGTGCACGATTTCAATTTCGATGCGGCCATCCTGTTTTCGGATCTGCTGTTCCCGCTCGAAGTGCTGGGCATGGGCCTCACCTACGATCCGGGCCCGAAGCTCGCGTGGCGCGTGAAGACGAAGCAAGATCTCGCGAAGCTGACCGGGGGGGCGGAGCGCGCTGCAGGTCTCGCATTCCAGTCGCAGGCGCTCACTCTCACGCGCAGGCGATTGCGTGGCGACAAGGGGCTCATCGGCTTCGTCGGTGGGCCGTTCACGCTGTACGTGTACGCGGTCGCGGGCTCGCACGAGGCGGCGAAGGATGCGATCCCCGGTCTCGAGAGCGGATTGTTCGCCGGCTTCAACGACAAGCTGCTCGATCTGCTCGCCGCCAACATGGCGGCGCAGGCAGGGGCTGGTGCGGATTGCGTTGCGCTGTTCGACACCGCCGCCGGCGAACTCACGCCCGAGCAGTATGCGAGGCATGTCGTACCGGCGATGCGAACGCTGTTCGCGAAGTTCCGTGCGCTGGCGCCGGATACCCCCGTCATCTACTACTCGCGCGGCACCGGACCCGAGCACTGGGACGCCCTCGCGGGCCTTCCGATCGCCTGCCTCGGCGTCGACTGGCGTCACGACATCAGCGACGTGCTGAAGCGCTACCGCGATCGCTACGCCATCCAGGGCAACGTCGATCCGGACTGGATGCTGCTGCCCGCCTCCGAGCTGGAACCCAGGCTGCGTGCGTGGTTCGCACCGCTCGTGAAACTGGAGCCGCATCTGCGCGCGCGCTGGATCTGCGGCCTCGGCCACGGCGTATTGCAGAAAACGCCGGAGGCGAACGTACGCCTGTTCATGCGACTGCAGCGGGAGATCTTCGGATGAGCACGGTGAACATCAAACTGCTGCGCAAGTACAACGTCCCCGGGCCGCGCTACACGAGCTACCCCACGGTGCCCTACTGGGACACCACGCCCAACGAAACACAATGGATCGGGCGCGTGGCGAACGCCGTGAACACGGAAGACGACAAGTCCGGCGCATCCCTGTACGTGCACATTCCGTTCTGCCGCGCGCTGTGCACCTTCTGCGGGTGCAACATGCGCGTGACGCGCAACCGTGGCCTGATTTCCCCGTATGTCGACGCAGTGCTGAAGGAGTACTCGCTGTATCTGGAGCGGCTCGGGCGCGACCAGCTCACCTTCGGCGAGATCCATCTCGGCGGCGGCACACCGACGTACCTGAATGCCGCGGAGCTCGACAGCATGATGAAGAGCTTGCTGGCGCGGGCCACCGTGCTGCCTGGCGCCTCGTTGTCGCTCGAGGTCGATCCGCGAGTCACCAACCGGGCGCAACTCGAGGTGCTCGGCAGTCACGGTTTCAACCGCATCAGTCTCGGCGTGCAGGATTTCGATCCCAAAGTGCAGGACATCGTCAATCGCGTGCAGAGCGAGCAGCAGGTATGCGAGGTGGTCGAGACTTCACGCGCTCTTGGCTTCACCAGTGTGAACTTCGATCTTATATATGGCCTGCCGCTGCAGACCCTGGACAGCATCAAGGCGACGATGGAGGCCGTGGTGCGCCTGCGTCCCGACCGCATCGCGTTCTACTCTTACGCGCACGTGCCGTGGATCAAGCCGAGCCAGCGTCGCTTTACGGAGCTGGACCTGCCCGAAGGCAATGCAAAGCGCGCGCTGTACGAGCTCGGTCGCGAGATGCTCGAGGCCGCGGGTTATAGCGAGATCGGCATGGACCATTTCGCGCTCACCAGCGACCAGCTGTTCAGGGCCGCGACCACCGGCGCCCTGCATCGCAATTTCATGGGCTACACCCCTGCGTTCACACGCCCCCTGCTCGGCCTCGGCGTCTCCGCGATCAGCGACTCCGGCGACGCGTTCATCCAGAACGAGAAGAACCTGCAGCAATACGAAGAGCGCGTGATGAAAGGCGAGTTGCCGATCCAGCGTGGTCACCTGCTCAGCGAGGAGGACGTGGTGATCCGCAGCCATATTCTTAACCTGATGACGCGCTTCGAAACGCATTGGAACGCGAGCGACGGCTATACCCCGTTCCTGGACGGCGTGATCGACCGACTGCGCGAGCTCAATGCCGATCACCTCGTCGAGACCGCTGCACACCAGGTCCGTGTGACGGACATCGGTCGCGCGTTCCTGCGCAACGTGTGCATGGCTTTCGACGCCCGATTGATCCGCAAGACGCCAGCGACGCAGCTGTTCAGTCAGACCGTGTAGAAATTCGCGGGTGACCGCCCGCTGCACAACCTCACCGCCACCGCGCGATTGATCCGGCATACGCTCAGCGCGCGCTGCTTACCGCAGGGCGCGCTGAAACCCTGCGCGATCAGAACGGCTTCAGAATCACCAGCGAAAGTATTCCCAGCAGCACGAATACCGGCACCTCATTGAACACGCGCAGCGCCGTGGAACCGGGCAGCGCGGCCCCACTCTCCGCACGCTTCAGCAGCTTGCTCGTTGCGATGAAGTAAACGATCAGCACGAATACCAGCGCCAGCTTGGCGTGCAGCCAGCCACCGCTGATGCCATAGCCAAACCACAGCCATAGCCCCAGCAGGACCGCGAGACCCATCATCACGTGCCCGAAGCGGTACAGCTTGCGGCCCATGATAGCGAGGCGGCGCACGTCTTCGCCGGCGGCTTTGCCCTCGACGAAGTGCACGAGGATGCGCGGCAGATAGAACAGCGCCGACATCCACGCGATAACGAACAGGAGATGAAACGTCTTGATCCACAGCATGCGCGGATTCTACTCCACTATCGCCGCCGCACGCCGCGCGTCGGCTCGGCGACCAGCGGATCTTCAGGCCAGTAGTGGCGTGGATATCGGCCACGCATGTCTTTGCGTACCTCGCCATAGCTGCCGCGCCAGAATCCAGCGAGGTCGCGCGTGATCTGCACGGGGCGGCGCGCCGGCGACAGCAGCTTGAACGTCACAGCCACCTTGCCGCCGCCGAGTCGAGGCGTGTCCTGGACACCGAACACCTCCTGCAATCGCACTTCGACGCAGGGTGCATTTTCGTCGCGATAGTCGATGCGCAGGCGCGACCCGGTGGGTGCGATGAAGTGCGTCGGCGCGAGCTCGTCCAGGGCGCGGCGCTGTGGGTAGTCGAGCCGTCCGAGCAACGCGTCGCGCAGCGCAATGCGCCCGAAGTGCGAACGACGCGTAATGCCATCGAGCCAGGGGCTCAACCAGGCGTCCAATGTAGACACGAGAGTGGCGTCATCGCTGGCGGGCCATTCCGGCGCGATGCCGTGCACGAACACCATGCGCGCCTGCAACTGACGCAAATCGTCGTCCCACGGCAGCGCGTCCAGCCCCAGACTGGCCAACGCATGGATGACGGCGGGCACCGCACTCTGCGCATCCAGTGGCACCGACCGCTCCTCGAGCAAGAGCGCATCCAGGCGTCGCACGCGACGCGCGTACAGCGCTTGTTGATCGGAATTCCAGCCAGATTCCACCCCCTGTGTAATCTGAGTCGCACAGCGTTCTTCCACCTGTGCCAGCGTCAGCGGCGCCGCCATACGGATGCGCGCTTCACTGGCGCCATCCTCCAGGTCCACTGCAACCACGTAGTCCGTACGCGCCAGCCCATCGTGCAGCGCGAGCGTCGCGCCACGCCCATTGCTGAGCAGGAAGCGACCGCCCGCTCCCTCGCGCCGTTGCGCGATGCGGTCTGGAAAAGCCAGGGCGAGCAGGCCACCGGCTTCGCTGTCGTCACCCCCCAGCTCTTGCGCGCCAAGCTGCTTCGCCTGCCGACGTGCGCGCTGCAGTGCGGCCTGATCCACGTTTCCGCCACGTCGCAGCAACACCAGACGTTCGCGGATGTCGACATCGCGGGCAGCATCGCCGCGCATGAGGTCGCGCTCACCGAGCAGTGCCGCCAGCTGCGCGGCGAGCCCATGATCATCCCCCGCGCTCAGCAGCATATGCGCGAGGCGTGGGTGCAACGGCTGCGCTGCCATGCGCTCGCCGTGCGACGTGAGCTTGCCAGTCGCATCGAGTGCGCCGAGGCGGCGCAGCAGATCGCGCGCCTGCGCGAACGCGGCAGCGGGCGGTGCATCGAGCCAGCGCAATCGCGACGGCTCCTGGATTCCCCAGCGTGCGAGCTCCAAAGCGAGCGGCGTCAGATCGGTGTTGACGATCTCGGCCGGAGTGAATGCCCGCAGCTGTGTATCCGCGCTCCACAACCGGTAGCAGATGCCAGATGCGAGGCGGCCTGCGCGACCGGCGCGTTGCTGCGCGGAGGCGCGCGAGATGCGTTGGGTCTCGAGCCGGCTCATACCCGTCGCCGGATCGAAGATCGACCGTCGCACGAGCCCCGAGTCCACCACGACGCGCAGGCCTTCGATCGTGAGGCTGGTCTCCGCGACGTTGGTGGCAAGTATCAGCTTGCGTCGGCCGGCGGGCGCGTGTGCCAGCCCCGCGGCCTGCGCCTCCATGCCGAGCTCGCCGTACAGCGGCAACAGCAAGACGTCACGCGGCAAGGCCCCTTGCTCCAGTTGCGAGAGCACGCGCCGGATTTCAGGTGCGCCCGGCAGGAATGCGAGCATGTCACCGCTGGTCTCATCGAGCGCGCGTCGCAGCGCCGCGGTCATCAGCGGCTCGGGATGCTCGCGGCCACCCGGCAGCAGCGGCGCACCCCTGCCGATGTGGCGGTGTTCGACTTCGAACGTTCGTCCCAATGCACGCAGCACGGGCGCGTCGCCCAGCAGCGCGGCCACAACGGCACCATCCAGCGTCGCGGACATAACGATGATGCGCAGCGACTCCGCGAGGTTGCGCTGCGTGTCGAGGCACAGCGCGAGTCCAAGATCTGCGTTGAGGCTGCGCTCGTGATACTCGTCGAACAGCACGGCCGCGACACCTTCCAGCGCCGGATCTGCCTGCAGCATGCGCGTAAGCACGCCCTCGGTGACGACCTCGAGCCGCGTACGAGCGCTGACGCGCGTGTCGTCGCGCATGCGGTAACCGATCGTCTCGCCGACGCGCTCGCCGAGACTCGACGCCATGCGCGTCGCAACCGCACGCGCCGCGATGCGACGCGGCTCGAGCAGCAGCAGTTTCTTGTTTGAGGCCCAGGGCTCGAGCAGCAGCGCCAGCGGCAGCACTGTGCTCTTGCCGGCACCGGGCGGCGCCTCGATGACGACATTGCGCTGCGAGCGAAGTGTCACCGCGAGCTGCGGCAACAGCGCATCGATCGGCAGGCCGGATGACTGATTCAACGCGCTGAGAACGCCAGCAGGCTGTCGGCGAGTTGCGCGTACTGACCGCTGAAGTGATGCCCCTCACCGATCGTCAGCGCGGTGTACGTCGGTCCCTTGAACTCGTCGCACGCGGATTCATTGTCACCGGCGCCATACAGGCAAAGAATCGGGAGATCCCTTATCTTCGCTAGCTCCGGCTGCGTGGGCACGCCATCGGAAGCGGCCTTGCCCATCCACCCTGCCATGTGCACCTCGAACGACGCGGTGCTGCCGAGGCTCAACAGCGTCGCGCTCACGACACGCGTGCGCAGATCCGCTGGCAGCCTGTTGATGACGAAGGGCATCACGTCGGCGCCGAACGAATAGCCGACCAGCAGGATCTCTGAAGCCTGCCAGCTCGCGAGATAGTGACGCAGAACGCGCGCGATATCATCCGCCGTACCCTCCTGCGTGCGTTCGCCCCAGAAATACTTCAGCGCGTTGAAACCCACCACCGGAACGCCACGCGCGACGAGCGCCGATGACACCGCTTTGTCGAGTTCCGCCCAGCCACCATCGCCAGTGATCAGCAGCGCGATGCGCCGCGAATGCACGGTAGTCGGCAGCTCGACAAGCGGCAGATCGTCGACGCCGATCGAGCTGCTGTTGCTCGTCGCAAGACGCCTCGCCTGCACGGCCGCCACCAGCTGGTCGTGCGCGGCGACGAGTTGCGGACCCGCTTCGTGCGCGTTGCGCAGTCGCACCACCTGCGAGTTTCCGACGCGGGTCGCGAACGTGTCGATGTTGTGTCCGGTGCAGCTCGCGTCCTGCTTCGGCTGTATCGCGATCCAGCGATCCTTCAGCACCGGCGCGGGATCGAGCAACAGCGCGCCACCACTTGTCTTGTACGATCGCAACCCGGCCGCGGGACCAGGACACAGCGGCGCGCCGCCGAACGACTGCTCGGGACAGAAGTCCAGCGACACCGCGCCGGCGAACATCCCCGACGAGGATTGTACCAGCGTCGCGTACGAGGTCGCCGCGCCGGATCCCTGTCCGACGATCATGGGCGTCAGGTACTGCTGGAAGCCGATTTCCTTCTCGACGCGATGCGCGAGATCCTCGATGTCCCACGCCATGTAGTTGCAGCCATCGTCCTTGCGCGCGAGTTGCGCGAGATAGCGTGGCGTATCAATGCCGGCCACCAGCGCGCCTTTGGCGACCAGCAACTGTGCGAACTCGTTCAAGGCCTGCGTCCAGCCCGCGTCGTCCGATAGAAACAGCACGACGCTCTTTGGCGTGCCCGCGGGACGCAGCAGCACCACTTTGCCGAATTTTCCGTACACGATGCTTTGCGCCGGCGCGGCACCGGAGGCGACATCCGCACACAGGAGTGCAACGATGAGCGCAAGCAGCCTCATTTGGTGAACAGCTCCTTGACTCCGCCCGCGATCAGAACGGAGACGTCGATCAATATGCGCGGCAGCGCCAGTCCGCCGGGAGCGACGAGATACTTGGGCTCCCACTCGGGATTGAATTTCTCCTTGTAACGCCGCAAGCCGTCGAAATTATAGAAGTGCTCGCCGTAGCGGAACACGAAATTGCCCACGCGATGCCACGCCGGTGCCAGCGGATGTTTCTCGAGCCCCGCGAGGGGCGCCATGCCGATGTTGAGATATTTGTAACCGTTTGAGCTGCCCCAGAGCATGAGCTCGATGAACAGATAATCCATCGCCGCGCGCGGCGCGTCCGGGCCGAAACGCATCATGTCCACCGAGATCTCTTCGCGATCCGCGGTCATCCAGAGATTGGCGAATGCCGCAACACTGCCCTCGGTGCGCACCAGTGCGATCGGAAAGCGCTGCAGATATTCTTCCGAAAAAAACCCGACGGAGAAGCCTTTTTCCGCGACCGCCTTGTCTTCGAGCCACGCGTCGGACACCGCCTTGAGCTTTGGCATGAGTGGCGCCACGGCTTCGGGTGGCAGCACCTCGAACGATGCGCCATCCTTCTCCGCCCGGCGCCGTTGCGTACGCAGCTCCGCACGCGCGCTGCCTTCGAGAGAAAAAAATTCCAGCGGAATGCGCGCCTCTTCGCCGAGCTTGAGTGCCGCGAGACCCAGATCCACGTACAGCGGGAGTCGCTCGCCGCTCACCTGATAAAACGCGGCCCGGCCCCCGTGCCGGTCCGACAGTTCACGGAAGCGCCACACGAGTTCCTCGTGCTTCTCGCGCGGCCCGACCGGATCACCAAGGGCTATCCAACTCCGACCCGCGATCTGATACATGATGAATGCGTCACCTGCTTCGTTGAACAGCAGGCGCTTGTCTCCGGTCAGTGCGACGCGGGCCAGCGTCGCACTGCAC
>JBDSRN010000055.1:0-3932 GCA_039929265.1 Steroidobacteraceae bacterium | reverse complement strand
GATCATTACTTCCACGGACACCTGCACGAGCTGAAAGACGCCGTGCTGGCCGAAGTCACTCGCCAATAAAAAAGGCCCGGAGAAACCGGGCCTTTCGATCGCCGCCGCACTCTGAAGGGTGCGTCGCTGGAAACCGATCTCAGTTCACCATGGCCTTGAGGCTCTTCAGCGGCAGCGCGCGCACTTTCTTGCTCGCCGGCTTCGCCTTGAACATCATCTTTTCCTTGGTGAAAGGATTCACGCCTTCGCGTGCCTTGGTCGCAGGCTTCTTCACGACCTTGAGCTTCAGCAGGCCAGGCAGCGTCACAATGCCGTGGCTGCGCAGGCTCTTCTTGATCACGGTGGCAAGCGAGTCGAACACTGCGCTGACCTGCTTGCGTGAGAGTTCCGTATCCTTGGAAATCGTCGCCAACATTTCCGACTTCGTCGGGGCTCCGCCTTTTTTCGCCATTCCGATTCTCCTGAAAAATAAGCCAGTTCGGTTGTGGGGACGCGCCCCGCTGCATCGAGTCGGCGCGCAACATAACATAGGAATTCAGCCATGCAAACGGATTTCTCGATTAACGCGTGCTGAAAATGCCTTGTTTTCTAGGTCGGCGCGCGCTCGATCAAGGAAGGAGGATGAGCAATGCGTTGATCGCGATGAGAATCCACAGCGCGGACAGATCCAGTCCGGCGATTGGCGGTATCACTCTGCGCACACGTCGCAGCAGCGGTTCGCACACGGAATAAAGCATCGAGAGCACCGCTGAGGTGCCGCCCTGCGCGAGCAGCAATAGCAGCGTGTACAAGAAGATGGCAAACAAATAGAGGTATAGCAGGAGCTTCACGAGCTCGATCAGCATGAGACGCAGCCACTCCAGTGGCGCTGGCGGCGAATAGCCGTACAGCACCACAGGTGCTGCAATTTTGAGCAGCACGACGACGCAGATCGCGAACAACGAGGCCGTGTCGAGCTGGCCAACCGCCGGCAGGATGCGACGCAACGGACGAATCACGGGATTGGTGAGCTGCACGATGGCGCGTGCAATGGGATTGCGGAAGTCCGCGCGCGACCATTGCAGCACCAGGCGCATCATCAAAACGAGCAAATACAGCCGGATGAGCGTGTCGACGATGTAGACGAGGGCGGCCATGCGTCAGTCCTCGCCGAGCTGCTGCGCAAGCTCGCGACTGCGCTGCGCCGCCGCCGCCATCGCCCCATCGATGAGCGCGGCAAACTCTCCGGCACGAAATACCTCGATCGCCGCGTGCGTCGTGCCCCCCTTGGAAGTGACCTCGCTGCGCAGGCGCCCGAGATCGGCGTCCGGAGCCACTGCCATCAGGCCCGCGCCGTACAGCGTCTGCGCCGCGAGCAGTCGCGCCGCATCCGGCGCAAGGCCCGCGCGCACGGCGGCCTCGGCCATGTGCTCCGCCAGCAGGAAAAAATACGCCGGGCCGCTTCCCGACAGCGCCGTCACAATGTCGAGCAGCGCTTCGCTCTCGACCCAGACTACCGCGCCGGTGGCGCTCATCAAGGATTGCGCGAGCTTGCGCTGCGGTTCGCCGACCCCTGCGCCGGCGTACAGACCGGTAGCGCCCGCACCCATCAGCGCCGGTCGATTGGGCATCGAGCGCACCACGACGACGCGGCCGTCGCACCAGCGCGCGAGATCCGCGGCGCGCAATCCGGCGGCGACAGAGAGCAGCAGAGGCGGGCGTCTGGCAACGAAGCGTGGCACGAGCGCGCCGAGCACGGCTCTGGCTGCCTGCGGCTTCACTGCGAGAACGATGACTTGCGCGTGCTCAACAGCGCTGGCGTTGTCCGCGGTGCAACGCACGCCGAAGTCGCGCTGCAGGCTCGTGCGTGCGGACTCAATGGGCTCGCCGACGACGACGTTCGCCGGCTGCAGTCCGCGCTTGAGCAAACCGCCGAGCAGCGCGCGCGCCATGTTGCCGCCGCCGAGAAATGCTATCGAGACTGAGTCCAGACCTTGCATCGCGTCATTCTACGGTGCGGACACGGGTACCGAACAGCGCAGTGCCGATACGCACGATGCTCGCGCCTGCCGCAATCGCGGGTTCGAAGTCTGCACTCATGCCCATCGACAGCGTATCCAGCCCGAGCGCGCGCGCAACGGGGCTGTCGAGCAGCCCGCGCATGCGCCCGAAAGCGGCGCGCTGTTGCACGGGATCGGTGAGCTCGAAAGGCAGCATGCACATCAGGCCGCGCAGCTTCAGGCGCGGGAGCAGCGCCATGTCATGCAGCAAGGCATCGACCTCCCCTGGCGCAACGCCCGCCTTGCTGGGCTCCGCTTCGATATTTACCTGCACACAGACATTCAAAGGCGGGCTGGATGGATCCCGTTGCTCGGACAGGCGTTGCGCGATCTTCAGCCGGTCGACGCCGTGCACCCATTGGAAGTGCCCGGCGATCTCACGCGTCTTGTTGGCCTGCAGGCGGCCGATGAAATGCCAGGTGAGGTCGAGGCTGACGAGCGGCGCCATCTTGGCGAGCGCCTCCGTCACGTAGTTCTCGCCGAAGTGCCGCTGGCCGAGCTGTGCCGCTCGATGCACGACTTCGCTGCCGTGTCCCTTGCTCACTGCCAGAAGCGTGACTGAATCCACACTCCTCCCGGCATTCCGGGCTGCCGTCCCGATTGCGTCGCGCACCGCGACGAAACGCCGGGAAAGATCGGAATTCTGCGGAAGGATTAACATATTGGACGAGCACACCCCAAGCTATACTCGCACGACATTTCCGGGAGTCTCGATGGCCGTCGATATCGCGCAACTGCTGGCGTTTGCCGTCAAGAACAACGCCTCCGATCTGCATCTGTCTTCTGGTGTTCCGCCGATGATTCGCGTCGACGGCGACATCAAGCGCGTCAACATGCCGGCACTGTCCCACAAGGAAGTGCACAGCATGGTGTACGACATCATGAACGACAAGCAGCGCAAGGCTTACGAGGAGTTCTTCGAAACTGACTTCTCGTTCGAGATTCCGAAGCTCGCGCGCTTCCGCGTCAACGCCTTCAACCAGAACCGCGGCGCCGGCGCCGTGTTCCGCAACATTCCTTCGACCATCCTCAGCCTCGAGGAGCTCTCGGCCCCCAAGATCTTCAAGGATCTGTGCATGCTGCCGCGCGGCCTGGTACTCGTCACCGGCCCGACGGGTTCCGGCAAGTCCACCACGCTCGCGGGCATGGTCGATCACTGCAACGACAATCGTCCCGATCACATCCTCACGATCGAGGATCCGATCGAATTCGTGCACGAGTCCAAGCGCTGCCTCATCAACCAGCGCGAAGTGCATCGCGACACCATGGGCTTCTCCGAAGCGCTGCGTTCCGCGCTGCGCGAAGATCCGGACGTGGTTCTGGTGGGCGAAATGCGTGACCTCGAGACGATCCGTCTCGCGCTCACAGCCGCCGAAACTGGTCACCTCGTGTTCGGAACACTGCACACCAGTTCGGCTGCCAAGACCATCGACCGCGTCGTGGACGTGTTCCCCGCCGCGGAAAAAGAGATGGTGCGATCCATGCTGTCCGAGTCGCTGCGTGCGGTGATTTCCCAGACTCTGATGAAGAAGATCGGCGGCGGTCGCATCGCGGCGCACGAGATCATGATCGGCACGCCCGCGATCAGGAACCTGATCCGGGAAGGCAAGATCGCGCAGATGTATTCGTCGATCCAGACCGGCCAGGCGCAGGGCATGCAGACGCTCGATCAGTGCCTCGCCGAGATGGTGAAGCAGGGAACCGTTAGCAAGGAAGAAGCTCGTTTCAAGGCGAGCAACAAGGACGCGCTGTAAGGACTTTGGTCGTTCGAGGCTGTTTCGATGGATCGTGAACAAGCAATCAAGCTCATCCAGGATTTATTGCGCCGGGTAATCGAGCGCAAGGGATCCGACCTGTTCATCACTGCGGGCTTTCCGCCCGCGGTGAAGGTGG
>JBDSRN010000054.1:0-3373 GCA_039929265.1 Steroidobacteraceae bacterium | reverse complement strand
GATCGCCAGGCTCAACAACCTTGTGTTCTTGCCGAATGCAAAGAACCACGTGAACACGGTGCCCCGCGCTGCATGCCACACCGTGCGCGCCGGATTCGCGCCCCATTCCTCGAGGACCAGCTCCTTCGCCAGTCCGCTGTAGTGGACCGAGTCGATCGGCCGCCGGTAAGCGAGCGCACCGTTACCCGCATGGAACTTCGCAACGAAGCGCTCGTGCGCATAGGTCGCGGCATCGACGTCCACTTGCGCCAGATCGCGCCATTCGGTGGCGTGTTTGCTGACCTGCAAGCCATTGTAGATGGCCGTCCAAGAGACGGTGGAGACCGGCACGATCTCCCCTGTCAGCCGGTAGTTGCGCACTACCCATGGCGCCATGACGATCGACGCTGCCAGCGCACCTGCCGCAACCCAGCGTGCGACTGCCGGCACGTCGCTGCGGTGGGCACGCGACAGCAGCAAACCAGCGGCGAGAAAGGGTGGCGCGGCCATCATCGTGCCTCGGATGAGCAAGCCCATCGCCCATACCAGGCCAGCACCAACGCCCCACCCCCAGGACTTCCGCAGCGACGCCACGCACAGCAGCAAGGCGAACGCTACGAGGAACGGGAAATACAGTGTCTCGACATACAGGCGCGATGAATATTCGATCGCGTTTGGGTACAGCGCAAACATCGCCGCAGCCACCAGCCCGAGCGCCGGCCCCATTATCCAGCGCCCGAGCAGGAACAGGAGCAAACAGGTGACGGCACCGAGCGCAGCCTGTACGACCTGCACGACGGCATAGTCGACACCGCTGACGGAGAACACGCCGAGCAGAAAGGCTGGGTAGCCGGGCGGACGCTGCAGGGTCAGCGACTCAACCTCGTTGAAGCGATAACCCTTGCCGGCGTACAGACTCTCTGCGATCAGGTGATATTCATCGGTGCTTTGCTGTTGCGGCTCGATGTGCTGCAGCCCGCGCGCCACGCCAAAGGAAAAGGTGGCGCGCAGAACAAAGGCGACGATCAGGATGACCAGCAGCCATCTGCCGGCCGACCAACCCCAGAGCCGGAATTCCGGATTCACTGCTTCTACGCCTGACAAGTTCGTTCCTCGCTGTGAACTGGCGCCACTATGGCAACCGTGCTCGGACCAGCACCGTCAGATACTCCATCTGGCTCTCAGGATCGCGGAAGCGCCGCGCCCAGCCCGTGCGACCGAGATGCTGGTCACCCAGGAGCGTTGTTGGGGTGAGCGTAACATCCAGCCAGCCATTCCGCCGCAGCGCCTCCGCGTAGCGCTTGGGGCGCACCCGATTGGGAATGCCGCGGAACCAGAAGAGTCTGAAGAGCCAGTCCGGATACCGGTAGATATTGTTGGGATCCTTCTCGCGAATCCAGCGCGAGTGCGTTTGCAGATCCACCTCGACGCAGAAGATGGAACCGCTGCGACACACGCGAGTCGCCTTTGCAATGGTGGCGTCGATGTCGTCGAAATGCTCGAACGCAGCCTGGCTGAAGATGACATCGATACGCTGGTTGCCGAGCGCTTTCTCGAGGTCGAAGTCCGTGCGCACCTGGTAGTCAAGAGGAGAAGGCAGTCCCTTGCGAAACAGCGTTAGACTCTCGCGCAGCGCTGCGACCTTTTCTGGCGGCGTGCGGCCAGAGAGCCGGATGAAAAAAGCGTTGTAGAAGGTATCGGGCACCTTGTTGGCGAGATCATTCACGTCACACGCGTGATAGGACGTTGCGCCCTGAGAGAGCAGGTACAGCCCGGCGCCGAGGTCCGATCCGGGCCCGAGTTCCAGCACCGAGCGACCTTCAATCGTCTGCCCCCCAGTGTACTGCGCGAAGTGTGCAAGCCACTCATTCACGATCTGCATGTCGTAGTCGATGCAGCGATCGGCCTCGGCGAGCGTGAAGGGCTTGGGCGAGGTGTAGCCGCGCAGCTTGTGGCTGATTTTCGCGAGCGTCAGGAAGCCCAGCCCGGTGACGAACAGGAATGCATTGCGGAGTTTCATCGCTCTAGTCTCACTTCATCACGTTTGACGACGGTCTGCTCGTACAGCCGCAATGTAGATCTCGCGATCTCGTCCCAATTATAGCGTCCCAACAATTCGCGCCTCGCCTCAATGCGCTCCGCATCGGAGTGTGCAACGAGCGCCGCTTCCTCCAGCCGCGCGGCAAGCCGGGGGACGTTGCCCACCTCGAAATAGCAGTCGGGCGGCAAGCCGATTTCGAGATTCGCCGGTATATCGCTCGCAATCACGGGCAGTCCATAGCTCAGTGCTTCGAGGATCGCGATGGGCAGCCCCTCGTGCGCCGAAGGCAGCACGAAGGCGCCTGCATTGCCGTAGAGCTCCTGCAGTGCCTGGCCGCTCTTGAAATCGGTGAGAACGATGTCAGGATCGCCGGCCGCTGCAGCCTGCAGCTGCGAGGCATAAGCAGTGCCATCGAGGCCACCGACCAGCGCGAGCTTCCAGCCGCGAGGGCGGCATTGCTGGAAGGCTGCGATGAGATCGTGCTGGTTCTTCTCCGGCACCAGTCGGCTCACCTGGAGGAAGTAGCGCCCGCGCTGGAGGTGGAATGGCTCCAATGAACTCTCGCCCACCTGTAACGGTGCGGCGTCGACGCCATTCGGTATCAACACCGAATCCTTGTCGTACAGCTTGCGAATCAGATCGACGATGACGCGTGAGATCGCAATGCGCGCGTTGGAGTGTCGCACCCCCCAGCGCTCGCCAGTTCGCAGTATCCACCTGGCAAACCCGCCCCACTTCGCACGATGATAATCGGCGCCGTGATGCGTCATGACGACGCGCAGACCGCAGAGTCGCGCGAGCGGAGTGATGAGAGCTGGCCCAACCGCATGGACGTGCAGGATGTCGGGCCTCGCGATGGCGGCGTACAGAACGCCGAGGACCGAGTGAACGAGCGCTTCCATGCCGGGGCGGCGCGGGGCCCAGATGCGTCGCAGGCGAATGGAGCCCACTCGCCTGACGTCTGGTGGCACGAACGGCGTGCGTACGACGACTTCGATCTGGCAGCCCAGCGCGGCAAGTCGGGTATAGAGGTGCTCGGCATGTGTCTCGACTCCGCCCTGCACGCCGGGCAGTCCGCGAATTCCGAGCACGATGATCTTGAGAGGTCGCGTCATTCAGCCTGCATCCGCACGTCGATGCGCGCATACAGTGCGACAAGGCGCTCGCGATAGCGCTCGATGGTGAACGACTGCTCCATCCACGCGCGTCCTGCCCGACCCATCGCAGCGACGTCAGCCGGACGCATGCCGGCCACCTTCGCAAGCGTGCTCGCGAGCGCATCGACACTCCCGCTCTGGAAAACCTCGCCTGTTTGTCCGGGGCGCACCAGCTCCGGGATGCCACCGATGTCCG
>JBDSRN010000053.1:0-4256 GCA_039929265.1 Steroidobacteraceae bacterium | reverse complement strand
TGCTCCGAGGTGCTGTAGAAATTGAGGATCGGCTGGCCGTCGAGCGACACGGCATCGAAGAAGCCTTCCGGTTCGCCCTTCACGCGGCTCAGGAAATCCGTGGTCGCCGACTGACCCACCCAGCGATCCGGATTCGGCGCACGCGCGATGATGTGACCGCTCTTGCTGACGATGGCCGCGATCCAGCCCTCGGGCACGTTCTGCTCCGTGATGACCCGCTGCAGCTCAGTCGGCATGATCGGCATCGACACGTTGTACAGCTTGCCTCCCACCCGTACCGGCACGTTGTAGGCGAGCTGCAGATTCCCGGAAGTACGACCGACGAACGGGTCCGTGAGGGCGGGCTCGTCCTGAGCGAGCGTGAACGGCGTCGGGCGCAGCATGACCGGCATCGGCCCATCGATCGACGTGTTGACGTACTGCTGACTCTCGTCGAGCACCGCGACGAATCCCTCGACCAGACCCTTGGTGGCAGCGCGTGCCTGGCGGTCGAAAGCAGGCAGATCCCACTTCTGCAGGCTGTCGGACGCGGCGAGAGTGCGCACGATCGCGTCACGACGCTGCAGCTCGCGCTCGACCACGAGCGACAGCGCGCGCACCGTCTCGCGCACGGTCGCATTCGACGCGGAACGCTCGCGGCTATAGGTAGCGGCGACCATCCATGCGCCAGCAGCGATCGCGGGCAGAAGAATGCTGATCGTGAAGAGCACGATCCGTAAACGCAGCGTCACGTGGTAACGAAACCTTCCACCCCCAGGACGGGGTGATACGTTGTCAGCGCCGTAAGGTGCTGCTTTCCCGCGCCGCAGTCAACGCTGGGCTCCGACCTGCCGTTGTCACAGGTTATACAGCGAGCGCTGCATGATCACCGTGTCGAGCCAGCGGCCGAACTTGAAGCCCACCGCAGTCAGGGTGCCGACGTGACGGAAGCCACAGCGTTCGTGCAGGGCGATCGACGCCCGATTCGCCGAATCACCGATGACGGCTACGACCTCCCGGATGCCGCGCGCCGGGCATTCCTCGAGGCAGCGGTTGAGCAGTGCGACGCCCACACCGCGGCGCGCCTGCTCCGGCGCGACGTACACGGCGTTCTCGGCAGTGTGTGCATAGGCAACCCGGGCGCGGTACGTGCCGATATAGCAGTAACCGAGCACTGCCCCCTGCGCGACCGCGACCCAGTAAGGATAGCCCGACTGGCGCAGCGCCTCGAGACGCCGCTGCATCTCGATGAGATCCGGTGCCGCGATCTCGAAGGTCGCCGAATGGGTCAGCACGTAGTGCGCGTAGATTGCAGTGATCTGCGGTAAATCCGCGGCGATGGCCGGACGCAGTTCGAAAGCGCCGTTGCTCACATCAGTCCAGCGTCACGGCCTCGACCTTGCCGAGCTTCAACTTCTCCAGTCCGGGGAGAATCTTGCCGGCATCGCCCGCGGCAACCACAACCATTTTCTCCGGCTGCAGATACTGTTGCGCCACGCGCGCGACATCGCCCGCGTTCACCGACTGGATGCGCGCGGGCAGCTGAGCGTAGTAGTCGAGCGGCAGGTCGTACACGAACAGCTCGCCGATTGTCGCGGCAGACGCAGCGCTGGTCTCGAACTGGCCCGGCAGCGAGCGGGAAAACGAGTCCTTCGCGGTGGCCAGCTCCTCGACACTCACAGGCCCCGCGCGCATGCGTTCGAGCTCGTTGAAGATCTCCTTCACCGCAGGGGCCGTGACGTCGGTGCGCACGTTGGTACCCACTTGAAACGGCCCGGGTCCGCGCCGGAACGCGAACGCCGAGCTCGCCCCGTACGTGTAACCGTTCTTCTCGCGCAGGTTCATGTTGATGCGGCTGCTGAACAGCCCCCCCAGAGTCGTGTTCATCACTTCGATGGGCACGTAGTCGGCGCTCGAGCGCGATACACCAACCGCGCCGATGCGTAGTGCCGTCTGTGGCGCAGCGCCGCGATCCACCACGAGCAGGCGGCGCTCAGCGCTTGCCGGTGGCGCCGGCAACGCTACCTTCGTGGCCTTGCCCTGCCAGGCGGCGAAATGTTTCTCCGCCAGTGTGCGCAGTTCGGCGACGCTGAGATCGCCGGAGACGATCAGCGCCGCGTTGCCCGGCGCGAAGCTGCTCTTCCAGAATCCCGCCAGATCATCACGCGAAATGGCCTCCAGGGCTTCGGGCGTGCCGAGCTCTGGAAAGCCGTAGGGATGCCGCGGGCCATACAGCGCTTTCGTGAGCACCCGCCCGGAGATCACACCAGGATTGTCGCGCTGCTGCAGGTACTGCGTGAGTCGGCTATTGCGGACACGCTCGAGCTCGCGCGCGTCGAAAGCTGGGCGCAGAGCGACGTCGGCGAGCAAGGCGAAAGTGTCATCGACGGTGCTCTTGATGGTGCGCACCGCAACCGAGGCGTAGTCGTTGTTGGCGCTCGTGCCCAGCTGCGCGCCGAGCTGCGCGAGCTGCTGCGCGATCTGCAGCGTGCTCAGTTTCGTGGTGCCCTCGTCGAGCATGTCGGCGGTGAACCCGGCGAGACCCGGCTTCGCCGCCGGATTCTGGTCGCTGCCGCCGAGCACGATCAGGTTCGCCGCGACCACCGGCAGCTTGTGCTGCTCGAGCAGATACACCGCAAGTCCGTTGGGCAACATGAAGCGCTGCGGCTGCGGCAGCGCGAGCGTCGAGGCAGCAGCGGCGCCCGGCGGCTGCGCGCGCCAATCCGCCGCGGTGGTAGCCGGCGGCGTTGCGGCCGGTTCATTCACGGTACGCGGCACGTCGACCACGGTTTTCTCACCCGGCACGCCGTACACGACAACGCGCTTGTTGTCGGTGAGATCGCCGGCCGCAAATTTACGCAGCGCGGCAGGTGTCGCGTCCTGGTAGCGCTCCAGGTCACGCGCGAGATATCCCGGGTCACCAAGGAAGTGGTTGTACTGGTTCAACCGGTCGGCCACGCCACCGAAGCCGCCGAGCGTCTCGAGTCCACGGACGACCTGCGCGACAATCGTATTGCGCGCGCGGTCGACCTCCGCCTGCGTCGGACCCTTGTCGCGGAATGCTGCGAGTTCGATGTTGATCGCTTTTTCGAGTGCCTCGGGAGTCACGCCCGGCTTCGCGGTTGCCTCGATGTTGAACATGGAGCCGAGCATCAGCGACTGCTGGTACACGCTCACGTCCTGTGCGATCTGCTGTTCATATACAAGCTTTTCGTACAGACGGCTCGCCTTGCTGCCGCCGAGAATCTCGGCGGTGAGATCCGCTTCGGCATCGCCCGGCTTGTAGATCGGCGCAGTCAGCCATGCCATGTACACACGTGGCAGCTCCACTTTGTCCGTGACCGTGAGACGTTTTTCCGCCGTGATCGGCGGCGTCTTCACGTCGATGCGCGGCACCTGCGGGCCAGCCTGCAGCGGACCGAAATACTTCTGCACGAGCGCGCGCACTTTGGATTTGTCGATGTCGCCAACAATTGCGATGCTGGCGTTGTTCGGTCCGTAGTACTGCTTGAAGAATTCGCGCACGTCCGACAGGCGCACTGCTTCGATGTCAGCGTGCGAGCCGATCACCGATGCATGGTACGGGTGCCCCTTCGGGTATACCTGATGATTCAACGCTTCCTCGACCAGCCCGTACGGCGCGTTTTCGCGGCTCTGGCGGCGCTCGTTGCGCACCACGTCACGCTGGTTGGAAAGTTTTTCCTGATCGAGCTTCTCGAGCAGGAAACCCATGCGGTCGCTCTCGAGCCACAGCGCGAGCTCTAGCTGGTTCGACGGCAGTGTCTCGAAGTAGTTGGTGCGATCGAAGCCAGTGGTGCCATTGAGATCGCTCGCCCCGGCGCCCTCCAGCATCGCGATGAACGCATCGTCAGGAACGTTCTTCGAGCCCTGGAACATCATATGCTCGAACAGGTGCGCGAAACCCGTGCGGCCGGGGCGCTCGTTCGCAGGGCCCACGTGGTACCAGAGGTTCACCGCCACAAGGGGCAGGCGATGATCCTCGACCAGGATCACTTCCAGGCCGTTGGGCAGCTGATATTTCTCGAATTCGAGTTTCGGCGCTGTGATCGGCGCAGCAGCCGCCGAAAGATCATCGGACGGGGCAGCGAACACCATGCAAAAGCCCAGCAACACGTAAACGAACTTGTTCATGATTTCCCCGCATCGGTCGTATTCCAGCGCGCGGCAAGGTTACCATTCTTGCCTCATGACCCACGCAACCCCTGCCCCCCTGTCACCGGACGAGCGCACCCGCTACGCGCGCCACCTGGCGCTCG
>JBDSRN010000052.1:0-5002 GCA_039929265.1 Steroidobacteraceae bacterium | reverse complement strand
CGTCGGCAAGTGGACGCGCTCGCTGTTGCGCAAGCAGCGCGCGTGGCCCGGGCATTACGACTTCTCAAGCCTCCTGCGCGCGCCGAAGTTGCGGCCGATGACAGCGGAGCTGGTCATGCGACACACGGGTTACCCGCACATCGACGAGTACCTCGCCGGTTACGCGATCACCGGTGCACGCCTCGCGACGTTGTCCGCGCCAACGGTCATACTGTCGGCCGAGGACGATCCAATCATCCCTGTGAGCAGCCTCGCAAGCCTCGCGCGCAGCGAACAACTGCGCATCGTGCGCACGCGCTACGGTGGTCATACTGGTTTCATGACCGGCTGGTCGGAGTCCTCATGGACCAATGATTTCGTGTTGCGTGAGCTGGAGGGAGCCGGTGCAGGTTGAATCCTGGCGACAGCGATCCGGGTTGTACGTGGTGCTCATCGCCGCAGTGCTGCAGGGCTGGGCGCTGTACGCGTTGCACATCGCGCTGCGCGATGACCTGCAGATCACCAACTGGATCGTGTTTCCCGCGCTGTACGTGCTCGCGGTGTTTACACCGCTGACGCTGCAGCTGCTCGCGCAATATGCGCAGCGACCCTTCATGTGGTTGCTGGTGCTCGGCCTGTCTGCGGTGTTCTTCGCGGTCGCGTGGCATCAGTCGAGCCTGCGCCTGCCAGGCGTCGGTCCCTCCTTTCCGTTCAACACACTGGTGCCGGCCGCCGCGGCACTCACGCTGTTGTGGCTGCACGCGCTGCCGTTCATGCAGGCGCGTTTGCTGCGGGGCCGATGGCGCCCGCGTTACCCCGATCTGTTCGCCGCGAGCTGGCGCAACGTGCTCGTGCTGCTGGAGGCAGCGGTGTTCACGCTTGCGCTGTGGGCGTTGCTGTTTCTGTGCGCGCAGCTGTTCGTGTTACTGGACATCGACTTCTTCCGCGAGTTGTTCCGCGAGCCGCTGTTCATCTATCCGATTAGCGCGCTCACGTTTGGTCTCGCCATCCACCTCATCGGCTCGCTTGATCGTATCGTCAGCGTCGTTCTGGACCAGGTGCTGAGCCTGTTCAAGTGGCTCGGGCTAGTGGCGGGCCTGATCCTGATGATCTTCAGCGTGGCGTTGCTGACGCGGCTGCCGCAGCTCGTCGCGACGGGCACACGCACCATCGGGGCCCACTGGCTGCTCTGGCTCGTGGCGCTGACGGTACTGCTGCTGAACGCGGCGTGGCGTGATGGTGGCGTACTCAATCCGTATCCGCGCGTGCTGGGCAATGCACTGCGCTGTGCGGTACCGCTGCTGTTGCCCGTCGCGCTCATCGCGCTGTTCTCGCTCGTGGTGCGCGCCGACACCTACGGTTTGACGGTCCAGCGCGTATGGGGATTCGTGGTCGCCGCCATCGCGCTTGCCTATGCGCTGGGCTACTTCCTCGCCGCGTTGCGCGGCGGACAGTGGCTCGCGTCGCTCGGCAGCACGAACGTCGCCGTGGCGCTCGCGTTCATGGTGCTCATGCTGCTGTTCCTCACTCCGCCGTTGTCGCCGCAGCGGCTCACTGCCAGCAGTCAGTATGCGCGTGTGCTCGCCGCCGTGAACGATCGCGCTGCGGGGGAAGCATTGCGGACGCTGCGTTTCGAGACGGGTACGTACGGGCGCGAGAAGCTGCAGGAGTTGCAGCGGCTGGTCGAACACCCGCGCGCGCAAAGCATTCGCGCAGAGGCGACCCGGATGCTGACACTGGGGGAGGGCGATCGCTTTGGTCGACCGGTCGCAACGTCCCCTGCCCAGATGGACGCGAGTCTCGATGCGCTGCGCATCTATCCGTCGGGCCGCAAACTCGATGCCTCGTTGCGTGCCGCTCTCAGGAACCAGGAGCTGGCCGTCTTTTTGCGCGATGATCGATGGGTCGGCTTGTTCCTGAACGTGAACGACACACCGGCCGAGGAGTTCGTGATCCTCTCTCCTTACCTGTCGCTGCTGTTTCGCCAGGCCGGCGACGTGTGGGAAAAGGCGGACGCGAGCTTCGCCGCGATCGGAATCGAACACTGGGATTCGACCATCGCCGCGCTGGCCCTTGGCGAGGTTAGCGCGCAGCCCACGCAGTGGCAGGACCTGCACATCGGCGCGCTCACGCTGCCTGTCGCGCGCCCCGCGAGTCGGTAGGCACGCCGCTCAGGTCAGCGCGGCGCGCTTCTCGACGAACTGCACGATCGGTTCGCCGCTGGTCACCATGATTTCGCCGTCGACCACCGCACCGCGCGCGATTGCGACGCTGCGCGCCGTGACGCTGCCCTTGATCACCGCGCTCGCGGCAAGTTCGAGCTTGCCCTCCACAGTGAGCCGTCCCGTGAGCTGACCGGCGATGACAGCCTGCTTGCAGCGCACCTCGCCCTCCCAGTTCGCGCCCTTTGCGATCGACAGCGCGCCGCGCACGTCGCCGTCACCTGTGATGGAGCCGCACATCATCAACGCGCCGGGAGTTACCAGGTCACCCACCATGCGGCTGCCCTCGGCGAGCACCGTCGGCGGACCGGCGAAGCGGTCCAACAGTCTGCGTCCAGCTGCCTTGTCGTTCATGGCGCAACATCTTACTCGCCTCGCGTGCTGCGCAATGCGCACCAACTCTCATACAATCGCTGCGACTCTCTTGCCAGAAGGTGCACCGTGAAGCCGATTGTCATTGCAATGTTGTTACCCGTCCTGCTGCTGGTCGGCTGCAGCCGTGAAGCGGAAGACTGGCGTTCCGCTCAGAGCGCCGACACTCCCGAGGCCTATGCGCAGTTTCTGAAGCAGCACGCCGACAGCGCGCAGGCGGCAACCGCCACCACGCGCATGGAGCAGCTCGCCGAGGAGCGGGACTGGCAGTTCGCCTCGTCCGAGGACTCTTCGCAGGCCTACCAGAATTTCGTTGCGCAGCATCCCGAGGGCAAATGGGCGCAGGAGGCGCGCATCCGTGTCGAGAACTTCACGCTGAACGCAGGCACGCCCGCGGTGACGCGGGTCGAGCCGCTGGTCGCAGACGAGGCCTCTGTGCCGGCAGATACGCCTCCGCCTGCACCGTTGCCCGCCGCCGAAGCGCAGCAGAGCGTCGCGAGCAGCGGTGGTTTTGGCGTCCAGCTTGGCGCGTTCTCGAGCGAGGCCGCCGCACAGACGCAGTGGAAGACGATCTCGGCGCGTTACAAGAAGGAGCTGGGTGACCAGGCACACCGTGTCGCTGCATCGAAGTCTGGCGGCGGACAGATTTATCGCCTGCAGGTGGCACGCGCCACCGAGCAACAAGCGCGCGACCTGTGCGCGACGCTCAGAGCGAAAGGGCAGAGCTGCGTGGTCGTGCTGAAGTGACAGATTTCGGACGTCGCGCGCCGTCGCGGCGTCAGTGGCTGCCAAGAAGCGTCAGTGGGTTGTCGCTGACCGGCTGATTTTCAGCGTCCGCATGCTGGCACAGCAGTTGCTTTATTCCGGTACAGGCAGTTTGCCTGCAGGTTACGAATCACTTTTTCGAAAGGTTTCGCGCTACGAAACGCCGCAGTCCGTTTATCCGACTGCGGCGTTTTTTTTGAAGACACCGCATCATTGTCCGAACGAGTTCGGGTTGCCGCGCAGGTATTCGTCTTCGTCGGCCGTGGTCCTCCTCCCCAGCGCTTCATTGCGATGGGGAAACCGTCCGAAGCGCTGCACGATGTCGCGGTGCTGCTGCGCGAACGCGAGGCAGCTTGCGAACGTGCCGTGGAGCGGTGCCGGGGCTTCCTGCAGCAGCCGCTGATACGCGAGTACCGATTCTTCCTGCACGGCCTGCGACTCCGCGTGTTGCAACGGCATGTAGAAGAAGATCCTTTCGATGGTTGTGAGCGCCGCATCAGCGCCGGTGTGCATGCCGTTGAACGCCAGCGAGAGCGCGGCCTCGTCGGTGGCGAATGCCGCCGGCGTGCCGCGGTAGATGTTGCGGGGAAATTGGTCGAGCAGCAGTATCAGCCCGAGCCGGCGGTGCGGGCTGGTGGCCCAGGCGTCGAGCTCGCCGCGGGCGGCGCGTTGCACGACTTCGCCAAAGCGTCTGTCGATGTCGTCATCGCGCAGGCGGCGGATTTCCGGCGGCTCGTCACCGCCGAACCAGATGCGCATGTGCTGCTCGAGCGAGTGCGCATCCTGTGGCCCGCGACCGAACCAGAAATCGAGCACGTCCTGCGCACGGCGCTCGGCCATTGCTTGCCCCGGTGGAAAACACAAGATTAAAGGAGAACGCATGGCAACGCAGCTGCGTCACCCCCGGCCACTAGCCATGCCGATAGCAGCGCCGAGCTGACTTGCCTGTCAGCCGACAGGCGCAACCCGGTGGACGAGTTCGCGAACAAGGCGCGCCGATACTACGCAGCGCGCATCGCTTATTCGCAGAGACTCTCGAGGTAGCTCTGCGCGACGGGCGACAGGCGCTTGCGCGCAAGCTCACGCGCTTTGGGCGCATCGAGGATGTATTCGAGCGGACCGGACACCATCATGCGGCGCACGGAGGGATCGTTGGCGGACACGCGGGCCATCTTGTTGAGCACGGTGAACCCGCGATTGATCTTGTTGCGGGGAGCGCGGTTGCCTTCGATCGAACGGGCGAGATACTGGCCGAACCGGCTGTACAGAAAGTAGTCGTCATCGCCGACGTGGAAACGGGCTTCGGCAAAAAAGTCCGGGAAGTTCTTTTCGAGATACTGGTTGACTCGACCGAGACGGGGTCCAGGTCCTGAGTCGACGGACTTCACGGACGATTTACGGGTCTTCATCGGGGTAGGTCACCTCCACCTGGTCCAGAGAACCATTTCTGGGCGTCACGGGCGGTACCACACCCCGCAACGCGCGCGCACGTTAAGGCCAACAGCCGCTCGACGCAATAGTCCAACCGGAAAATGTTGTGCAGCTCCGCAGGAGGAGCTGAGTATGGCCAAACACACGGTGATCAGTTCCGCAATGGTCACCACACCACCGCATCGCGACCAGTCCCTGGTCAACGGCGATCAGTGCCGGTCCTGACGTACCGA
>JBDSRN010000051.1:0-6186 GCA_039929265.1 Steroidobacteraceae bacterium | reverse complement strand
AGAAGTTGAGCTGCGACAGGCGTGTGAAGTGACGCACTGCATCGAGCTCGCTGACCTCGGGCAGCAGCGGGGGCTGGCGGCGCAGCAGTGCCTCGGGAATCGCCTCGGCAGTCGAGGTAGACGCGGCCGGCCGCTGTGCGCGCGCGGCGCGCCCGGGCTTCGAGTATTCGAAGATCAGCTTTTCGCGCGGTAATTTGTCGGACATCAGACACGCTCCTTCAGGACTGCCGTGAGCGCACTCGCATAGGTGTCGATGTCGGCATCGGTGCGGGTCTCGGTGGCGCAGACGAGCAGCGCGTTGCCGAGCTCCGGGTAGTGCGGGGCGAGGTCAAGCCCGCCGATGATTCCGCGCTTCGCCAGCTCTTCGAGCAGCGGGGCGACCGGACGATCCAGCTTCAGCACCGCCTCGTGGAAACGCGGCGAGCTGAACACGACGCTGATGCCCGGCAGCGCGCCGAGCTTCGTCACCAGCGTCGCCGTGCGCCAGCGCGACTGCTCGGCGACCCGCGCGAGGCCTTCCGGCCCGAGCAGCGACAGATAGATCGTCGCCGCAGTGACCAGCAGACCCTGATTCGTGCAGATGTTGGAGGTCGCCTTGGCGCGGCGGATGTGCTGCTCGCGCGCCTGCAGCGTGAGCGTGAAGCCCGGACGTCCGTCGACGTCGTGCGTGCGGCCGATGATGCGGCCCGGCATCTGGCGCACGTTGGCCATGCGCGTGGTCATGAAACCGAAATACGGTCCGCCCGAGGACAGCGGCACGCCCAGCGACTGACCCTCTCCCACTACGATATCGGCGCCGCGCCGACCCCATTCACCCGGCGGCTTCAGCACCGCGAGCGACGTAGGGTTCACCACTGCGATGACCAGCATCCCGCGCGCATGCGCGCGATCGGTGAGCGCGTCGACGTCTTCGAGCACGCCGAAGAAATTGGGCTGCTGGATCACGAGCGCCGTGTACTCGGGGGCACCCTCGGAATCGATCCCGCCCGCATCGGTTCGACCGTCGCTCGCATACGCGAGCTCGCTGAACGCAATACCCTGGTCGCCCGCGACCGCGGTGGCGGCGCTGCGATAGAACGGATGCACGGCGCGCGACATCAGCATGTGCGATGCGCGTGACTTCTTCTGCACACGCACGGCCATCAACATCGCTTCGCCGAGTGCCGAGGCGCCGTCGTACATGGATGCGTTCGAGACTTCCATGCCGGTGAGGCTGGTCATCATCGACTGGAACTCATACAGCAGCTGCAATGTACCCTGGCTCGCTTCGGCCTGGTACGGCGTGTAGGCGCTGTAGAACTCGCCGCGCGTCGTGATCGCCCACACCGCTGCAGGGATGTGATGGTCGTACGCACCGGCGCCGAGGAAGCACAGCGGCTGACCGTCCTGCGCGGCGCGAGCGCTCATCAGTCGTCCGACCTCCATTTCGGTGAGGGCACTCGGGATCGCCGGGGTCTGCTTCACACGCAGCGCGGCGGGGATTTCCTCGAACAGGCGGTCGAGTCCCGAGTCGCCGCCGGGCAAACCCATCTCGGCGAGCATCTCATCGCGATCCTGTTCGGTATGCGGGATGAATGGCATCGGTCAATCGCCGGCGACGGCAGCGTAGCCGGCGGCATCGAGCAGTCCGCTAACACCCTGCGAAGGCTGCACGCGCCACAGCCAGCCCGCTCCATACGGATCCTGGTTCACCGCCTCGGGCGACTGCGCCAGCGCCGAGTTCACTTCGGTGACGGTGCCCGCGATCGGGGAATAGACATCGGACGCCGCCTTGACGGATTCGACCACCGCGCAGGATTCACCTGCGGTGAGCGCGCGGCCGATCTCGGGCAACTCCACGAACACCAGATCGCCCAATGCCAGCTGCGCGTGATCGCTGATGCCGATCTCCACGGTGCCATCGGGCAACGATTTCGCCCATTCGTGGCTCTTGGCGTAATTGCGGTCCGTCGGAATCTCACTCATGTCGATGCTCCTGCCAGATCTGGAATAAGGATTTTGCCGCGCTTCACGAACGGCGGTCGCACGACTCGCGCACGCGCCGGGCGACCGCGCAGGTCCACCCTCACCTCCTGCCAGGTACCGGCCGGGACGCGGGCGAGCGCAACCGAGCGCTCGAGGGTCGGGGCGAAGCTGCCGCTGGTAATCTCACCGCCGTCGGACGAGCCGGCGAGCGTGAGCTCCTGATGTGCACGCAATACGCCCGGGTCCTCCAGCAGCAGGCCGACCTGCTGGCGCGCGCTGCCTTGCGCGAGCACGCGCTCAAGCGCGGCGCGGCCAATGAAGTCGCGTTCACGCGCTTCCAGATGCACAGTCCAGCCAAGGCCGGATTCGTAAGGATGCGTGGTCTCGTCCATGTCACTTCCGTAGAGATTCAGGCCAGCTTCCAGCCGCAGCGTGTCGCGTGCGCCGAGACCGCAGGAGCGCACTGCCGCCGCGTTCAGCGCGACCCAGAACCATTCGACCAACTCCGAGGGCAGCGCGATCTCGACCCCGTCCTCGCCGGTGTAGCCCGTGCGCGCGACGAAGTACTCGCCGAGCTGCAGCGCGCTGAACGATGGCAATGCGAGGGCCGCCCGTGCCGCGGCTTCGGGCAGCAGTCCCGCCACCCGTGCGCGGGCCGCCGGACCCTGCACCGCAACCATTGCCAGATCGCTGCGTTCGATGACTTCGACGCCGAAATCACCGGCATGCCTGCGCAGCCAGGCGATGTCCTTGTCGCGCGTGCCGGCGTTCACGACGGCCCGGAAGAAACTCTCGTCGATGAAGTAGACGATCAGGTCGTCGATGACGCCGCCGGCCTCGTTGAGCATGCAGCTATAAAGAGCGCGACCGGCCTCCTTGAGACGGCCGACGTCGTTGGCCAGCAGCTTCTGCAGCAGGGCGCGCGGGGCGCGGCCACGCAGATCCACCGAGCACATGTGCGAGACGTCAAATATGCCGGCGGTGCGGCGCACCGAATGGTGCTCTTCTATCTGTGAGCCGTACGCCACCGGCATATCCCAACCGCCGAAATCGACGATCCGGGCGCCCAAGCGCTTGTGCAGCTCAAACAGCGGAGTTTTCTTTCCCACAATCACCTCAGGTTTCCATCGGACACGAACGAAGCACAGGTGCTGATGCGCCGCGCCCCTCTGTCCTCGGACCTGAGAGATCGGGCCCACCCTTCGATACGGTGTGCCGCTCCCCTTCGGTGGATGACCCATTAACATGAGTCATCACTCTCCAGAACTCGCCGGGTTTCGTCCGTTCCTGTGCCTGAGCGTTTCCGGGCGGAACTTGCGCCTTCGGCGCCTCGCGTGACGGTGAAATCGCGCGAAGTCTCTCCGGACGAACCTTTGGATGGCGAGCGGCGGCATGATACCAGTCCCGGAAACCTACCGTCCTTTACAATGCCGGGATGAGAACTGCGCACAACTTCGGACGCCGTAGCAGCGTCGCGGTACGCGTCGGCAGGATCATCATCGGTGGTGACGCGCCTATTGCGGTGCAATCGATGACCAACACGGACACCGCCGACATCATGGGCACCGTCGCGCAGGTGCGCGCGCTCGCGAAGGCGGGCTCCGAGCTGGTTCGCATTACGGTAAATAGTGCCGAGGCAGCGGCGGCAGTGCCCGCCATCCGCGCGCGCCTCGATGCCACTGGCATCAACGTTCCACTGATCGGCGACTTCCATTTCAACGGCCACAAACTACTGCGCGAATATCCCGGCTGCGCCGAAGCGCTCGCGAAATACCGCATCAATCCCGGCAACGTCGGGCGCGGCAGCAAGCGCGACACGCAGTTCTCCGAGATGATCGAGATCGCCTGCCGCTTGAGCAAACCGGTGCGCATCGGCGTG
This sequence comes from Steroidobacteraceae bacterium, assembly GCA_039929265.1. GTDB lineage: Bacteria > Pseudomonadota > Gammaproteobacteria > Steroidobacterales > Steroidobacteraceae > ZC4RG30. The sequence continues at coordinate 2,342 of JBDSRN010000051.1, read as the reverse complement.
AACTGGGGCAGCCTCGACCAGGAATTGCTGGCGCGGCTGATGGACGAGAACAATTCGCTGCCCGATCCGGCGACCGCGCAGGACGTGATGCGCGAGGCCATCGTGCGCTCCGCGCTCGAGAGCGCGCAACTCGCGCAAAGCGTCGGCCTGCCGCACGATCACATCATCCTGTCGGCCAAGGTCAGCGGTGTACAGGACCTGATCTCGGTATACAAGAACCTCGCAGGCCGCTGCGACTTCCCGTTGCACCTCGGCCTCACCGAGGCGGGCATGGGCAGCAAGGGCATCGTCGCTTCCACGGCGGGCATCGGTGTGCTGCTCGCGCAGGGCATCGGCGACACCATCCGCGTCTCGCTCACGCCCGAGCCCAATGGCGATCGCACGCAGGAAGTGCTCGTCGCGCAGGAGATACTGCAGACCATGGGGCTGCGCGCGTTCCTGCCGATGGTGATCGCCTGCCCCGGCTGCGGCCGCACAACCAGCACGTATTTCCAGGAACTCGCGCAGCGCATCCAGTCGCACATCCGCATGCGCATGCCCGAATGGGCGAGGCAGTACGAAGGCGTCGAGGACATGAACGTCGCCGTGATGGGCTGCGTGGTGAACGGTCCGGGCGAGAGCCGCCACGCCAACATCGGCATCAGCCTGCCCGGCACCGGCGAGCGCCCCGTCGCCCCCGTGTACGAGGATGGCGAGAAGACGGTGACGCTCAAGGGCGATCACATCGCGGAAGAATTCCAGGACCTGATGGAACGCTACATCGAGCGCACGTTCAAACAGAGAGCATCAACATGACCGACCTGACCGACCGTCGTTGCGTCCCCTGCGAAGGCGGCGTGCAGCCGATGTCACGCGCGGCGGCCGAAGAAGTGCTGCTGCGCCTGGATGGTGGCTGGAAGCTGGATGATGCAGGCACGAGCATCGAGCGCGAGTTCCGCTTCAAGGATTTCTTTCGCACGATGAGCTTCGTGAATGCCGTCGCGCATGTGGTGAATCTCGAGGACCACCACCCCGATCTGGAGGTCGGCTACGGTTTGTGTCGCGTGCAGTTCACGACGCACGCGATCAAGGGATTGTCAGAGAACGACTTCATCTGCGCGGCGAAGATCGACAGGATCTCGACGCAGTAACTCACGGCAGCGATCGCGCGAACCGCGGCAGCTCCGCCTGCGACACGCCCAGTGCACGCCGCGCGAAGAAATTGCGCAGCAGGGTGCTGTGCGCCGCCAGCGACAGGCCACGCCGCGCGAATTGCCGGCGCAATCCACCACGGCCCGTAAACGCGCCATCGAACTGGTTCACCACCGCGGCCATCAGTGCGTTCTCCGTGCGACGCCAACGCTCGTAGCGTCGCAGGATGCGCAGCGCGCCGGGATCCTCCCCGTGCACGATGCCAGCCGTGATCGAATCACACAGCGCCGCGGCATCGAGCAGTCCCTGGTTCACGCCCTGTCCCGCCAGCGGATGGATCACGTGCGCCGCATCGCCCAGCAGCGCGCAGCGCTCAACGACGTAGCGCTCCGCCGACAGGCTTCGCAATGGGAAGCTCGCGCGCTGACTCACCAGGCGCGTGTGACCGAGTGCGAGATCCGATGCGATGTCGAGCGCCTGCGCGAACTGTTGTGGATCGAGGGCGAGCAGGCGCTGTGCCTCAGCATCCACGCACGACCACACGATCGAGCTGCTGCCGTCGGCCAGTGGCAGGAACGCGAGCGGGCCCGTGTCGAGGAAGGTTTGCCATGCAGTGGCCGCGTGCGGCTTCTGCGTCGTCACGGTGGCGACGATCGCTATCTGTTTGTAGTCATGCGTTTCGGAGGCAAGCCCCGCCCACCCGCGTGCCTGCGAGTTCGCACCATCCGCGGCGAGCACCAGGCGTGCACGCAGCTCGCCCGCGGGCGTGGTCAGCGTTGCCGCATCCGGACTCAGCTGCAGCCCGGTGGGTCGCGCATTCACCATGCGTCCGCCTGCCTGCGCGAACGAAGCGAGCAACGCGACCTGCACCGGCCGGTTCTCGAGAATGCAGCCGAGGTCCGCCTCGCCGAGCTCCGCGGCATCGAACACCAGCGCACCGTCATCCATGGGTGGGATGCCAGCGTGCCACACGCGCATGCGCTCGTAGGCGCACACGCGCGAGACATCGAGCGGCCATGCCCCCCCGGCCGCGAGGATGCGCGCGCTCGCGCGCGACAGCGCGGACACGCGCAGGTCGAAAGGCTCGCCCTGCGCCACCGGCTGCGGTGGCGCAGGTTCGAACAGCACGATGCGATCAGGATCGATACCGGAATGCCGCACCAGCAGCGCTCCCGCGCACGCACCGACGATTCCGCCGCCGATGATGGCGA
>JBDSRN010000050.1:0-18401 GCA_039929265.1 Steroidobacteraceae bacterium | reverse complement strand
TGGTACGCCTTGTCGATCAGGCGTTCAACAAGCCCGGCTGCCAGCGAGGATTTGCCGCTGCCGGACGGCCCCGCGATCAAGATGTTGCGACCGTACGGCGAGATGCGCACCGCCTTCCCGTCGGTCTGCTTCCCGATCAGCAACAGGTTTCGCTCGAGTCTTCCCTCCATCCGATGCAGGTCGTTCGCGATGAGTTCGTCGATCAATTCGGCGACGCCGTTGCCGTTGGCGCCGCCCGTCACGAACGACGCGATCTTCTTCAAGGACGGGACGGCGTTGGCGACCGCTACGCCGCACTCGCAGCCCTTGAGCAGGGAATGGTCGTTCTCTGCATCTCCGATCGCCACCGCTTCATGCCTTGATAGACCAAGCTTGCGCAACGCGAACTGGAGCCCCGTCGCCTTGTTGATGCCTGGTGGCAACGCCATTACGGCAGAACGATTGAAGATTGCCTGAATCTCCAGGCCCAGCTCGCGAATGACATCGCACAAAACGGCAGCGTGCGGAGCATGTGTTGCCACAATAACGCTGCCAATCTCAAGTGGTTGCACGCCGCGTTCGCGCAGTCGCTCGACAAAACGCGCAGGCAGCGGCGCCGCCAGTAGAATCTCTTCGCGTCGCCGGGGGTCATAGACCACGGCCCCGTTTTCGGCGACAACCAAATCGAACAACGCGACTCTGGGGCAGACCGGCAGCAGATCGCATACACGTCGACCAGTTACGAGAACGATGCGCCTTCCTGAAGTGCGCAACCGTTCGATTGCCGCCACAGTGCTGTCCGAAAGACGGTTGTCGGTGGCAGCAGTGCCGTCATAGTCGGCCGCGAGAGCAAGATAACGCATGTGCTGAGCGCTGGAACCTGCGCCGCTCAATGTCCGCGCATGGGCAGTCCCGCGCGCTCAAGTCGCATGCTTGTGTGCAGCTTGTCCACCTACTGCGAACCCTGCGAGGCTTTCGCTCCACGCTGTGCGAGCCGCCGCAGACCCTCGTACTGTGCTGCGATATTGACGTATGAAGACAAGTGAGACACCGCCGCCGCATAGTCATGCGGCGATAAACGTCCCAGCGTTTCCCCTACGCGCCGTGGTGTGCCAAGGTCGTTCCATCCGCACGAGGGTACACGCACAACTCGCAACGACGATTCCTGCCCCTCCAGCAGATGCCTGGAAAAGTCGATCTCCGGCACGTGCTCATAAAACTCCACGAGTTCTGGCTGACAGGACTGTATCCCGTCAACAATTGACCGCATTTCGACCAATACTTCGACCCACTTCGGGACGTACATATCGATGAGCCGCTGGACGGACGCGACAATGATGAAGGTGTTCCACAGGCCGCCGCTGCTGATGATCTCACTCGCCAAAGAGGCATTCGGCTTTTCGATGAAGCGTAGCACCCTCTGACCGCCGACGAGATCGCGACCGCCTGGAAGGATGTAGCCCAATTCGGTGTCCGGACGATCCGGTTCAAGGCCCAGCAGTACCGGGTATCGCGAGTCAATTTGCAGTCGCCGCAGTGCGGCCACCATGGAGCAATGCAGCACATCTTCATCCTCGACGTAGTGATCCGCTGGCAGCAGGACCACCAGCGCATCGGGATCTCTTGCCAGAATCTGTAGTGCCCCCAGCAGCACGCCGACTGCAGTCCCTCGATTTTTCGGCTGCACGATCAAATTGTTCGCATTCAGGCGGCTCAATCCAGCGCTTTCAGACCACCAGTGTCGATGCTCCGCAGCAACAACCGCGCAAATGCGTTCCGTATCAGCCAAAGTCACGGCACGATCTATCGCATCTTCCACCAAAGAATGTGCGCCGCGCAGCGAGCAAAATTGCTTCGGCACCGCAGTTCCACACGGCTGTGTAGTCAGCGAACGCAGTCTTTTGCCTTCACCACCGGCAAGAACAAGGGCCCACACGTGTTGCGATGAGGTCGTAAGCATTTTCACCCTCCATGCAAGTCGCTATCTGATGTTCCGCCAGAGATGAATTCACGCGTCCACCATCGACACTTCTGGTGGCGGGTTGCATCTGATATTTCGATTTGACGCATCAGATTTCATCGCTTGCCTGTCTTCACTGCGAATCCTAGTGTGAATACACGTCAAACGAGAACACCATGAACGCACATCCCGTAAAAACCCCACGCACCCGCACCGCGCCCGCCAGCCCGGAGACTCACACTTGCGCGGCGCCAGCCAAGGCATTGCAAGTGGTGCCCACCTCAAATCCCGATACCCATTCGCGCCCGCACCGTGAGCCTCTCGGGCCGCTGTGGATAATCAACATCGCGATGGCAGTGCTTTTCGGCGGCATGGCTATCGTGATGATGTTCGACTGACACAATGCGATCACGGCGTACTTAGATCAATTGGAAATAATCTCGCCATCCATTCCGTTTTCTGAGCCTGTGGCATACGTCGAATGATCCACGAAGGCTGCCGGCGGGAGAACCGGGAGGCGAACAATAAACTCGCTGCCCTGCCCCAGCCCGGCTCTTGTAGCGCTGACACTACCACCATGCCTGTCAACCAGCGTGCGCACCAGAAGCAGTCCCAGACCCAACCCCAGATTGCGCGAAGATGAGTCAATCTGCAGGTAAAGGTCGAACACAGGCGGGAGTACGTCCGGAGAAATGCCGACGCCCGAATCAAGAATCCGCACGAGTTGCGCAGCCCGTGAGAGAAAGTCGCGATGGATTCGATACTCAGAGGGCTCGTCCCGCCCGGATCCGAGGCACAGGCTCCTCTCGCCTGATCGGACAATTCTTGATCCTTGCAGATCGACTCATTCATGCGGTTCACACTCTCCCTGGCCGACCATCCGGGTCAATGCGAACGTGTCGAGACAATGGTTGTATTGGAGAAGATCCTTGGCGCATCCATCACGAGCCGTGGTGGGAACTGGGGTTTCCCAATTCGCGCTCGAAGTCATGCGACGGCGGATGTCCGGGGTCGTACTTGGGACTTCCCTCAATCTCCTCACGCGTCAGCTGCACGCTGAGAGTGCGTTCAGCCCAACTCACGGCGCAAATAGCCTGAGGTGTGACGAGCACGTGCTTGCCCGGCAACCAGTTTCGAGTGTCGACAACGAGATAGCGAATCGCCCAACTCTCCTCATCAAACAGGAAATCCGCGACGTGACCGACCACAGAATCGGTTGCCTTTATGTGATGCCCGAGCACGGCCTGGCTGCTTCGCAGGTGCGCGTCAGCACCGGCATGCTGCGTCTGCGCTCGACGGTTCGTTTCCGCATGGGTGCGGGCCAGGGGATTTGGGGGGGTCACCAGTGGCATCGCGCCCCACGCCCAGTACTCCGAGTACGGCCAGTACTGCGGGTAGCCGTAGTATTGGTGATACTCCGCTTCCTGTTGACGTGACACGGGTCTATCGGTGTCGATCCCAGGGCTCTGCTGCACCTGATCACGAGTCAGATTTACGGCAACGCTGCGCGTATCCCACTCAATCCACTTCACGGCGTACGGTGAGACCAGAACTCTTCGACCGCTGAGCCACCCGGCCGTGTCCACTACGAGATAACGTACGACCCACTGTTCATCGTCGAAATAGAGTTCCCGGACGCTCCCGAGCGCCCCATCGGTTGCAAGGATCCGGAAGCCATCGAGCTTTTTTACATTGCGCAACATGGTGTGCTCCTCGTTCGCTTTGCAGGGTCGTTCAGTGATTTGAATTGCCTTGGGTGTACGACATAGGAACACTCGACTCGTGCAGCAATGCTTCGATTTCCGCTGCATCGCCGCGCTCGAGGGCTGCCTCGACCGCAAGGCTCTGGCGATCTCGGCCAACGGTAGCGATCGCGACGGGACGACCGTCGCGACGATAGATCACGGTGGCATCGCGCTCCGAAAGGCTGCCGATCACTTCTACGGTATCGTCCGCGTTGGCATGTCCCACGTAAGCGAGCATGACGTCGTAATGCTGGCTCCAGAAGAACGGCACGTCACGAAACGGGCTGCCCAATCCCAGCATGTCGCGCGCCACCGCTTGACCGTGTCGTTGAGCGAGAACCCAATGTTCAATGCGTACAGATATGCCCTGACGTGCCTCGGGATAGCGCGCCACATCACCGGCGGCCCAGATGCCTGCAGCACTTGTGCGCAGATGAGCATCCACCAGGATTCCATCGGCGACGCTGAGCCCCGCGCGCTCGGCCAGTTCGACGCGTGGCCGAACGCCAACGCCGAGCACCACCAGATCGGCGGCCAGGACACCGCCATCGTCGAGTTCAACAGTCTGCGGATAAATCGCGCGTGGGCTGTTACCGAGATGAAAACGCACCCCATGCATCTCATGCAGTTTCTGAACGAATTGACCGAGCGATACCCCCAGGACTCGCTGCAGTGGATGGCGATCGCGGCTGACCAACTCCACTTCGAGTCCGCGAGCCCGCAACGCCGCGGCTACCTCGAGCCCGATGAAGCTGGAGCCGACAACAACAACGCGGCGCGCGCCCTGCGCTGCCGCAATGATGGCGTTGGCGTCGGCCAACGAGCGCAATGTAAACACGTGCGGGAGAGTCGCGCCCGGGATCGGCAGCCGCGACGGCTCCGCGCCCGTCGCGAGCAGTAGCGCATCGTAAGAGAGCGTCTGCCCGCTTCGTAGCGCTAGGGTCTTGTCGACGGGGTCCAGTGAAACGCCGGGATCGTCGATCCGCAGCGCGACGTTCATGGCTCGGTAGAAATCTTGCGACCGCAGTGTCACCCACTCCTCGGGGGCGGTTCCGGCCAGATAATCCTTGCTGAGGTTGGGACGGTCAACCGGCCCGGGAGCTTCATTCCCGATGAGCGTAAGAGGTCCCGAATATCCGAGTGCGCGCAGCCGCTCCGCAGCGGCAGCGCCGGCGGCGCCCGCGCCGACGATGACGATAGAAGCCGGGGAAGCGATGGGTGGCTTTGGCACCATAGGCGCCGGTTTGCGCAACCCGAGGATCACACGGTGGTCACGCTGCAAGACTTCATAGCAGTCGATCGCGTTCAAAGCGGGCGCGCCCAGCGCCTCGCCAGTCTGCAAATCGAAGCAGGCATGATGCCAGGGACAGCGCACGGTCTGCCCGACCACCAGCCCTTCTGCCAGCGCACCGCCGTAGTGTGAGCAGGTGGCGCCGATCGCACGCACGCCGTCCCCTGTCCGCACCATGACGATCGCCTTGCCGCCCGCATGCCCGAGCAGCGGAACGCCCAACGCGAGCGCGTCTGGCGAAACGCCAATCGCGAAATCAGGGCCAGTGAGCGGCGCCAGGTGTTCCATCAGATTGCTCCTGTCTCGCTGCCTGCTTCCGCGCGACGATCGTGCCAAAACGAATGCCAAGCCCAGTGCGCATCGCAGACTTCTTCAGAACCGTTTCAGCATAGACTTCCGGTAACTATTTACAAACGACAAAAGTCGGCCGCATGTATCGATCGAACCGATGGATAGGCGGCGAACTCGCGAGAACAGCGCTGACGTCGGCCTGATATTTATCGCTTTTCGGACTGGCAGTTGGCGCCCGCACTGGAAAAAGTTCCGAATACAAAAACTATCCTGGCAACCGCTCGGTACTCAGCCCCTTGATTGGAAATTACGCAACCCGCTTCTTGTACTTGGTCAAACCTGACAGGATGATCAACACATGAGTGCGGTGGTATTTGAACAGGGCGCTATTAGCATCGATGCGACGGTCATCGCAGTGGGTCTCGAGATCGACCCGACAAGCGTCCATGCCCTGATGCGCGAGAAAAAAATCACGAGCCTGTGCGAGCACGGCATCGGCCAGGACGCGGGTCACTATCGATTGACTTTCTTTCACGAGAACCGACGCCTGCTGCTCATGACTGATCCAGCAGGCCATATCATCAAGCGTTCTGTCACAGACCGCGACGAGGGAGAAACGCCCTGATCATTCGCTCGTCCTACCAGGTTCCTCGCACTACTGTGCTCAAGCGGCAGGCGCCACGCGGGTCAAAGCATTCGAGATCTATCGCTTCGATGCGGACTCAGCTCGCAACCCGAGCCTGGATTCGTTCGAGGTCGATCTCGATGCTTGCGGTCCGAAGGCCCTGAAAATGATGCTATCTACCGATGCAGACCTTGCACCATTCGTGGTCTGGGCAGGTTCTGCTTCCGGGTGGGGCCTTCTGTATCTTTCTTCATCTGTGCGGCGGCATTCGCCATCTCTTTATGGGAAAGACCGTGCTGACTGTGACAGCATGGATTGTCGGCGCGCGCCTTGGGCGATAGCAAATGGACGGAAAAAACCATGCGGTCGCCACTCATTCGGGCTGTCGGATTCGGATCCGATCGGCCTGCAGCTAGTGATCAAACACTACATGCACTCCTGGGCGAAGATTCCGTTATTGCTGTCAGCGCACTTCGCCTGCATTGTCTTGAGTGTCGCCGGCATCCTGGCAACGCTCCGTGTGGCTTTCGGGAACTGAAAGAAAGGTAAAAAAATGGTCGACGAATCGATACAACACACCAGCGTCGCAGCCCAACCGCTCACCGAAGATGACGGCGATCTGTCGCCTTGGTGGCTGCGCACCGTGTTGATCGTGCTGGTGGTTGGATTCACCGTTCTGATCGGCATCACGACGCTGGCCTATCGAAATGCACCGCCGATTCCTGCTCACGTGGTCGACACGCACGGCGCCAGCGTGTTCAGCGGCGACGATATTCGGGCGGGCCAGGCGGTCTTTCTCAAATACGGACTGATGAACAACGGCAGCATCTGGGGGCACGGAGGTTATCTGGGACCGGATTTCTCAGCCTTGGCGCTCCATCTCATCGGCGAGGACACCGCCACCGCCCTCGCGCGACAGATCCACGGACAGCCTCTGACTGTGTTGAGCCCCTCGCAGCAAGCGGCGGTGCGCGCCGAGACGGCGGTGGCGCTGAAGACCAATCGCTACGACGCTGCAACCGACACGCTGCAACTTACGGATCCACAATCCACCGCGTTTGCGCAGCAAATCGACTACTGGACAAAATACTTTCACGACCCCGCGCGCAATGGCGGCCTGAAGCCCGACCTGATTACCGATCCGGACGAGCTGCGACAATTCACGGCGTTCGTTACCTGGGCCGCGTGGGCCTCTGTGACCAATCGTCCAGGACGGGCGCACTCCTACACCAACAACTTTCCGTACGACCCGAGCGTGGGGAACGTACCAACGCCCAGTGCGCTGCTCTGGAGCGCGCTCAGCCTTCTCGTGCTGCTCGCTGGAACCGCGACCGTGTTGCTGGCATTCGGCAAATTCGACTACCTCGGCTGGGTGAGCCGCGGTCACCACATCCATCCGCAACTGGTACCAGGTGAGGCCAGTCCCGGTCAGCGCGCATTGGTGAAGTTCTCGGTTGTGGTCGCAGTTCTGTTTCTTCTGCAGACTCTCGTCGGGGGCGCCACGGCTCACTATCGCGCCGACCCGGGCAGCTTTTATGGGTTCCAGCTCGAGAACATTTTTCCCAGCAACCTGCTGCGCACCTGGCATCTGCAGACCGCTATCTTCTGGATCGCCACAGCCTACGTGGCCGCGGCGCTGTTTCTGGCGCGCACCCTGCGCGCCGATGAGCCCCGCTGGTTTGCGGGCTGGGTGCATGTTCTGTTTGCCGCGTTCTTGCTGGTGATTGTTGGAAGTCTGTTGGGCGAATGGCTCGGCATCCTGCAGAAACTGGGTGACTGGTGGTTCTGGCTCGGCAACCAGGGCTGGGAATATCTGGAGCTCGGGCGGATCTGGCAATACCTGCTGGTCGCCGGCCTGCTCGCATGGTTCGCCCTGCTGTGGTCAATGGCAAGGCCGCGCTCGGTGGAGAGCGCTGCAGCCCGCCCGCTTGCTAAAATGTTCCTGCTGGCAGCGCTCGCGATTCCGCTGTTCTATACACCAGCCTTATTCTTTGGCGCCGAAACCAACTACACCGTTGTCGACACCTGGCGCTTCTGGATCATTCATCTCTGGGTAGAGGGCTACTTCGAGTTCTTCGCCACCACGATCGTAGCGCTGACCTTCTATCAACTGGGCCTCACCCGTCGCAATGTCGCACTCCGGGTGATCTACCTCGATGCGATACTTTATTTCCTCGGAGGCGTGATTGGCACCGGTCACCATTGGTATTTCACCGGTCAGAGCAACTTCAACATGGCATTGTCAGCAACGTTTTCGGTGCTCGAAGTCGTGCCATTGACGCTGCTGACGCTCGACGCGTGGGACTTCGTGCGCACGACTCGCGGCGATTGTGACATCTGCGGCAAGAAGATCTTGATCCCGCACAAGTGGACGTTCTATTTTCTAATGGCGGTGGGGTTCTGGAATTTCCTCGGCGCAGGCATGTTCGGCTTGCTGCTCAATCTGCCGATCGTCAGCTATTACGAGGTCGGCACTGGGCTCACGCCCACGCATGGGCACGCCGCATTGATGGGTGTTTTCGGCATGCTGGCGATCGCGCTGATGGTATTTCTGCTACGCCAGACCAGCACCGATGAGCGCTGGCCGGGGATCGAGAAATATATCAAGGTCGCATTTTGGGGCACTAACGGCGGCCTCGCGCTGATGGTATTTATGAGCCTGTTCCCCGCAGGCGTGCTGCAGTTGTGGGATGTGGTCCAGAACGGCTACTGGCACGCACGCAGCCTCGAGCACATCGGCAGTCCGCGTTCGCTGTTGCTGGAGTGGCTTCGCCTGCCCGGGGATGTGGTGTTCATTGTCTTCGGTGCCGTGCCACTGGTGATCGCCACGATCAAGGGCTATCTCGGTGTGCGCGCAAGCCCAGCGCGAACGAATCCTCTGAGATAACGACTGCGGCTTTAGCAAGCCGAAACAGCGCTGAGCCCTGGATACCGAGAAGTCCTGAAAACGCCTATCCAGCCGTTTGCCGCCCTGCGTTCCCACACCATGGGGTGGGATCTCGTGGCGTTTGTTCTCATCATCGGCTTGGTCGCCTTCCTGGGCGAAGCCAGTCGGGGTCTGCTCCAGCCCCTCGCGTCCCTGGACGTCGCGCCTCTTTCTCTGGATCCGGCGCGGCTCCCCGAGTACGCCGCGCGCACCACCTTGCGCATGTTCGCGGCACTCGCCCTGTCACTGATCTTCACGCTCACCTACGCAACCTGGGCGGCGAAGAGCGAAAGAGCGGGCACGCTGCTCGTGCCGATCCTCGACGTCCTGCAGTCGGTGCCTGTTCTCGGCTTCATTTCACTCACGGTTGTGTTCTTCATGTCGCTCGCACCTGGTCGGGTGCTCGGAGCTGAATTCGCTGCTATCTTCGCAATCTTCACCAGTCAGGCCTGGAACATGGCCTTCAGCTTTTACCAGTCGCTGCGCACGATCCCCAACGAACTGTCGGAGGCCTCGGATTCGTTCCTGCTGTCTCCCTGGATGCGATTCTGGAAGCTTGAAGTTCCGTTCGCGATGCCTGCACTCGTGTGGAACATGATGATGTCGATGTCCGGCGGCTGGTTCTTCGTCGTCGCATCGGAGTCCATCAGCGTTGGTCATACCAGCGTCAGTCTGCCCGGCATCGGTTCCTACATTGCGCTGGCTATCGAGCAACGCAATCTCTCTGCCATTGCATGGGCCATTGCGACCATGCTGCTGGTCATCCTCGCGTACGACCAGATCTTCTTTCGACCCTTGATTGCCTACGTCGATCGATTTCGCGTCGAACAGGATCATGGCGTGCGCGAACCGCAGTCATGGGTCCTTACCATGTTGCGGCGCTCACGCTTGATGGGCGCATTGAACGTGGTCTTCTATGCCACCATACGCTGGACTTCGTGGAGATTCCGGATTCGGCGAACCTCGTCCCGTCCTGCAGCGCACCTGCGCCGCCGACGCGACCTGCCCTGGCTCGTTCTCGTGGCAAGCGCCGCTGCCTTTGGCGCCTGGCACATCGGGTTGATGCTCGTGAGCCACACTTCCGTCAGTGAGGCCATCGATGTCATCGGACTGGCTCTGCTGACAATGTTGCGGGTGTTTGTTTTGATCGCACTGGCCAGCCTGATCTGGGTTCCAATCGGCATCTGTTCTCGTCCGTTGTGGGTTTCGCATCGATCACAGGGCACCTCCGCGAGAATTACAGACAGACCACCACACCACGGTTGCGAGAGTCTCACTCCACGGAGGCTGTGCACCGGTATCGCATGCGTCGAACACGCAAGACCCTTGCATGATCGCTGCAATTGCAACGTAGCTTACTCCTCCACGAACAGCACGCTCGAACGCGGCCCCACCCTTTAAGGATCCTGGCGTCGTGCACCAACCGCGTGCCGCCGGCCGAGACACCGGACGATGCAACCTGATACATGCCTGCAGCGACGCGCCATTTTTTTTCCTTTGTTCGTCCATTCCGCCCACCGCCGTTTCGAGAAGCTTCCCACCTGGCAGGCGCCCGTCGCATCCCAAGCTTCGGCGATGAGTTTTGTCTCGCGCAGAATCGGGTCCGCCGCAATCTGCTCGACCAGTGGCGGATTCACCATCAGGCGCCCTGCTTCATCGACGAGGGCATCACACTCCTTCCTCCTCTGTGCCGTGCGAATGCATCGATCGGTCGCTGGCGCCGGAGGTCCCCACAAATGTCGAGCATACATTTTCGCCTGGTCGTACCGACGTGACAGCGCTGCGATCAGCTTCGGGTCGCAGCTACGGTGCTGCGTGGATGAGCCCTTTGGAAAGCAGGGACCCGCCCAACGCACAGAAATACAGATAGCCGCGGTAATCACCGAAGCGCTCGATGATGCGCTCGAGTGGCGCTTGCGGGCCACGCCGCATCAGCGCACGCACGCCCCGCATGGCGCCCACGTCACCCGGTGGGAACACATCGAGACGACCGAGTCCTCGCAACAAGACGAGGCTCGCACTCCAGGGGCCGATGCCCGACATCGCCACCAGCGTGCGGAGTGCTTCATCAGTGCACATCCCCGAAAGCCCTGCCTCGCTCACGCCCCCCGATTCGACCGCGCGGGCGACATCGCGCAGCGTCTGCGCCTTTCGCGCGCTCAATCCACAGGAACGCAGTCGCGCGAGGTGGGCCGCAGCGATCGCATGCGCGGTCGGGAATGCGAAGCAGCGTCGCCCTTCGAAATCGAGGTGTTCACCAAACTTCACAACCAGCCGTCCTACAATTGATACCCCTGCGTCCAGGCTCAACTGCTGAAACGGAATGACGCTCGCGAAAGCTTCGAAGAGATTTGAAAATCGAGGCGGCCGCATACCGCGTAGCGCCCGGGCCGTACTGTGAAACGTGCGCTCAGCCTCCGCGAGATGCCGCAGCGGCGCCGGGTCGACGTCAAGGCCCAGCATCCTGCGCAATGCGCGGCGAGCCGCCAGGCGCGCTGTAAAAGTCGCATTGCCAGCGAGGATGCGGAAGCGCACTTCGGGATTTGCAATCGACCCGCGGTTCTCAACCTCCGCCAATGCAAGCCCCTCCGGCATGCTCAGCAGTCTGAGGTAGCGGCTCTTGTGCCACACATCAACCGCGTTCGACGGACGACGTTGGAGCACACGCACTGTTGCCTCGAGGTGGAACGGGGCCCGCGTGGCAAGTGCCCATCCTGGCATCATTCGGCGCGAAGCCTGCTCTGTTTCGCTCGCTTCAAACGGGACACACGAGCCCGGGTTCGTTCGATGAGGTACTGGCGCAGCACCACCGCTCCGTTGTGTTCGAGATCGCGCGCGCTGTAGAGGAGCGTCACCGTTCCGCGTTCGCTCGCGGCGAGAATCGGCGCCCAGCCCTCGCGGTTCGCGCTTAACTCCTTACGGTAGCGCTTCCGGAACTCGTCCCAGCGCTCCACGCGATGTCCGAACCATTTGCGCAAGGCCGTACTGGGCGCGATGTCCTTCGACCACGCATCCGCATCGAGCGCCTCCTTCTTCATGCCTCGCGGCCACAGTCGCTCTACGAGAATGCGACGACCATCCCCGCGCGCTACTGGTTCATAGGTACGCTTGATCCGGATCATGACTTTGCCCTCCTTGACCTGAGAGTCAGTTTCTCCGCGACGGCGGCTGGCATGGGTCAGCGGACAACCGGTCCAGGTTCTGATTCGCAAAATCCCAGTTGATGAGATGGCCAAGAAAAGCGGCAATGTAGTCGAGTCGCCGGTGTTGATAGTCCAGGTAGTAGGCGTGCTCCCATACATCGATCGTGAGGAGCGGTGCCTGCGTCGAGGTGAGCGGCGTATCGGCATTGGAGCTTGCGATGACCTTCAACCGGCCCGCCTCGAGCACGAGCCACGCCCAGCCACTGCCGAATTGATCGCTGGCCGCCGCGACAAACTGCTGACTGAAACGACTTTGACTGCCGCAGCATTCTTCAATCCGCTGCGCGATTGCGCCGTGCGCCGCACCGCCGCCTCCCGGCCGCATGCTGCGCCACAAGAAATCGTGGTTCCAGACCTGGGCCGACGCATTGAACAACGCTCGATTCTCCTGTTCGCTCGAGACCACTACCTTGTCGAGAGTGGCAGTTTCGCGCGCTGTGCCTTGAACGAGCGAGCGAGTCCTGACGACATAGGCGGCGTGATGATGCCCGTAGTGTGCCGTCACGGTCCGCCTGGACAGGTGCGGCTCGAGCGCGTCAATCGCATGAGGCAAAGGGATTTGCGTGATGCTCATCGAGCCTCCGTGTGTGAAAGCATCGAGGCTAGTCCCGGCTCACAATTTTACAATCGATAAAAATCAGCGCTGTATATTGGCTACTCCGATGGATACCGAACTCGCCCGAACTTTTCTCGTCGTGATCGCCACGGGCAGTTTTGTTCACGCCGCCCAGCGCCTGCACGTCACTCAGTCCACCGTAAGCTCCAGAATCCAGCGCCTGGAGGAGATCCTTGGCGCGGAACTGTTCGTCCGAAACAAGGCAGGCACGACGCTGACTTCAGCGGGGCGGCAGTTTCAGCGACACGCGGCGCTGCTCACGAGCACGGTTGAACGAGCCCGCCAGGAGGTCGGCGTTGTCAGCGGATACCGCTCGACCCTGACCGTCGGCGGCCGCATCGGCCTGTGGGAGGAATTGCTGGTGCGGTGGTTGCCGATCTACAGATCGCTTGCACCCGACGTCGTGGTACGAGCACTCATCGGTTTCGAGCAAGAGTTGATGGAGGAACTGATCGAGGGTCGCGCGGACATCGGAGTGATGTACACGCCGCAGGCGCGTCCGGGTCTCACCGTCGAGCTGTTGCTGGAGGAACAACTGGTGATGGTGTCTTCGCAGCCTGATCCACCCTCCGAACCGGGCCGCGACTACGTGTATGTCGATTGGGGCTCGGAGTTCTTTGCACGGCATACGCTCGCATTTCCAAACTTCATGGGCGCAGGCCTCATCGTCAATATCGGCTGGCTCGGCCTGCAGCACGTGCTGGCTTCTGGTGGAACCGGTTATTTCCCGACGCGCATGCTCCGGGAGCACGAGTTGGCCGGCCGGCTGCATCGAGTGACCGGTGCGCCGGAGTTTCGCTTGCCGGCATACCTGTGTTTTCCTGCCAAGGTGGATTCTGAACCCGTCGCGCTTGCGCTGGACACGATCCGACGTGTCGCAGCAGATTCAATCTAACTATCCGGAGTCCGCCATGAACACTGATTCGCTCGGCATTGTCGCGTCCTTGTCAACGGCATCCGGAAACGTCGCATACGTCAGCCTCGAAAAACTGGCCGCAAGAGCCGGCTCGGACGTGGCGCGACTCCCGCACACGGTCAAGATCCTGTTGGAGAACATTGCTCGACGAGTCGGGGGGCGCGACATCTCGGAGGCGGATGTTCTGTCGCTGGCCCGATGGCCGAACGGCCCGGCGGCACCATTGGCGTTCATGCCCGCGCGAGTGCTCATGCAGGATTTTACCGGCGTACCAGCGGTTGTGGATCTCGCGGCGCTGCGCAGCGCGGTGGCGAGATCCGGTGGTGATCCGCGCCGCGTCAACCCATTCATTCCAGTCGATCTCGTCATCGATCATTCGGTGCAGGTGGATCGGTACGGTAGCGCCGAGGCCTACGCGGAGAATCTGACCTGGGAGTACCGTCGCAACCGCGAACGCTATGCCTTGCTCAACTGGGCGCAGCAGGCATTCGATGGTTTTCGAGTGGTGCCTCCCGGGATGGGCATCTGCCACCAGGTCAACCTGGAACATCTCGGGCAGGTCGTGGTCCTGCGCGACGGATGGATGTTTCCCGACACACTTGTCGGTACCGATTCGCACACGCCGATGATCAACGGCCTCGGCGTGCTCGGCTGGGGGGTGGGCGGGATCGAAGCCGAAGCCGCCATGCTCGGGCAGCCGATGTTTCTGCCCACACCGATTGTGCTCGGCATTCGCACGCGCGGCGCACTTCCCGCCGGCACGACTGCCACGGACCTCGTGCTGACGCTGACACAGATGCTCAGAGCCCGTGGTGTTGTGGGCAAGTTCGTGGAATTCTTCGGGTCCGGATTGAGCGGCCTCAGCATTGCCGACCGCGCCACGCTTGCGAACATGTCACCGGAGTTCGGTGCCACCGCAACGTTGTTTCCGGTCGATGCGAACACATTGAAGTATCTCGCACTGACCGGTCGTGGCGCGCTCGTCGATCGCGTCGAGCGCTATACCCGGGCGCAGGGTTTGTTCAGGACGGACGCGGATCCCGAGCCCGTTTTCAGTGAAGTGCTCGACCTCGACCTCAGTAGCATTGAACCCAGCCTCGCCGGCCCCAAGCGCCCGCAGGATCGGGTCTCGCTCGGCAAGGTGTGGTCGTCATTCAGTGCGGCATTCGAAGGGCTCGAGTTGCCTGTGGACGGCAAGGCCCTCGCCCGCCTCGTGAGCGAAGGAGGCAATCCGGCCGGAGAGATCCTCGGAGCCCCGCCGGAACATCTCGAAGAGCCGAACGCGGCAGCACAGGTTACTAACGGATCGGTCGTCATCGCGGCGATCACGAGCTGCACAAACACCTCGAACCCGGCGGCCATGATCGCCGCAGGGTTATTGGCGAAAAAGGCCGTCGCGGCGGGCTTGCGCTGCAAACCGTGGGTAAAGACCTCTCTTGCCCCTGGGTCGCGTGTGGTGACTCAGTATCTCGACAAGGCAGGCCTGACGCCCTCCCTCGAGACACTCGGCTTCAATCTCGTCGGCTACGGCTGCACCACCTGCATCGGAAATTCGGGTCCATTGCCTGCCGAAATCGCGGACATCGTCACGCGCAGGAATCTTGCGGTCGTGGCCGTACTATCGGGCAATCGCAATTTCGAGGGGCGTATTCACCCGCAGGTGAAGGCAAGCTACCTCGCTTCCCCTGCGTTGTGCGTCGCGTATGCGCTGGTCGGCACCGTCCATTGCGATCTGACTACCGACCCGCTCGGGTGCGACGCGAATGGTCAGCCGGTTTATCTGAAGGACCTCTGGCCCAAGGCAGAGGAAGTCGAGGCGCTGGTCACCGCCTCGGTGTCCTCGGATCAATTCGACCTCGAGTACGGTCGCATCTTCGAGGGGGATGAGACGTGGAAGAGCATGCCCGCGCCCACCGGAACGCTGTTCGATTGGGACGACACCTCGACCTATGTTCGCGAGCCGCCCTACTTCATCGACCTGCAGGCCGCGCCTACACCCGCGCAAGATATCGTCGGGGCGCGAGCGCTCGGGCTGCTAGGCGACTCGATCACCACCGATCATATCTCGCCTGCCGGCAGCATCGGCGTCGACTCTCCCGCAGGACAATACCTCGTGTCTCATTCGGTACCGGCCCCGGAGTTCAACAGTTTTGGCTCCCGGCGCGGGAATCACGAAGTCATGATGCGCGGAACCTTCGGCAATATTCGCCTGCGCAATCGGATGATTCCCGGCTCCGAGGGTGCGTGGACTCGGCACGTTCCAAGTGGTGACCGGATGAGTATCTACGACGCGGCGATGCGCTACGCGCAGGAGGCAACCCCCCTCATCGTGATCGCGGGCCAGGAGTACGGCTCGGGCAGCTCTCGCGACTGGGCGGCGAAGGGCGCGGCATTACTTGGCGTCAAAGCGGTGATCGCACAGAGCTACGAGCGCATTCATCGCAGCAATCTCGTTTGCATGGGAGTGCTGCCGCTTCAGTTCGCCGCGGGCGATTCTGCGGAATCCCTCGGGCTCACAGGCTTCGAGCTGTTTGCCATTTCCGGTATTGCGGGGGGTCTCACCCCGCGCCAGGCTGCACACGTTTCCGTCACCCGGCAAGACGGCAGCATCCTGCGCTTCGACACGACGGTGCGAATCGATGCAACCGCGGAAGTCGAGTACTTCCGCAACGGCGGTATTCTGCAGATGGTTTTGCGACAGCTTTTGTCTTCCTGAATATCGAGGATTCCGATAATGAGCGCCGACATTGATCGCTTGTCGGATATCACCCCGCCGTCTAGGCTCGTCATCGAACCGAGTCATTTTGATTCGCCCTCTGTGGGAGTGCCCCATGAACGTCTTCAAGCCGTCCACACTTTCGTTGGTCGCGGCCATTCTCCTGCTGCCTTTCGCGTTCGGGACTTCCGGCGTCGCCGCAGTGCCGGTGATTTCCTCGGATCGCGCTGCCGTCCTCGAGACCCAGATGGCTTTACGGGATTTGTGGGTCGAGCACGTGTTCTGGATCCGCAGTTACGTGCTGGCAACGCATTCGCGAGATGCGACACAGGCCAGGATTGCTGAAACGGAAGTAGTCGCGAATGCCAAGACCCTGGCCGGTACGATCGCGCCGTTTTACGGGCAGTCAGCCGCCGACGGACTGCTGAAGCTACTCGCTGGGCATTGGGGTGCGGTGCGTGACTACAACACTGCGACCCTCGCCAGTTCGAAGTCCGGGCAAGAGAAGGCACTCGCTGTACTCACGGCCAATGCACATGCCATTGGAAAGTTTCTCAGCGGCGCCAACCCCTACCTACCGGAGAATGTCGTCTTTGGACTGTTCGCCGCGCATGGGGCTCATCACGTAGCGCAGATCACGCAAATCTCGGCGGGCAATTTTCACGACGAGGCGGCCACGTGGCACGCGATGCGCCATCACATGCTGGTGATCTCCGACGCGATTGCTGACGCGCTCAGCCGGCAATACCCCGCTCGCTTTCAGAAGAAATGACGAGCACACCTCAGCGTACGCCAGCATGAAGAGGCCGCATGATCGCCCCCATCCCTCGCGATACGCCTGACCGCTCGCTCCGCTTCGCGCTGTTCGCGTACGGTTTCAGACCGTTCTTCTGGGCGGCCGGTGCGTTCGCTGTGGTTGCTGGGATTGCGTGGCTGGTCATCTACGCCACCGGTGCCTCGCCGTTCCGCAATCAGCTGCCGCAGCTGTGGCACGCGCACGAAATGATCTATGGTTTCATTGTCGCGGCGATCGCCGGATTTCTGCTCACTGCGGTTCCGAGCTGGACCGGTTCAGCGGGGTTTGCAGGCCGCCCCCTGGCAGCACTGGCAGCGGTGTGGCTCCTGGGCCGGGTGGCCTTCGCGGCCGGCGCCGTGCTGCCATTAAGCGTGGTTGCGGTGTGTGACCTCGCATTCCTCCCGGCACTGGCAGTGATGGTGGCCCCACCACTGCTGCGAGCTCGTAACCGGAACACGGCGCTGCTCATCATCCTGGCCGTGATCTGGCTATCCGACGCGCTCTTTCTGGGGGCGCTCCTGCGCTCCGACAGCTTCGCGGCGCGTACCGCGTTGCTCGTCGCCATTGACGTCATTTTGCTGCTCATCACCGTCATCGGTGGCCGCATCGTGCCCGCATTCACCGCAAGCGCGTTGCAGGCACGTGGAAACAAAGCGAAACTGCGCACCAGCCGCTGGGTCGAGCGTGCAGTCATCGGCGCAATGCTCGCGGTTCTCCTCACGGACGTTTTTCTGCCGGCACCCCGCATTGCAGGCGCGGTTGCCGCGCTCGCTGCACTGATACAGGCGTGGCGGCTGACGGGCTGGGGCACGCTTCGGACCCTGCGGGATCCTTTGGTGTGGAGTTTGCACCTGGCTTACGGATGGCTTCCACTGGGGCTCGCCTTGAAAGCGATCTACCTGCTGACCGGCGCGAACTGGAGTGCACACTGGCTGCACGCGCTGACCATCGGCGTTGCGGCTTCGATGATCCTCGCGGTCATGACACGCGCGGCGCTCGGTCATACCGGCCGGCCACTCGTTGCAGCCAAGGCGATCGCCGTGGCATACGCACTCTTGTCTTTCGCCGCGCTGGTGCGCGTGTTCGGCCCGTCTGTCCTGCCGGAGCACTACAAGGCGAGTGTCATTGCAGCCGGCTCGCTTTGGGGGCTCGCGTTTGCGTTGTTCCTGATCGTGTACACGCCCATTCTCATGCGGCCGCGAATTGACTCGCGTTCCGGATGAGCGCCTCACACCATCAGCCGCAGCGCTACACAGAACGCAACCCACGCATGGCTCAACTCGTCAAAGCAGAATGGAGTCGAGCACCGTAGGGAAATCCTGCGCATCACTGCTGTA
>JBDSRN010000049.1:0-4469 GCA_039929265.1 Steroidobacteraceae bacterium | reverse complement strand
CTGGATGACGACGCGCGCATCCGCACCATCGTGCTGGAAAGGAATGACGCGCGCCGCTGCTGCCTGTCGACCTCGCGTGAACGCCCTCACTCCTGCATAGCCATGTGCTGCCGGCTCGGTGATCGGCTGCAATGGATCAAGCAGCACGGTGAATTCCAGCAGTGCCGGTAGCGGCTTCGGTGCGTTGCGCGGCCGCGCAATAACCGCGGCAATGAGGTTGCCGGCAGGCCCGGGTATGCGAACGGAGTCGAATACATAGCGACGTTGATCGTCCTCGCTTATCAGGCGCTGCAGCGGCTCTTCGAACTTGCGACCTGCGTCGAACAGGAAATAGCGATACAGCAGCTCCACCGCCTCACTCAACTCGATCGTGCGACGATCGCTGCGCAGAGCGAAGCGTTGCTCCAGCTCACGCTCCAGGTTGCGCAGTTGCGGAAGTCGCCAGCCGGTGATGGTAAAAGCCTCGAGGTCCGACAGCGGCGTCACGGTCTCGTGAAAAGCCTGCGTGAAACTCTGTGCGAACGGCGCACGACGCTCGCGAGCGACATCCAGTGCACGTATATAGATGTCGAACACGCGCGCGGTGCCATCCGCACGTGCGCTGTCGCCTGGTTTGCGGCGCTCGCGCAAGGACTGCAGACTGGCCGCCGCAGGCCCATAGTGCCCGGCAATCACCTGGATCGCAGAGAGATTAGTGAGGAAACGCTCCGGATTCTTCTCTTCGTACACGGGCAGAACCCGGACCGCGAGATCGCGCATTACCGCCGCGGCGCCGGGATCGAGCGGGCTCGCAGGCGGACGAAATTCGAGCTCTTCGGCAGCACCCACGGCTCCGCAGCAGGTCAGTAAGGCGAGTGCGCAGTACTGCGCGACCTTGCGCACACTATTCACAGCGCCGGCCTCCTGTGTACACCGCTTTCTGCCGCATCGGCCTTCACCAGATGCAGAACTCGGGTACGCGTCGTATCCCGCGTGAGCAATGCGCGCCCGATGTGAATGATCGCCGCGTCGGCCAGCTCGTGGTCGAACACGTCCAGCACGGTTTCGAGCGCTTCATCCTCAAGCGTGCCCAGCGTTCCGTCGATGAGAATCCAGGGCGGCCGCTGCAGCACGATACGCGCGAACGCGAGGGGTAGCTGCTCGTCGAAACTCAGTTCGACATCCCAGCGCTGCGTTTCGTCCAGCTTCGACACGAGTCGACCCAGGCCCACGCGACCCAGCGCAACCGAATACTGCGCAGACTCGAACTTCTCAACCTTGGCGGGATACGCGAGCACCTCGCGCAATGTGCCACGCGGCAAATACGGCGTGCCGCGTGGCAGGTAGAAGACATCTTCGCCTGCGGGTCGCACCACCTTCCCCGAACCCCAGGGCCACAGACCGGCCAGCGCACGGAACAACAGCGTCTTTTCGGTACCCGGAGCACCCAGGATGAGGACGCGCTCGCCGGGCGCAACGCGAACCTTGGTTTCCTTGAGCTTGTCGCCGCCGGTCACCGACGCGACCTGCAGATCGTCGATGTTGATACGTCGCTCGTCACCATTGATGTAGTCGATCTGACGGGCGAAGCGATGCTCGACGTCAGTAGAAGTCAGGGCCATGCGGAAGCTGGCAACGCGCAACAACGTCGCGCGCCAGTCCGCGATCACACTGAAATTGTCGACGAACCAGCGCAGCGATCCCTGCGCCTGCGTGAATGCCGCGGCAGCCATCATCAA
This sequence comes from Steroidobacteraceae bacterium, assembly GCA_039929265.1. Taxonomy (GTDB): domain Bacteria; phylum Pseudomonadota; class Gammaproteobacteria; order Steroidobacterales; family Steroidobacteraceae; genus ZC4RG30. The sequence goes on along the minus strand of JBDSRN010000049.1, from coordinate 2,751 downwards.
TCCACCGAATGAAATCTTGCCGCCGAAATACAAAGGCACTGCCACGAGGATCGGGGCAACTGTGGTCACCCAGCCGAACCCGGCGGTGATCCAGGTGAGGTTGGTGAGCCCCGCGATCAGTTTTGCCGTCGAGGCGAGCACGCTGCGGAAGTGCAATTCGACGCGACGCCGCTCGCCTTCTTCACCGCCTGCGAGCGAAATGCCGTCCAGGTGCTCGTTGATACGCACTAGCGAGAAGCGCAGATCCGCTTCACGTGCATAGCGATCGGCGTTGCGGTCGACGAGGCTCCCACCAACCCAGTAGCTGAGCAGCGAGCCTATTGCCGCATAGACCATCGCGGCCCAGAGCATGAACCCGGGCACTGCATAGTCCACCCCGCCGAAGCGGAACGAGAAGTCGACCGACATACCCCACAGCACGCCGGCGAACGTGAGGAACAAGATCGTTGCCTGCAGCAGACCGGTGCCCAGATCGGCCGTGAGATCGCACAGCTTGCGCGCGTCCTCGTGCATGCGTTGATCTGGATTCACGCCCATCGGGCCGGCATTGGCCAGCCAGAACGCACGCCTCGGCTGCATCCAGTGATTGAGCAGATCGTGCACCAGTCCATCGCGCAGCCGAAGCTTCAGTGTCTCCACCAACCAGCGCTGCAACACGTTCAAGCCGAGCAACAGCACGGCGATGATGAAGAACACGCCGAGCTGGATGAGAAAGTCGTGCAGGTCGCGACGCGAGAGCGCGTCGTAGAAAGGCTTGTTCCAGCGATTGAGCTGTATCTGTCCGTAGGACGTCACGATCACAACGCCCAGTATGCCGAGCGCGACCGAGATGATTGCCTTGCCCGCATCCGAGCGCAGGGTTGCACGCAGCATGGTCGTCAGCTGCGCCCTCAGACTGGCGGATCGCTCCTGCATTTCGCTCACCGCGTGGATCCCGACAGCGCCGCGGTGCGGGCCGCAATACAGGAGATGAACGCGGCGTAGCTCCAGGCGAGATGCCGCGCGGAAGTCTGCCTGCCATCGGCCTGGTCGAATTGCTCCGACAGATCGCCACTTGCTGGCGTGAAGTCACGAATCGTATCCAGGAATGCGTCACCCCGCGCGCGCCACGTGGCGGCATCGAGGCATACGGCAGCGGCACGGAAACACAATTCCGCCGCACCGAATGTGGAGAAGTAATAGGCGCCACCCGAGAAATACCGATCGCCGCGATAGCGACCCATCGCCGGGCCCGCCATGCGACCACGATTGATCGGGTACAGCTCGCTGAACAGCGCCATCAGTTTCTCGAGTGTGGCGTGTATGCGCGGATCGGCAACCGTGTGCGGCCCGGTGCTTCCGTCCCACGCGTGGATCGCGGCGAACACGATCGAAATATCCAGCGCCTTGTCGCAAGCCACGTCCGGTGCCGACAGGCGCGAAGCATAGAAACCAGCATGCGGCAGCCAGAACGCATCGAGCTGCAGGCGTATCTCGCGGGCCTCGCTGCGGTAACGCTGCACAAGCGCTGTATCGCCGGACTGCCCCTCGAGCCAGCGGGCGCCGCCATCCATCGCTGCCGCGCTGACACACAGCGTGTGATAGTGCTGGTTGCGCTCTTCTTCCCACATGTCGAAAGCCGGTACGCGCCAGTTCTTTGCCACGAACGCAAGGTCCGTATTTAACAGCGCAGCCAGATCGCTCTGCACAGCCGGGGCGAGCGTCGTGATCCTGCTCCAGCGCAGGAGCGCCAACGCACGCAGCGCCGCGCCGTCGTGCTGCGGTCTCGTCCAGCTGGTGATGTCGAGCGTGCCATCGGGATTCACACGAGTCTCCGCCACCACATTCTCGCCGCGGACGCCCTCCAATTCGCTGCCCTCGCGCAGGTACTGCACGAATTCCGGAACGACCTGACCCCGCCACGACGAATCTTCCACCAGCCGACGCCCTTCGATCTGCCCGAGAGCCATGCTGAAGCGCACGAAGTCATGGAGATGCACGGTCGCTTCGGCGCCGGCACTGCCTGCTTCGTACAGTAGCCGCAGGGCATCGATCACGATCGCCGAATCGCGGAACCAGTGGAAGAAATAGTCCGGTTCGGGGTGCCAGTCCGCGAGCACCGGCGAGGCGATGATCGAACCGCGCGCCGCGCGGATCTCGTGACCGAATCCTGGTCGACGCTTCACCATGTCGATGCGGGAAATGCTCTTGAACATTTCCTCACGCGCGTGCAGCGACTGCCGCGCCAGCCAGGTCTCGAGAGCTTCTTTCACGCAGTCAGATGCGGACTGGTGAAGCCGAGGCGCTGCAGACCCACTCGCACCTCCGGCACGCTCATGAACAGCTTCCACAATAGTGCGGTGCGATGATTTTCCATCATCACAATGATCGGACCCTGATCGATGGCGAGGAAGTTCTGTGCGTACCAGTCCCGGCCGGGATTGAACGCATCGACGAAACCATAGCGTCCCCACAATTTGTTGCCGTAGATGTTGAGGAAATGGCGCGTGACCTGCAACGCCTCGCGCGGCGCATACGGCATGCTCGCGAGCGCGGCCGTCGGTGAAATCGTTCCGTTGTCGTTGTCCGGCGCGTGCGCGCAATAGCCATCGGGATCGTCACTGGCGGTGAGACCCCAGCAGGATTCGCCGTAGCCCTCGTAGCCTCCGGGGTTGGCGATACAATGCGCGCGATTGATGTGCACGTGACGCTGGTTCAGGTCCCAGTAGTCCGCATAGCGATCCTTCAGACCGCGAGGATCAAGCCCGCAGA
>JBDSRN010000048.1:0-5400 GCA_039929265.1 Steroidobacteraceae bacterium | reverse complement strand
AACAACTCGCCGTATTTCGAAACTATTCGAGTGCCTTCCGCCCACCATTTGACTTCCAGCAGCTTCCGGCACGTCCGGTAGGCATCAAAAAAGGCCCGGTTTTCTGGGCCTTTTTCGTTCGGTAATTCCCCCATTGAACTGGAGTTTTGAAAAGCAGAATTTTTTCTGTTCGAGGAACTCTACAGTAAGCGATCAAGAATTACGGACAGCCAAGTCCTGGCGGGAGCACGGCGCAGAACGTGCCTGCCATTTCGTCGCGCTTCGCCTTCGAACGTAGACGCCGGCGACAGATCTCCCACTGCCCTCGCTAGTGCACCAGCGCCCGCACGCTGAGTAATCCCAGCGCCGTCAACGCCAGGGAACCGCCGACGTGCAGCGCGATACCGCCTAGCGCCAGGCCCGTGCGCCCTGCCTGCAGCAGCGCCACCATTTCTACAGAGAACGCCGAGAACGTCGTGAGGCCACCCAGGAACCCGGTCATCGCCAGCAGACGCCATTCCTCGGGCAACTGCGCTGCGAACAGGAAATAACCCGCAGCCAGTCCGGCGAGGTACCCGCCCAAGAGGTTCGCGACAAGTGTGCCGAGGGGCAAACCCACCAGCAACGGATTGAGAGCGAGGCTGAGCGTGTAGCGCGCGCACCCGCCGATCCCGGCGCCGATGAAAACTGCAGCAAGACGTGTCGTGAGCATGGTGGCGGGTATTATTACCGTATGACTATCGACATTCCGCACTTCCTGGGTGGCGCCCGCGTTGCAGGTACGAGCGGGCGCTGGGCGCCGGTGTTCGATCCGGCGACGGGGCAGCAGACCGGGCGCGTTGCGCTTGCCGGCAAGGCGGAGGTCGATCTCGCGGTAGAGGCTGCGAAAAAGGCGTTCGCGGGCTGGGCGAATACGCCACCACTGCGCCGTGCGCGCGTGTTGAATCGCTTCCTGCGATGCGTGGAAGAGAACGTCGATGTGCTCGCCGCAGCAATTACCGCCGAACACGGCAAGGTGCTCGCCGACGCGCGTGGCGAGGTGCAGCGTGGCATCGAGGTGGTGGAGTTTGCCGCCGGCATTCCGCAGTTGTTGAAAGGCGAGGTGTCCGAGAATGTCGGCACGGGCGTGGATAGCCACTCGCTGCGTCAGCCACTCGGTGTGGTTGCGGGCATCACGCCATTCAACTTTCCGGCGATGGTGCCGATGTGGATGTTTCCCGTGGCGCTCGCGTGCGGCAACTGTTTCATCCTCAAGCCTTCGGAGCGAGATCCGTCCGCGTCGCTGCTGATGGGCGAATGGCTGAAGGAATCCGGCTTGCCCGATGGCGTGTTCAGCGTCATTCAAGGAGACAAGGACGCAGTGGACGCGTTGCTGCAACATCCGGACATCGCTGCAATCAGTTTCGTCGGCTCGACGCCGATCGCGCGTTACATTTACCAGACCGCGACCGCGCAGGGTAAGCGCGCCCAGGCGCTCGGTGGCGCGAAGAACCACATGATCATCATGCCCGACGCGGACCTCGACGACGCCTGCGCCGCGTTGATTGGGGCAGCCTATGGCTCCGCGGGTGAACGCTGCATGGCGATCTCCGTCGCCGTGCCGGTCGGCGCGAAAACCGCCGATGCACTGGTCGCAAAGCTTGCGGAGAAAGTGCGCACCATCCGCATCGGTCCCGGCACCGATGCGCAGATGGAGATGGGCCCACTGGTGACGCAGCAGCATCTCGACAAGGTGCGTGGGTACATCGCCGCCGGAGTCGCGCAGGGCGCAACGCTCGTCGTGGATGGACGCGACACGGCGGTGCCGCACGAAGGATTTTTTCTCGGCGGCAGCCTGTTCGATCACGTGACATCGCAAATGAAGATTTATCGCGAAGAGATCTTCGGACCGGTGCTGGTCGTCGTACGTGCGCCCGACTACGCGAGCGCGGTGGATCTCGTCGACGCTCATGAATTCGGCAACGGCACAGCGATCTTCACGCGTGATGGCGCTGCGGCACGCGAATTCGCCAACCGGATCCAGGTCGGCATGGTGGGCATCAATGTGCCCATCCCAGTACCGATGGCATTCCATTCGTTCGGTGGCTGGAAGGCATCGCTGTTCGGCGACCATCACATGCATGGGCCGGAAGGCGTGCGGTTCTACACCCGGCTGAAGACTATCACCACACGCTGGCCCAAAGGACAGGGCGGGGCTGATTTCGTCATGCCAACCATGCGTTAGACTAGGCACACGTCCCCGTGGCACAACTGGATAGCGCGCACCCCTCCTAAGGGTGAGGTTGTGGGTTCAAATCCCGCCGGGGACGCCACTTGAGGGCCATCTGTGTCACTGATTTTTCGCGTAATCTGCATCTGTAATGCAGAGCAGATTGCCTCCACCATCAGGCCATGAGAATCGGAAAACCCCTGCTGGCGGTCACCACGACGCTCGGCCTCGCCATCGGCATCTACGAGGGGTTTGCGCTTGCGGGTGGCCTCGGCTGGTTGCTCCTGACGCTGATCCTGCTGTTCGGTTTCGCGATGTTCACCGTGGTGGACGTCATTCGCGCCGAGCGCACAGCGGAGCAGGGCCGAACCCGTGACGAGGAGCCTGCGCCATGAACATGCTGATTGGACTGCTGCTGTTGTTCATCGTCGGAAGCCTGGGCAAGGCGCTGTTCGCCATGTCTGCGGGGCCGACCAACTCGGATGCGATGGTGCGCGCGCTCACGGTACGCATTGGCCTATCGGTCGTGTTGTTCGCGCTGTTGATGGCAGGATGGTTTTTCGGGTTCATGGAACCCCACGGCATACGCTGAAGCCACGGGAGCGGCGATGAGGCTGTACCAGCAACTGGCGCAGCAGCTCGAGGTGCTCCTCGGCGATGGCACACTTGCGGTCGGCGATCGACTGCCGTCCATTCGCGAGTTGTGTGCGCAGCGGAAGGTGAGTCCCGCGACCGCGATGCGTGCCTACGAGCAACTCGAGGCGCGCGACCTGATCGAGTCGCGCGCCCGTTCTGGCTACTACGTTGCGCGGCCTCCAGCGCCTGTCACGACGCCTGCGGGAATTGCTCGCACGCGTGCCCGCAAAACCCCGGTCGACGTCAGCGATCTCGTGTTCGAGATCCTCGATTCGGTGCATGATCGCAGCGTCGTACCGCTAGGTTCGGCGTTCCCCGCGCCGTCGTTGTTTCCGTGGTCGAAACTGGCCCGGCATCTCGGTAGTGCCGCGCGGCGTGCTGATCCCTGGAGCAGCGTGGCAAGTGTGTCATCAGGGCACGCAGGTCTGCGCCGTCAGATTGCGCAACGCTATCTGCGACGCGGCGTGAGCGTATCCGCCGCGGAAATCGTCATCACCGCAGGTGCGCTTGAGGCGCTGACGCTGTGTCTGCAGGTGCTGACGAAGCCGGGGGACCTTGTGGGGATCGAATCGCCTTCGTTCCATGGGTGCTTGCAGGCGATCGAAGCGCTCGGGCTGCGCGCGGTCGAAATTCCGACGCACCCTTCCGAGGGTGTGGATCTCGGTGCACTCGCGCTGGCGCTGGAGCGCAACGACATCCGTGCGTGCTGGTTCATGAGCAGCTTCCAGAATCCGCTCGGCGCGACCATGCCAGACGAGAAGAAGGCCGACCTCGCGACACTGCTTGCGCATCACGACGTCGCGCTCATCGAGGACGATGTCTATGCCGAACTGCACTTCGGCGCCGCGCCGCGCCCTGTGAAAGCGTTCGACACGGAGGGGCTCGTGCTCAACTGCGGCTCGTTCTCCAAATGCCTCGCGCCGGGCTACCGGCTCGGTTGGGTTGCGGCCGGCCCGTTCGCCGCTGCGATCCAGCGACGCAAGATCACGAGCTCGCTGGCCACCAGCGTGCCGATCCAGGAAGGTATCGCGAGTTTCCTGCAGCAGGATGCATATGACGCGCATCTCGAGCGCCTGCGTACTGCGCTGGCCGCGCAACAGACCGCGGCGCTGCGTTCGCTGCAGCAGCATCTGCGCGGCGCATGTCGCGTGTCGCGACCGGACGGAGGTTATTTCCTGTGGCTGGAGTTCGCGCGCGAAACCGACTCGCTCGCGCTGCATGCGGCCCTGCTGCAGAAGGGCATCAGCATTGCGCCAGGGCCGATCTTCTCCCCGCGACGCGAGTTCAGGAATTGCGTGCGTATCAACTGCGGCCATCCCTGGACTGTCGACTTCGATGCCGCGATTGGCGAACTGGGCGCGTCGCTCAGTGCCGCTGCATCCGTTTCCGATAGACGTCGAGCGGCACCGCGGCGGTGATTTGAGCTGCCGTTGGTGGTGAGTTCGTACCCGGCGGCGTGAGCCTTCTGATGCGCACGGGCACTTTCCTGCATCGGCGTGCCCATTGGATATTATTGCCCGCAGGCGCAACAGGCTAGTGCGAAGAACGCCTCGCGGCGGTACGAAGCATCATCGCGCCGATGAGCATGGCCGCCGCGGCCGAGAACGCCCCTGCGAGAAACGCCAGCTGATAGCCCGCGTTCAGCGCGACGATCTGTTCCGCGCCGGCTTCGAGCATGTGTCGTGTACGCAGGCCCGCCAGACTCGCGAGAATCGCGAGCCCCAGCGCGCCGCCCATCATGAACGACGTGTTGACGATTCCAGATGCGAGCCCCGATTCGCTCGTCGCCACATCGCTCATCGCCGCTAGCAGCAATGGATTGAATGCCATTCCTGCCCCTACGCCGAGCAACAGCATGGGCGGCAGGACATCGACGATAAACCCGCCTTGCACGGGCGCGCGCGCGAACAGCAGCAGCGCGACGGTCGCGCAGAGCAGTCCGATCGTCAGCGGCGGACGGAAACCGAAGCGCAGTACGAGCTTCGCGGACAAGCCGAGCGAGAAGGCGCCCATGATCAGGTTCGACGGCAGGAATGCGAGCCCGACCTGCAAGGGGCTGTAGCCGAGCACGAGTTGCAGATACAGCGCCGAAATGAAGAACCATGCGAACATCGCGGCGGCCCACAGCACCGCGACGATGTTCGCCGTGGTGACGTTGCGCGAGCGGAACAGCCCGAGCGGCATGAGCGGCGCCCGCACGCGCGCCTCGATGACGATGAAGATCACCAGCAGGACGAGAGCGATGACCAGTAGCGCAACAGTCTGGATCGCACGCCACCCCGCGTCGTTGCCATTGACGATCGCGTACACGGCGAGCATGAGGGATGCGGTCACACACACGGCGCCGGCGACATCGAGGTCGCGGTTGATCGAGGTGCCCGGTGCATGCGGCAGCAGTCGCATGCACAGCGCGAACACCAGCACGCCGAGCGGAACGTTGACCAGGAAGATCCAGTGCCAGTCGAGCGCATTGGTCAGCACGCCGCCCAGGAGCACCCCGATGCTGCCGCCTGCCGAGCACACGAAGCCGAAGACTCCCATCGCCTTCGCGCGGTCTACCGGCTCCGTGAACAGAT
>JBDSRN010000047.1:0-12064 GCA_039929265.1 Steroidobacteraceae bacterium | reverse complement strand
ATTCCCGCGACCGCCCACTGCATCCAGTGGTATGCCGAGGCAATCGACAAAATCTACGACGAGGTCGCGCCCACCGGTCCCGATGCGCTCGCGTTGATCACGCGCGAGGCAATGGGCGTCATCGGCGTGATCGTGCCATGGAATTTCCCGCTCATCATGGCGGCCTGGAAGCTTGGCCCTGCGCTCGCCGCGGGTAATTCGGTCGTGCTCAAGCCGTCGGAGAAGTCGCCGCTTAGCGCGCTGCGTCTCGCGGAACTTGCAATCGAAGCGGGCATTCCCGCGGGTGTGCTCAACGTGGTACCCGGCTTCGGGCAGACCGCGGGCAAGGCGCTCGCCACGCACATGGACGTGGATTGCATCGGTTTCACCGGCTCGACGGCGACCGGCAAGATGGTGATGCAGTACGCCGCGCAGTCGAACCTCAAGAAAGTTTCGCTCGAGTGCGGCGGCAAGTCGCCAAACATCATCATGGCGGACTATCCGGATCTCGCGCGCGCCGCGAAGGCTGCGGCGTTTGCGATCTTCTTCAACCAGGGCGAGATGTGCTCCGCCGGCTCGCGCCTGCTCGTGCAGGACAACATCAAGGACCGGGTGCTCGAGGAGATCGCGAAGGTCGGTGCAAAACTCGCCCCTGGCGATCCACTCAGCACGAAGACGCGGCTCGGCGCGATCGTGGATGAGGTGCAGATGCAGCGCGTGCTGTCGTACATCGACACCGGCAAGCAGGAGGGCGCGCGGCTCGCGCTCGGTGGCGCGCGGGTGCGCAGCGAGAGTGGCGGTTTCTACGTGGAACCAACCGTGTTCGATGGGGTTCGGCCCGACATGCGCATTGCGCGCGAGGAGATCTTCGGTCCGGTTCTCTCCACCATCACTTTCAAGACGCTGGATGAGGCAATACATATCGCGAACGACGCAATCTACGGGCTCGCCGCCGCCGTCTGGACCGCGAACATAAACACGGCGCATCGCGCTGCGCGCGCGCTGCGTGCGGGCACCGTGTATGTGAACTGCTACGACAGTGACGACATCACGGTACCGTTTGGTGGCTACAAGCAGTCCGGCATCGGCCGCGACAAGTCGCTGCATGCGTTCGACAAATACACCGAGCTGAAGACGACGTGGATCGACCTGAGCTGAGCACCACCCGCCAGTTCGTCGCCACTGCACCGCGCGGTTTGTCCGACCTGCTGGCCGCTGAACTCGTTGCGCTGGGCGCACAGAACGTGCGCGATCGGGCGAGCGGCGTGCTGTTCGAGGGCGAACTGGCCGTCGGCTACAAGGCGTGCCTGTGGTCGCGCACCGCGAGCCGTGTGCTGTTGAACGTCGGCGGCTTCGAGTTTGCCGATGCGTCGGGGTTGTATTCGGCTGCTCGCCGCATCGACTGGAGCGCGCATCTGGCGCCCGGCAGTACACTCGCGTGCGAGCTCACCGGTCGACATCAGGCGATCATCAACACGCATTTCGGTGCGTTGAAAGTGAAGGATGCGATCGTTGATCAGGCCCGCGAACGGGGCGACGAACGCCCGGACATCGCGCTCGAGCGTCCCGACCTGCGCGTGCATGCGCACGTCACCCGTGACAGCGTGAGTTTCGGAATCGACCTCGCCGGGGAATCGTTGAGCCGCCGCGGCTATCGCCAGGCCGCGGGCGAAGCGCCGCTGCGCGAGAACGTGGCGGCGGGCATGCTGTTGCGCGCCGGATGGCAGAGCCTCGCGGCGCAAGGCGCGGAGTTCCTCGATCCGATGTGCGGCTCGGGCACGCTCGTCATCGAAGCGGCGCTGATCGCCGGCAACATCGCGCCGGGCCTGCGTCGCGACTACTACGGTTTCTTCGGCTGGCGCGGCCACGACATGAGCCTTTGGGGCTCGCTGCTCGATGCGGCGCGCGCGGCGAGTGATGCAAGCCCTTCGCGCAGCGTGATCCGCGGCAGCGACCACGATCCGCGTCTGCTTGGAGTCGCTCGCGCGAATGCGCAACGCGCGGGCGTGGATGGCTTTGTGAGTTTCGCCACCTGCGAAGCCGATACGACCGCCGCGCAGACCACGGGAGCCGGTCTGCTCGCGATGAATCCTCCGTATGGCATGCGTCTGGACGTTGAGTCCGCACGCGAGGCGCATCGCGCGATCGGTCGCGCATTGCGCGAGCGGTTCGGCGCCTGGCATGCGGTGGTGCTTACGGGGGATCCGAAGCTCGGGCTCGAGATCGGCGTGAAGGCGAACCGCAGCCACACATTGTGGAACGGCGCGCTCGAATGCCGGCTACTGCGCTTCAAGCCGAGCACGGAGCAGTCGCCCGCGCAGGCGCTGCCGAAGCGCGCACGCGGCGGAATCCGGATGGATGATGCCGAGGCCTCGGCGCGCCCCGGTGCGCGCATGTTCGCCAATCGCCTCGGCAAGAATCTCGATCGGTTGTCGAAGCGCGCACGCCGCGAGGGCACAACCTGCTATCGCCTGTACGACGCGGATATGCCGGAGTACGCGCTCGCGATCGACCTGTATCACTGCATTGACGATGGCCGGCCGCGCCTGTTCGTGCAGGAGTATGCCGCGCCCGCAGAGATCGAACCGCAGGCGGTGCGGCGTCGTCGCGATGAGGCGTTGTCCGTGCTGCCGGAGGTCACCGGGATTTCACTCGATGATATCCATCTGCGCACGCGCCAGCGCCAGCGCGGAAGCTCTCAGTACGAGAAGCTGGATTCGAAGCGGCAGATGCATGTGATTGACGACCGCGGCGCGAAGCTGCAGGTGAACTTCACCGACTATCTCGATACCGGCGTGTTCCTCGATCACCGCAGCACGCGCGTGGCACTGGGCGCGGCGGCGTCGGGCAAGCGGTTCCTGAACTTGTTCGCCTACACCGGCAGCGCGACGGTGCATGCGCTGCTTGGCGGCGCGACCTCGACACTCAGCATCGATCTGTCGCACACCTACAACGACTGGACGCTCGCGAACCTCGAGTTGAACGGGTTGCGCGGCGAGCGCAACGTGGTTCTTCGCGCCGATTGCCGAGAGTGGCTCACGTCGCAGCCGCGCGAACCTGCGTTTGATCTCATCTTCCTGGATCCGCCGACGTTCTCGAATTCCAAGCGGATGGAAGGTGTGCTGGATCTGCAACGCGATCACCACGAGTTGATCGAGGCGTGCATGGGATTGCTGTCGCGTGATGGACTGCTGGTGTTTTCGACCAACGCGCAGCGCTTCAAGCTCGAGTCGCAGCTGCTGGAGCGCTTCGCGGTGCGCGACATTACACGCTCCAGCATCCCGTTCGACTTCGAACGCAACCCGCGCATCCACACGTGCTTCGAGCTGCGCCACGCCTGAGCGGACGGTGGCGCTCATGCGATATCTGGTCACGTCGGTGCGGGGCAAAATCCGGAGCGGTTAGCCAAGGGCACAGGGGACGTTCGGCTCGTGAAGCCTCTGTGAGGGCGCGTTTCGCTCAGAGCGCCTTGTCCCAGGGCGTGCTCAGCCGGATCGCGCACTCGATGATGCCAACGAGGCTGTAGGTCTGGGGGTAGTTGCCCCACGGTTCGCCAGTCTTGAGATCCAGATCTTCCGACAGCAGGCCGGCGGAGGTGCGCTGCGCGAGCATGTTTTCGAACAGTTCGCGCGCTTCGTCGCGTCGGCCGCAGGCTGCGAGTGCATTGATGTACCAGAACGTGCAGATGTTGAAGGCGTTTTCGGGCTCGCCGAAATCGTCGGCCTCGGCATAGCGCAACAGATACGGCCCACGACGCAGCTCGCGCTCGATGCGCTTCAGTGTCTTCAGAAAGCGCGGATCGTTCGCCTCGATGAAGCCGACCTCCGGCATCAGCAGCAAACTGGCATCGACGACGCTGCCGCCGTGATGCGAGACGAAACTGCCGTGCTTGTCGCTCCATGCGGCACGCAGCACCTTGCGACGGATGTCGTTCGCTTTGCTACGCCAAAATCGCATCCGACCCGCGAGACCGAGCCGTTCCGCGATGCGCGCGAGGCGATCGCACGCTGCCCACGACATCAGGCTCGAGAAGGTGTGCGGACGTGCGCGCTCTCGGAATTCCCAGATACCGGCGTCGGGGCTGCCAAATGCCTTGAGTGCGTGCCGGCCGAGCGTCTCGAGGTCTTCGAACAGCGCGCGATCGCCGGGGGTCAGCAGGCGCGAATCGAAGAACGCCTGTGTCGCTGCGAGCACCACGGCGCCGTAGATGTCGTGCTGCTGCTGTGTGTACGCGGCATTGCCGACGCGCACCGGACCCATGCCGCGGTAGCCGTCGAGCGATTCGACGGTGAACTCTTCGATCTGGTCGAGGCCCGTGATCCCGTACAGCGGCTGGAGGTGTTTGCGCGCGCCGGTGGCGGTGATGTTCAGGATGAAGCGCATGTACGCTTCCATCGTGCGCGTCGCGCCGAGTCGGTTGAGCGTCTGCACGACGAAGTAGCTGTCGCGCAGCCAGCAGTAGCGATAGTCCCAGTTGCGCTGCGTGCCGCGGGCTTCAGGGATGGACGTAGTGATCGCCGCGAGCACCGCGCCGCTGTCCTCGTACGTGCATAGCTTCAACGTGATTGCGGCGCGAATCACCGCGTCCTGCCATTCAAACGGAATCGCGAGCGTTCGGACCCATTCGTGCCAGTAGTCGCGTGTCGCTTCGCGGAAGCGGTAGGTGAGATTGCGCAGCAGTTCTGCCGGCGGATCGTCGCTGCCAAACACCAGGGATACCGGCTCGGTGACGACGAATTCGCGATTGTCGGTGAGGGCGGTGAGCGGTGCGTCGGTCGTGAGGCGCAGATCGATGTCCTGGCCGGCAAATCGAAGATGGTTGCTGCCGCGCACCGGCTTGAGTTTGCGCGCGCCAAACGAGCCGTGAGGCTCGCAGTGAATGCGCACAATCGGCCGACCTTCGAGTGGTTGAAGGATGCGCATCAGCATGATCGGGTGGAACACGCGGCCGTACTGGCGAAAACGGGGGCAGAAGTCCGTAACCTTGAGCCTCGAGCCGTCGGCGCTTTCGAGGACGGTCGTCACGATGGCGGTGTTGCGCTCATAGGTTTGCTGCGAGCGCTTGTAACCGCGCATCTCGATCGAAAACGCTGCTGCGTGCGCGGGCACCGCGGAGGTGGCAAGCAATCGGCAGAACACGGGATCCGAATCGGGCCGCGGCATGCAGCTCCAGACGATCGAAGCGCGTTTGTCGATCAGCGCGCTGATCTGGCCGTTGCCGATGACGGCAAGATCCAGCGATGCAACCGGTGTCCTCATGAACGCTCCACTTCGAATTCGATGTCCAGGAATGCGGACAGTAGTTGCCACACGTTGCGCGGTTCGGCAAGCACCGCGCGAGCGCAAGTGTCTGAGCCGGCACCGATGTGCACGGACCAGCCGTCGAGCGAGTTCACGTATGCGAAGCCTTCTTCATCACTCACATCATCGCCGAAGAACGCCGGCTTGAGGTGACGGAAAGGTGCTTCGGCAAGAAATGCATGGATCGCGTCGCGCTTGGTGATGCCAGCAGCACGGATCTCGTACGACATCTTGCCCGGCACCAACGACCAGTCGCCGCGCGCGAGTTGCATCAAGCGCTGCGCCAAAGTGTTCGCGAGTTGCTCGAGATCCGGGCGTTCGCGATAGTGCAGTACGATGGCGCTGCCCTTGTCTTCGATCAGGATTTCATCGTAGGCGCTGTCTGACAGGTGTTGTCGGACGTCATGCAGGTCGGCGCTGCGATCTATACCATGTATCCTGCCTTCGACATCGCGACGTTCGAGTCCATGGAGTCCTGCCGCGGGCAGGCGCAGCGGATCGAACAGACGATCGAGGTCCGCGATCGTGCGGCCGCTCACAAACGCGACCGCATTGTCATTGCGTTGCGCGAGCATGGCGATCAGACGTCGCAGGGCTGCGGACACACGTACGCCGTCGGGTCGCTGGGCGATTTCCAGCAGTGTGCCATCGACGTCAAGGAATAATGCCACCTCGCGAGCCTTGAATGCCCGCCTGAGGTCATCAATGTCAACAGCCATGTTCATGTCGCAATGCTAATGAATTCCGCCCTTGGAGCGCAGTGATGTTTCGCTCGCTCATTTTGCGCTTCGCCATTCCGGCACTTGTCGTGGTCGCGGCCACCGCGCTGATTGCCATGCCTTATGTCGAGCGGATGTTCAGCGACTGGTTTCGCAGTGACGTCGAGCTGCGCGCCGGCCTCGTGATGGATTCCATGGGCGAAAGCCTCGATCGGCTTGTCGGGACGCCCAAATCCCCAGAGCTGCGCACGACGCTGGCGCGTGTCACGCAGGACCGGCGCCTGATCGCCGTGCTCATCTGCGGGATCGACGGCAGCAAGATCCACGCGACCCAGCAGGTGCCCAGGGAAGTGGATTGCGACCAGGCGCGTGCGAGCGAGTCGCAGGTTTCAGGTACGGTCGCGACGACCACGGGGTCCGTATACGTGTCGCGCTTCGAGCGCCGGCCGCTGGATGCGCAGCCGTACCGGATCTTCCTGATCCACGATCTCAGCTTCCTCGACAGCCGCCGTGGTCGCATGCGCCAGTATACGATGGCCCTCGGTGCTGTGGGCGGGGTGCTGCTCGTCGGGCTCGCAGTATTCGTCGCCTGGCTGATCCTGCGGCGCTGGACCGCGACGCTGCTCAAGGACATAAAAAGCCTGCGTTTCCTCGACGAGGTGCGTGGCGTCGAGAGCTCCTCGCCCGTGCTCTCGCAGGTGCGCAAGGTGCTGCAGGATATCGAGCAGAACCAGCGCCTCGAAATCGACTATCGCGAGAACTGGACGCCCGAGGCGCTCACGCATGTGGTGCAGGAGCGGCTCGGTTCACCGCAGATGCTGGTGGTCTCCAACCGCGAACCGTATCTGCACATGCGCGCGCCAGACGGCAGCATCAGTGTGCAGGTGCCTGCGAGCGGTATGGTTACTGCGCTTGAGCCAGTGATTCGCGCGTGCTCGGGCACATGGATCGCGCACGGCAGCGGCGATGCGGATCGCGACGTCGTCGACAGCAAGGACCGTGTGGCCGTGCCGCCCGACAACCCCAGCTACACGCTGCGACGCGTGTGGCTGACCGAGGAGGAGGAGACTGGTTACTACTACGGCTTCTCGAACGAAGGCATGTGGCCGTTGTGCCATCTCGCCTATGTGCGCCCAGCGTTTCGCCAGGAGGACTGGCAGCAGTACCAGAAGGTGAACGCGAAGTTCGCGGATGTCGTGGAGCGTGAGGCGCGCTCGGAGCGGCCGATCGTGTTCATCCAGGACTTTCATTTCGCGCTGCTGCCGGCGCTGATCCGCGAGCGTCGCCCCGGAGCGACCATCATGATGTTCTGGCACATCCCCTGGCCGAATGCCGAAACCTTCGGTGTTTGTCCATGGCGTGAAGAGCTGCTGCGAGGCCTCCTGATGAGCGACGTGCTCGGCTTCCACACGCGCTATCACTGCCAGAATTTCCTCGCGACGGTGGATCGCTTCATCGAGTGCCAGATCGATCACGAGCACATGACGATCACGACACAGGGACACGTGTGTCATGTTGCGCCGTATCCCATCTCCATCGAATGGCCACCGCGCTGGCTCGCCGGATTGCCCGACATCGCGACCTGCCGCCGCGAGGTGCGCCAGCGTCACGGCATCGGTGAGCAGACGCACATCGCGCTCGGCGTCGAACGCTGGGATTTCACGAAAGGCATCGTCGAGCGCTTCCATGCGCTGGAAAAACTTCTCGACCAGTATCCTTCCTGGCGCGGACGGGTCTCACTGTTGCAGGTCGCTGCGCCGACGCGCGCGCGACTGCCCGCGTACCAGGTGATCCAGCGCGACACCTATGCGGAGATCGAACGCATCAATGCGCGCTTCGCGACCACGGACTGGAAGCCGATCGTGCTCATCGACACACACCAGGCGCCGAAGCAGGTGTTCGAGCTGTATCGCGCCGCGGACCTGTGCCTGGTCAACAGCCTGCACGACGGCATGAACCTCGTCGCCAAGGAGTTCGTCGCGGCGCGCGACGACGATGAAGGCGTACTCGTGCTCAGCACCTTTGCAGGGGCCTCGCGTGAACTCGTCGAAGCGCTGCTCGTCAATCCCTACGACATCGGCCAGACCGCCGAGGCGTTGCGACTGGCGCTCGAGATGCCAATGGAAGAGCGGCGTGAGCGCATGCGATTGATGCGCCGCACGGTGAAGGAGAACAACGTGTACCGCTGGGCGGGGATCATGCTGATGGATGCCCAGCGCGTGCGCCAGCGCCAGCGCCTGATCCGCGGCACCCGCACGCTGCTGCCGAGTGGTGGCGCGAGAATCTGACTGGACCCGATCCGGGTGCAGCAGGGCAGAGCGTCATAGCAGATCGCGCAAACGGTAGAACAGCATCGCGAGCACCAGCAACGGGCGGCGCAATGCCGTCCCACCGGGGAACTCGCGATGCGGGATCCGGGTGAACACGTCGAAGCGCTCGGCGTTGCCCGCGATCGCTTCGGCGACGAGCTTGCCAGCGAGCCCGGTGAGCGCGATGCCGTGGCCCGAGAATCCCTGCAGATAATAGACGTTGGACGCAAGCCGTCCGAAGTCCGGCGCGCGGTTCAGCGTGATGTCGACGTAGCCGCCCCAGGCATGAGCGATGCGCACATCACGCAGCTGCGGGAAGACTTTCAGCATTCGCATGCGGGTGGCGTGTGCCGAATTGCCCGGTTCAAGACCTGAGTAACTCACGCGCCCGCCGAACAGCAGCCGGTGATCGGCGGCGCGTCGGAAATAATCGAGCACCCAGTTGATGTCGGTGATTGCCGCGTTGCCGGGAATCAGCGCGCGCGCGCGCGCGGCGCCGAGCGGTTCGGTCGCGACGATGTATGTGCCCACACCCATGATCCGGCGTGCGAGCTGCGGGGCCGTGTCGCCGAGCCAGGCATTGCCAGCGAGCAGCAGATTCGCACAGCGGACTTCGCCGCCCGTCGTGTGCACCGCTACCGTCGCGTCAGCGGAGAACTTCAGCGCGCGCGTCTGCTCGAAGATCTGCACGCCCGCGCTCTCCGCCGCGTGCGCGAGCCCGCGCACATATGCGAGCGGCTGCAGATGCCCGCTGTTGGAATCGTGCAGGCCCGCGATGTAACGCTCTGAGGCCACCTCGGTGGGCAGCGCAGCGCGATCCAGCAGTCGCACGCTGCGATAGTCGTAACGCCGCGTGAGCGCCGCGTGCCAGCGCTCGAGCTCGCCGGCCTGGCGCGCCTTGACGGCGACGTGCATCTGCCCGGCAACGTAATCGCAGTCGATGTTGTGACGCGCGATTAGCTCGCGCAGCAATGTCAGGGCTTCGATGGACAGATCCCAGATGGCGCGCGCGTCCCGGGCACCCACGAGCGAGTCGAGTTTGTCCTGGCTTGCCGCCACGCCGAAAATCGCCTGCGCGCCGCTGCGCCCCGATGCGCCCCAGCCGACCTGCCTGGCTTCCAGCAGGGCGACGCGGTAACCGCGCTGCGCCAGATGCAACGCCGCCGAGCAGCCGGCGATGCCGCCACCGACGACGCACACATCCACGTGCAGGGACCCGCCAAGCGGCTCGCGCCGCCGTTCGGGGCCGAGGGCGGTGGCGTAGTAGGAGAGGGTCGACTCGCTCCGTTTCATTGCTGACAAGTGTTTAAGATATTTTCACGCCGCCCCATTGGGCACCCGGGAAAGAATACGCTGCAGCACCCCGGCCGGGCCAGCCGCCTTGAAGAGTCAACCACTGGCCTTGCGTAGTTGCCCGTTTTCGGGCGCTATTTCACCTTGCAGGATGGCCGGCCGGGCTGGCCGTGTGGTCTAATGAGTGTGTCCCTCGGCTTGCCCGCTGGCAGTTTTTTCCTGCCAAACGTTAAGTATCTTAAACACACATGAGCCGCAAGCGTCCCGTAATTGGTATCCCGGCGGACCGGCGGATGCTCGGAGAGTATCCCTTCCACGTCGTCGGCGAGAAATACCTCACCGCCATACTGGATGCGGCCGGCGGTGTGCCGCTGGTCATTCCGGCGATCGGTCGCGAGTACGAAATGGTGGAGTTGCTCGAGGAACTCGACGGCCTGCTGTTCACCGGCAGCGTCTCGAACGTCGAACCGCACCACTACAAGGGTGAGCCGAGCGCTCCCGGCACGCCGCACGATCAGGCGCGCGATGCGACGACGTTGCCTCTGATACCGCGCGCGGTGCAGGCCGGCGTCGCCGTGCTCGGTGTGTGTCGCGGTTTCCAGGAGGTAAACGTCGCCTTTGGCGGCACGCTGTGGCAGAAGCTGCACGAAGTGGCGGGGCATCGCGATCACCGCGAGCGCAAGGGGCTTACGCTCGATGAGCGGTACGCCCCGGTGCACGAGGTGGTGCTCGAGCGGGGCGGGCTGCTCCATGCGCTGGCGGGAACCGAGCGCATCGAAGTGAATTCGCTGCATGGCCAGGGTGTGCGTGATCTTGCGCCCGCGCTGGAAGTTGAAGCGCGAGCGCCCGATGGCGTGATCGAGGCTTTCCGCGTGCGCGACGCAAAGCGCTTCGCGGTGGCGGTGCAATGGCATCCGGAATGGAAGGTGATGAGCAACGCGTTCTCCCGAGCGTTGTTCGGCGCCTTCGGAGCCGCGGCGCGCGAACGCGCCTCGGTGAAATAAAAAAGTTGGTGATTCATGACGAGCGAAATTCAGACATTCTTCCGCGAACATGGCATCTCGGAAGTCGAAGCGATCATTCCCGACATGGCCGGTATCGCACGCGGCAAGATAATGCCTGCGGCGAAGTTTGCCGAAGACGGCGGGATGCGTCTGCCCGAGAGCATCTTTCTCCAGACGGTGACCGGCGACTACCCCAGCGATTCCAGCGCGGCGATGAGCCCTGCCGAGATCGATATCATTCTCAAGGCCGATGCGCGCACCGTGCGCGTGGTGCCGTGGGCGGCCGAGCCCACCGCGCAGGTCATTCACGACTGCTACTACTCCGACGGTCGCCGCGTGACGATGGCGCCACGTCACGTGCTGCGTCACGTGATCGAGCTGTATGCGCAGCGCGGCTGGGAATGCGTGATCGCTCCGGAGCTCGAATTCTATCTCATCGAGCCGAACATCGACGCGGACTATCCATTGAAGCCGCCGATCGGCCGCTCCGGTCGCGCCGAGCCGGGTCGCCAGAGCTACAGCATCGCGGCGGTGAATGAATTCGATCCGCTGTTCGACGACGTGTATGCCTTCTGCGAGGCCCAGGACATCGAGATCGACACGCTGATCCACGAGGATGGGCCCGCGCAGATGGAGATCAATCTCCTGCACGGTGATCCCCTGGATCTCGCGGACCAGGCGTTCCTGTTCAAGCGCACGGCGCGCGAGGCCGCGCTGCGTCACAAGATGTACACGACGTTCATGGCGAAGCCGCACGCGAAGGAGCCCGGCAGCGCCATGCACATCCACCAGAGCATCGTCGACAGGAAGACGAAGCAGAACGTGTTCAGCAATCCGGACGGCTCGCCTTCGCAGCTGTTTTTCTCGCACATCGCGGGCCTGCAGAAGTATCTGCCCTCGGCCATGTCGCTGTTCGCTCCCAACGTGAACAGTTACCGTCGCATCACGCGCCAGCAGCTCGCGCCGATAAACGTGCAGTGGGGGTACGACAACCGCACCGCCGGCCTGCGCGTGCCCATGTCGAGTGCCGAGTCGCGCCGCGTGGAGAACCGTGTCGGCGGGGCGGATGCGAATCCCTACATCGCGATCGCTGCGTCGCTTGCCTGCGGCTATCTTGGCATGATCGAGAACCTGCAGCCCACGGAGCCGATCTCGACCAGCGCGCACGACATGCCGTTCTCGCTGCCGCGCTCGCTGGACGAGTCGCTGCGCCGCCTCAAGCAGAGCGAGCCGCTGTTGCGCATCCTGGGGGAGCCCTTCGTCGCGGCGTTCACGATCGTGAAGGAAGCCGAGTACGAGGTGTTTCTCCAGGTGATCAGCTCGTGGGAACGCGAGCATCTGTTGTTGAACGTGTGATGAGCGCGGCCCGCTCCATTGCAGACTGGCAGGCGCTCGACGCAGCGCATTTCCTGCATCCGTTCACCGATTCGCGCTCGCTCGCGGCACGTGGCACGCGCGT
>JBDSRN010000046.1:0-5314 GCA_039929265.1 Steroidobacteraceae bacterium | reverse complement strand
GTCAAAAATGCGTAACTGTTGGTTTGATCAAATTATGACCATGGTGTTTCAGCCTTTCTTATCAAGAAGTTATCGAACCCTCATCGCCTGTTTTCATCGATTTGACCCGTAATTGCCTAATTCCTTCCCACCCCGGCCCGCGCTGTGAATAAAAACGGCCGGCGAGCGCCGCTCTGCGCTAACTGCCCGCCGCGAAAAGCGAAATCGGGCCGGGAGCCGGGTCGATGAAGCCGGCGATGACGTCGTTGAGGAAGCGGTAGCCCAACTCCGATGGGCGGCACAGGCCCGCCTGGCGCTGGAGCAGACCGCGCGTGACGGCGCTGGCGAGTGCCGGTTCGATGCGCGCGATCCCGAGGCCGGTGCGCGCTTCAAACAGCGACTCGTCGAAGCCCGCGCGCAGGCGCAGGGCATTGAGCATGAATTCGAACGGCAACGCATCCGGCAGCAGCACTTCGCTCGTGATCGCCTGCGGGGACAGCCACTGGTAGCGGCGCGGCTCGCGCTGCTGGCGGGTACGCGTGATCGTAAGCGCATTGTCAGTGCTGCGCGCGCTCAGCTTGCCGTGCGCACCGGCGCCCAGACCGAGGTAGTCGCCGAAGCGCCAGTAGTTGAGGTTGTGAACGCACTGGCGGCCGGCGCGCGCGTAAGCCGAGACCTCGTATTGCGCGAAGCCCGCGTCGGCCAATCGCTGCTGACACGCGACCTGCATGTCCCACGCAAGATCCTCGGCGGGCAGCGGGGGTGGTGCATGCGCGAACACCGTGCCCGGCTCGAGCGTGAGCTGGTAGTGCGACAGATGAGCGGGCTGCAGCGCGATCGCTGTGTCCACATCGTGCAGTGCGCCCGCGAGGCTCTGGTCCGGCAATGCGAACATCAGGTCGAGATTGAAATTGTCGATGCCCGCGGCACGCAGCTCATCGACCGCGCGCGCGATGTCGTCGACCGCGTGGATGCGCCCGAGGCGCTTGAGTTGCGCGCCATCGAAGCTCTGCGCGCCGAGCGAAACACGATTCACCCCGGCGTCGCGATAGCCGGCGAAGCGCCCGCGTTCGATGGTGCCCGGGTTGGCTTCGAGAGTGATCTCGGTGCCAGGCTCGAAGGCGAGCACCGCGCGCAGGCTCGCGAGCACGCGCGCGATCGCATCGGGCGTGAACAGGCTGGGGGTGCCGCCGCCCATGAACACGCTGTGAATGCTGCGGCCCGCGAGCGGTGTGACCTGCGACTGCAGATCGCGTTCGAGCCCCTGCAGGTACGCCTCTTCGGGCAGCGCGCCCTGCAGGCCGAACGAATTGAAATCGCAGTACGGGCACTTGCTCACGCACCAGGGGAAGTGCACGTACACCGACAGCGGCGGCAGGCTCATCCCCCCTCCAGCTGTGCGAGCAGGCTCGCCAGAGCGCGCGCGCGATGACTCACAAGATTTTTCTGCGTGGCGGGCATTTCCGCGACAGTGTGCGTCGCGCCGTCGGGGACGAAGGCGGGGTCGTAGCCGAAGCCATGCCCGCCACGCGGGGTGTCGATGATGCGGCCGCGCCATTCGCCGCGTGCCACGAGCGGGGCCGGATCTTCCGCGGATCGCACGAACACGATGGCGCATTGGTAACACGCACCGCGTTGGTCCTCGGGCACGTTCGCCAGTTCGCGCAGCAGCAGTGCGAGATTTTCCGCGTCGCTGGCGTAATCGCCTGCGTAACGCGCGGAGTGCACGCCCGGGCGGCCTTCCAGCGCATCCACCTGGATGCCCGAGTCGTCGGCGAGCGCGGGCGCACCGGCCAAACGCGTGGCATGGCGTGCCTTGAGCAGCGCGTTGTCGATGAAAGTGGTGCCCGTCTCTGCCACTGACTCGATGCCAAGGTCCGACTGCATCTGGATCGAGAAGCCCAGCGGCTCCAGCAGCGCCTGGAATTCACGCTGCTTGCCCGGATTCGCCGTGGCGAGCACGAGGCGCATGTCAACCCGCGAGGGATTCGCGCTGCAGCTCGAACAGGCGCCGGGTGCCCGAAGCGGCGAGATCCAGCAACTGGTCGAGCTCGCTGCGCCGGAACGCGTGGCCCTCTGCAGTGCCCTGCAGTTCGATGAACGCGCCAGCGTCGTTCATGACGACGTTCATATCGGTCTCGGCGGTGGAGTCTTCGGTGTAGTCCAGATCGAGCACGGGTACGCCGTCGACGATGCCCACTGACACCGCGGCGACCTGGCCGTGCAGCGGATTGTTCGCCAGCGAATGGCGCTTCGCGAGCGCTGCGCAGGCATCGGCGAGCGCGACATAGCAACCCGTGACGGATGCCGTGCGCGTGCCGCCATCGGCCTGCAGCACGTCGCAGTCGAGCGTGATGGTGCGTTCCCCGAGGGCGGCCATGTCCATCACGGCACGCAACGAACGACCGATCAGGCGCTGAATCTCCTGCGTGCGGCCGGATTGCTTGCCCTTGGCTGCTTCACGCGCGCTGCGCGTATGCGTGGCGCGCGGCAGCATTCCGTACTCGGCGGTGATCCAGCCCTTGCCCTTGCCGCGCAGGAACGACGGCACACCATCCTCGATGCTCGCGTTGCACAGCACGCGCGTATGACCGAACTCGACGAGCACGGAGCCTTCCGCGTAGCGCGTGAAGCTGCGTGTGAAGCGGATCGGGCGCAGCGCATCGTTCGCGCGACCGTCGCCGCGCGCCTTGTTGCTGAGGACTGCGGACATGGCTTACTCCAGAAACCGCAGGGCTGCGGCAGTTGTATTGTCGCTGCCGGCGCCACCGATCTTCACGGCGCGCTCGGCCAGTGCCTGCAGCACCTGGGGCAGCGGCACGCCGCTGCGAAAACCGGCGATGAGATCGTCATCACGCAGGTTCGACCAGAAACCGTCGGAGCACAGCAGCAGGAGGTCGTCGCGCTGCAGCACGAGACGACGCGCGATGCTCATCTCGGGAAGGATCGGATCGCCGCCGAGACAGCACTCGACGAAATTGCGCATGGGATGATTCTGAGCCTGCGCTTCGGTGATGAGACCTTCCTGCAGCAGCAGCTCGACATGCGAGTGATCGCGCGTGCGCTGCAGGACTGCGTTGTCGCGCAGCAGATAGATGCGGCTGTCGCCCATGTGCGCCCACCACACCGAGTTCTCCTGCACGATGCAGGTGGCGCAGGTGGCGCGCGGGCGCTGTTCGATGGGGAGCTTCGCGCCGAGCGCGGCGATCTGTTCATGCGCGAGGCCGAGCGTCATGTGCAGGAAGCCCAGCGGATCGAGCAGCGGCTGCGGCGTATGCCAGAAATTCTCGACGAGCACCTTGCGGCCCAGTTCGGCAGCGCGCTCGCCATGCGCGTGACCGCCCATACCATCCATGACCACCATCAATGCGGCGTCCTCGGATACCGCGATGCTGACGCGATCCTGATTGTCTTCGCGGCCGCCCTGCAGGCTGATTTCCGCGTACTCGACCCGCATTGGTTCTCCCGCACTGCCAGGGACGTAGGTGATCGCGTGTGTTCGGCTAAACTGGCCGCGCTTTATAGCACCGAAGACGACACCCCCGGTAGGCAGAATACCCAATGATTTCCAGCATGACCGGGTTCGCCCGAGAAGAAACCACCACGGCCGGCGGCAGTCTGGTGTGCGAGCTGCGCAGCGTGAACCATCGTTTTCTCGAAGCCGGCTTGCGCCTTTCCGAAGAGCTGCGCGGGCTGGAGAGCGAATTGCGCGCCGCCCTGGCGCGCGAGCTCAGACGCGGCAAGGTGGACTGCACGCTGCAATTCCGGCCTGCGGCAGGAACGGATCGCAACGCGGAGATCGACCATGGTGCCCTCGCACAGCTGCTCGGCCGGCTGCGCGACGTGTCCGCAGCGCTGCCAGACCTCGGCGGCGTGGACCCCCGGCTCGACCTCATCGACGTACTGAAGTGGCCGGGCATCGTGCGTGACACCGTCGTGGACCCCGAACCGGTGATCGCAGCGGCACGCACGCTGTTCACGGCGGCGCTCAAGGATATGTCACATGCGCGGGCGCGCGAGGGCGCACGCCTCGCTGAACTCATCGAACAACGTTGTGCCGCGCTCGAGTCGCTGGTCGCGCAGGTGAAAAGGCGCCTGCCCGAGGTGCTTACGCACATCCGCACGCGCATCGTCGCTCGGATTCACGAGCTGCAGCTTGAAGTCGACCGCGAGCGCCTGGAGCAGGAGATCGCCCTCATCCTGCAGCGCATGGACGTGGCCGAGGAACTGGACAGGCTCACTGGTCACATTGAAGAGATCCGGCGCGTGCTCATGGCGCCGGAGCCTGCGGGACGACGGCTGGATTTCCTGATGCAGGAACTGAATCGCGAAGCCAACACCCTGTCGTCGAAGTCGCAGGACCTGGAGACGACGCGGGCTGCTGTGGACATGAAGGTGAGCATCGAGCAGATGCGCGAGCAGGTGCAGAACATCGAATAGGTTCCGGGGGCGTCCGCGGATTTCCGTGGAAGATGCGTTAAGCCCCTGAGTTTTAGTGACTTTTGGCCAGATTCGTCCACCGGCGTCCAACCCAGTCTTTGCTAATCTTGTAGCTCAATCTGTAGCTAGTTTGTAGCTAGATCCGTAGCTGGGATTCGACGAGCAAAGAGGCGGCATGGCACGCACGAAACTCACGGGGCTCGCGGTCGAGCGGGCACAGCGGTCCGGCACATCGGTGTTGCTCGGCGATGGCGACGGGCTGTACTTGCGCAAGCAGACGCGCGACGGCGCTTCGTGGACGTTGCGTTACCGCTTCGCCGGCAAGGAGCATCGGCTCACGCTGGGCAACTATCCCGACATGTCGCTGGCCTTGGCGCGCATCGAAGCGCGGCAGGCCCGCGTGCTACTCGACAAGCAGCAGAATCCCCTGAGTGTGCGGCGCGCAGCGCTGGAGGAAGAACGGCAGAAAGGATCGTTCAAGGCGCTTTGCGAGGACTGGTATCGGGTCGAGGTCCAGGCGCGCGGACTCAAACATCCGGCAGTTCCGCGGCGCTATCTCGATAAATATCTGCTGCCGAAACTTGGCCGCCTCGCTGCGAGTGACGTCACGCCGGCCGATGTGGCCCGCGTGCTCGATGAACTCAAGGGACGTGCGCCGACGGCGGCGAATGATTTGCTTCGGTTCACCCGGCGCATCTTCGCGTTTGGCGTGCGACGTCGGCTCGTCACCAGCAACCCAGCGGCGGATTTCTCACCTCGCCTCGATGCTGGTGGAACAGAGCGGCCGCGAAGCCGCGCTCTCGGCGCCGACGAACTCGCCCGGTTGTTCGAGAAGATGCGGGAGACCGCGAATTTCGGCGAAGACAACCTGCTCGCGATCAAGCTTCTGCTGGCG